>NZ_CP195161.1:0-310253 GCF_051200835.1 Janibacter sp. GS2
TTTGTCCGGCTGCGTCCTACTCTCCCACACCGTCTCCAGTGCAGTACCATCGGCGCTGAAAGGCTTAGCTTCCGGGTTCGGAATGGGACCGGGCGTTTCCCTTTCGCTGTGACAGCCGTAACTCTATGGAAATACGTGGAACCACCCTGTGTGGGAGGTGTGACCGTATCTCGGGAACTGCACAGTGGACGCGAACATTACTTTTTTACGCAACAAGTGTTGTGTGTGTATCAAGTCATCGGCTTATTAGTACCAGTCAGCTCCATGCATTGCTGCACTTCCACGTCTGGCCTATCAACCCAGTAGTCTACTGGGAGCCTCTCGAACCGTAGTTCATGGAAACCTCATCTTGAGACATGCTTCCCGCTTAGATGCTTTCAGCGGTTATCACTCCCGAACGTAGCCAATGAGCGGTGCCCTTGGCAGGACAACTCACACACCAGAGGTTCGTCCAACCCGGTCCTCTCGTACTAGGGTCAGCCTCTCTCAAGTTTCCTACGCGCACAGCGGATAGGGACCGAACTGTCTCACGACGTTCTAAACCCAGCTCGCGTGCCGCTTTAATGGGCGAACAGCCCAACCCTTGGGAGATACTCCACCCCCAGGATGCGACGAGCCGACATCGAGGTGCCAAACCATCCCGTCGATATGGACTCTTGGGGAAGATCAGCCTGTTATCCCCGGGGTACCTTTTATCCGTTGAGCGACGGCGCTTCCACAAGCCACCGTCGGGTCACTAGTTCCGACTTTCGTCCCTGCTTGACATGTCTGTCTCGCAGTCAAGCTCCCTTGTGCACTTGCACTCGCCACCTGATTGCCAACCAGGCTGAGGGAACCTTTGAGCGCCTCCGTTACATTTTAGGAGGCAACCGCCCCAGTTAAACTACCCACCAGGCAATGTCCCTGATCCGGATCACGGACCGAGGTTAGATAACCAGAACGACCAGAGTGGTATTTCAACGATGACTCCACACACACTAGCGTGCATGCTTCATAGTCTCCCACCTATCCTACACAAGCCGTCCCGATCACCAATACCAAGCTATAGTGAAGGTCCCGGGGTCTTTCCGTCCTGCTGCGCGTAACGAGCATCTTTACTCGTAATGCAATTTCGCCGAGTTCGTGGTTGAGACAGTGGAGAAGTCGTTACGCCATTCGTGCAGGTCGGAACTTACCCGACAAGGAATTTCGCTACCTTAGGATGGTTATAGTTACCACCGCCGTTTACTGGGGCTTAAATTCTCAGCTTCGCTCCCACAAGGGGAACTAACCGGTCCTCTTAACCTTCCAGCACCGGGCAGGCGTCAGTCCGTATACATCGTCTTGCGACTTCGCACGGACCTGTGTTTTTAGTAAACAGTCGCTTCTCCCTGGTCTCTGCGGCCCTTTCCCCTAGCTCGTGAAGAGCTTCAAGGTCCAGGCCCCCCTTCTCCCGAAGTTACGGGGGCATTTTGCCGAATTCCTTAACCACGATTCACTCGATCGCCTTAGTATTCTCTACTTAACCACCTGAGTCGGTTTGGGGTACGGGCGGCTAGAACCTCGCTAGAGGATTTTCTCGACAGCATAGGATCACCCTACTTCCCGCAAAAGCGGTCACCATCAGGTCTCAGGATTGATGCCAGGCGGATTTACCTACCTGACTCCCTACACCCTTGGACGTGGACAACCATCGCCACGCGGAGGCTACCTTCCTGTGTCTCCCCATCGCTTGACTACTACCAGATCGGGTCACGCGTTCCGCTCACCAGTGAGATCCGAAGACCTCTGCGGTGAGTTTCAGGCGTTTAGCATCACTAGATTCATCATGGGCGGTTCTTCGCCGGTTCCGGAATATCAACCGGATGTCCATCGACTACGCCTGTCGGCCTCGCCTTAGGTCCCGACTTACCCAGGGCAGATTAGCTTGACCCTGGAACCCTTGGTTATTCGGCGGACGGGTTTCTCGCCCGTCTTTCGCTACTCATGCCTGCATTCTCACTCGTGTGGCATCCACGGCTGGATCACTCCGCCGCTTCGCTCGCCACACGACGCTCCCCTACCCATCAACACGCCTGGACACCACCCCCGAAAGGATGATGCCGAGCAATAATGCTAATGCCACAGCTTCGGTGGTGTGCTTGAGCCCCGCTACATTGTCGGCGCGGAATCACTTGACCAGTGAGCTATTACGCACTCTTTAAAGGGTGGCTGCTTCTAAGCCAACCTCCTGGTTGTCACGGCAACTCCACATCCTTTTCCACTTAGCACACGCTTAGGGACCTTAGCTGGTGATCTGGGCTGTTTCCCTCTCGACCACGGAGCTTATCCCCCGCAGTCTCACTGCCACGCTCTCACTTACCGGCATTCGGAGTTTGGTTAACGTCAGTAACCTGGTGAGGCCCATCAGCTATCCAGTAGCTCTACCTCCGGTAAGAAACACGTGACGCTGCACCTAAATGCATTTCGGGGAGAACCAGCTATCACGGAGTTTGATTGGCCTTTCACCCCTACCCACAGCTCATCCCCTCAGTTTTCAACCTAAGTGGGTTCGGTCCTCCACGACGTCTTACCGTCGCTTCAACCTGGCCATGGGTAGATCACTCCGCTTCGGGTCTAGACCCAGCGACTCATTCGCCCTATTCGGACTCGCTTTCGCTACGGCTTCCCCACACGGGTTAACCTTGCCACTGAGCACTAACTCGCAGGCTCATTCTTCAAAAGGCACGCCGTCACCCCACAAGGAGGCTCCGACGGATTGTAGGCACACGGTTTCAGGATCTATTTCACTCCCCTCCCGGGGTACTTTTCACCTTTCCCTCACGGTACTTGTCCGCTATCGGTCACCAGGGAATATTTAGGCTTAGCGGGTGGTCCCGCCAGATTCACACGGGATTTCTCGAGCCCCGTGCTACTTGGGAACACTCGTCTGAAGTCCATGCCATTTCGTCTACGGGGGTCGCACCCTCTGTGCCGAGCCATTCAAGACTCTTCGACTATGACGCAGATTTTTTACTCCAGCCCGGAATGTCAGTCCCGGGACAAAGGTCCCACAACACCGATCATGCAACGCCTGACAGCTATCACACACAACCGGTTTGGCCTCATCCGATTTCGCTCGCCACTACTCACGGAATCACAATTGTTTTCTCTTCCTGTGGGTACTGAGATGTTTCACTTCCCCACGTTCCCTCTACCCGGCCTATATATTCAGCCGGGAGTGACTGGACTTGCCTCCAGCCGGGTTTCCCCATTCGGAAATCCTCGGATCACAGTCTGGTTATCGACTCCCCGAGGCTTATCGCAGATTCCTACGTCCTTCTTCGGTTCCTGGTGCCAAGGCATCCACCGTGCGCCCTTAAAAACTTGAGCCACAAAGATGCTCGCGTCCACTGTGTAGTTCTCAACATACGGGCAGCACCCCACCCTCACGCCAGCGCCTACCAACACCCCCCACAACACGGGAGACACCAGCGGTTCACCAACCAGGCAGGGCCCACAACCAACACCCACCACGCATCACGGCGCGGCCGGCTCTCGTTGGCCATCAGGAACAAGCAAACGCCTGAACCCTCAGGACCCAACAACGTGTCAAACACCCCCACACACCCACCAGCAGCTTTCCACCACAACCCCCCAACAAAGGAAGGAGCAGGTACTCACACGCTGATGACCACGCGAGAATGTCAAATAATCGATGTTCCACCCAGAGCACCCAGCTGCCGAACATTCGCCGACAAAACCAGGCCACGACCAACCACCATCACAGCAGCCGGCCGATATTTAAAGCTCCTTAGAAAGGAGGTGATCCAGCCGCACCTTCCGGTACGGCTACCTTGTTACGACTTAGTCCCAATCGCCAGTCCCACCTTCGACGGCTCCCCCCACAAGGGTTGGGCCACCGGCTTCGGGTGTTACCGACTTTCGTGACTTGACGGGCGGTGTGTACAAGGCCCGGGAACGTATTCACCGCAGCGTTGCTGATCTGCGATTACTAGCGACTCCGACTTCATGGGGTCGAGTTGCAGACCCCAATCCGAACTGAGACCGGTTTTTTGGGATTCGCTCCACCTTGCGGTTTCGCAGCCCATTGTACCGGCCATTGTAGCATGCGTGAAGCCCAAGACATAAGGGGCATGATGATTTGACGTCATCCCCACCTTCCTCCGAGTTGACCCCGGCAGTCTTCCATGAGTCCCCACCATTACGTGCTGGCAACATAGAACGAGGGTTGCGCTCGTTGCGGGACTTAACCCAACATCTCACGACACGAGCTGACGACAACCATGCACCACCTGTATACCGACCAAAAAGGGGCACCCATCTCTGAGTGTTTCCGGTATATGTCAAGCCTTGGTAAGGTTCTTCGCGTTGCATCGAATTAATCCGCATGCTCCGCCGCTTGTGCGGGCCCCCGTCAATTCCTTTGAGTTTTAGCCTTGCGGCCGTACTCCCCAGGCGGGGCGCTTAATGCGTTAGCTGCGGCACGGACCTCGTGGAATGAGGCCCACACCTAGCGCCCAACGTTTACGGCATGGACTACCAGGGTATCTAATCCTGTTCGCTCCCCATGCTTTCGCTTCTCAGCGTCAGTAATGGCCCAGAGACCTGCCTTCGCCATCGGTGTTCCTCCTGATATCTGCGCATTTCACCGCTACACCAGGAATTCCAGTCTCCCCTACCATACTCTAGTCTGCCCGTACCCACTGCAAGTCCGGGGTTGAGCCCCGGATTTTCACAGCAGACGCGACAAACCGCCTACAAGCTCTTTACGCCCAATAATTCCGGACAACGCTCGCACCCTACGTATTACCGCGGCTGCTGGCACGTAGTTAGCCGGTGCTTCTTCTGCAGGTACCGTCACTTTCGCTTCTTCCCTGCTGAAAGAGGTTTACAACCCGAAGGCCGTCATCCCTCACGCGGCGTCGCTGCATCAGGCTTTCGCCCATTGTGCAATATTCCCCACTGCTGCCTCCCGTAGGAGTCTGGGCCGTGTCTCAGTCCCAGTGTGGCCGGTCGCCCTCTCAGGCCGGCTACCCGTCGTCGCCTTGGTGAGCCATTACCTCACCAACAAGCTGATAGGCCGCGAGCCCATCCCAAACCGAAAAACTTTCCAGACGGTAACCAGGCGGTTCCATCTCGTATCCAGTATTAGACACCGTTTCCAGTGCTTATTCCGGAGTCTGGGGCAGGTTGCTCACGTGTTACTCACCCGTTCGCCACTGATCCACTCCAGCAAGCTGGAGCTTCACCGTTCGACTTGCATGTGTTAAGCACGCCGCCAGCGTTCGTCCTGAGCCAGGATCAAACTCTCCGTTGATGATAAAAACCCCCAACACACACACCACACGAAGCAGTGCACGCATCAGAAGCCAATCAATAACCCAACAAAGGGTGTAAGAATCCCGGCTGAGCAAGAACAACCAGCGTTAAAAAATCGCTGTTTGAATCTCAATCAACCAAAGAAATAATGCGCCCTCCAACCAACCACACCCAGCCCACAAAAGGACCAGACACAATCAGCCAAAAGACACGAGGTATTGGCATCGATCATTGACACGCTGTTGAGTTCTCAAGATTCACACGCACACCCCACACAACCCACCAACCAGGCGAACCGCACAAGGGGCAACTTCTCCATTTTGCCGCATCCATGCTTGGGCGTCAACTCCGTCCTCTGCTCGATGAGCAGTGCGAACAGCCGAACGCGCTTGGACTTTCAGCGGCGGTGGCCCACCGTAGCAGCGGGGCTGCCGGGCTCCTAATCGTCGTTTCCCGGCCGTCACGACCGTGGATCCGATGACTCGGACAAGGGGCTGTCAGCCTGGGGACCGGCCTACTTGGTGCAACCCGGCAAGGGCTGCCTCGTGGTGTCCGTTCCTCCCTCTCGGGCTGACGAGATGAAACACTAGAACACCAATCGCCACGGCGCCAAATCGGCCCCTCACCCCCGACTCGGCGCCTGTTCTGGCCCGGGCGATTCGGCCGGGGACCGGGGGCCGACACCCCCTCGCGCCACCCGGGCCCGGGCCGTCGTCCGCGGGAACATCACAGGACCCGGTGGCTCGCCTGACGGTGGAGTCGGCGTCGCGTGGGTAGGCTTGAGGCTGCACAGGCCGGCCCTCGCGGCGGGCTACCGTCGCGATCAGGAGCAGCATGAGCAACGACAGCGCCACCCGCACCCCGACCGAGCGGGCCACCAGCCGCCTGACCGGTCAGCCCGCGCCGGGCGAGACCGAGCGGACCGTCGGCCAGCTCGTCGCGGACGCCACGCACGACCTCTCGGCGCTCGTCCAGAGCGAGATCCAGCTGGCCAAGGCCGAGGTCACCAAGGGCATCTCCTTCGGCGGCAAGGGCATCGCCTTCCTCGCCGTTGCCGGCTTCCTCGCCCTCCTCGGGCTGATCTTCCTCTTCCACACCCTCGCCCAGGTCATCGCGGTCTGGCTGCCGGTGTGGGCGGGCTACCTCATCATCACGCTGGTGCTCTTCGCCATCGCGGCCCTCCTCGGCCTGCTCGGGATCAGGGCGGTGAAGAAGGCCAAGGCCAACGCGGTCCCGCAGCGCGCGATCCGCAACGCCCAGGAGACCGTCACCGCGATCAAGCCGGGCAGCTGACCGCTCCCGACGCCGCTGCAGCCCTCGTCGAGGGTCCGTGGGAGCACCGTTTCGTCTCGGCGAACGGTGCCCGGTTCCATGTCGCGGCCATGGGCAGCGGTCCGGTCGTGGTCTTCGTCCACGGCTACCCGCAGTTCTGGTGGTCCTGGCGTGCCCAGCTGCCCGCCGTGGCCGCAGCCGGCTACCGCGCCGTCGCTGTCGACCTGCGGGGATTCGGTGCGAGCGACAAGCCGCCCTCCGGGTACGACGCCGCTACCGCCTGCGATGACCTCGCGGCGATCGTGCGCAGCACCGGCGGGCACCGGGCGGCCTTCGTCGGTCAGGGACTCGGGGCCTGGTTCGCCTGGAGCATGCCCAGCCACCAGCCCGAGGTCACGGCGGCCATCGCGCCCGTCGGAGTTCCTCACCCCACGGTCTTCCATCGCGCCGTGTGGCGTCACCCCCTGCAGTGGCGAGCCAACCGCTACCTGCGGGCGATGCAGGCCCCCTTCGCCCCGGAGCGCCAGCCCCTCACCGTGGCGCGCCGGCTGCGCGAGTGGTCCGGCCCCGACGATGCCTGGCTCACCCCCGAGGTGGCCGAGCGCTACACCGAAGCCATGTCCGTCCCCTTCGCCGGCCAGGCTGCCGCGGAGTACCTCCGGTGGTTCTACCGCTGCCGCGCCACCCCGTCCGGGATCCGCTACCTCCACCGGGTCCGCGAGACGATCGACGTGCCCGTCCTGCACGTGCACGGCCGGCGGGACCCCACGTCACTCCCGGTGCTCGCAGCCGAGAGCCGCCGGCTCACCTGCGGCCCGTTGCAGACCAGCGAGGTCCCGGGCGTCGGTCACTTCGTGCCCGAGGAGGCACCCGAGGCGATGAACGAGCTGCTCATCACCTGGCTGGCTTCCGCCCACCCCGCGAGGTGAGGTACTGCCGCACGAAGCGCCACGGCAACCTCCGCCGCACCGCCTCGTCCCAGGTCCTCGACACCCCGCCGGCGTCGAGGAGCACGGAGAGCAGCTGTGCGGTGAAACCCCACACGAAGAGGTCAGCAGCCTCGAAGCCCGGCCCGACGTAACCGTTCGGGCCCTTGACCGTGAAGCGGTGCGTCGGCTCGACGAGGTCGGCGACGGGGATCTGCTCCACGCGGGCCACCTCCCCCCGGTCCACGACGCGAAGCGGGCGCAGGTCGCGGCACCAGCCGATGACCGGGGTGACGGCGTTCTGGCTCGGGCTGAGCCAAAGATCGGGGAAGGAGCCGACGATCTCCACGGTCGAGGGGTCGACACCGACCTCCTCCCACGTCTCGCGCAGGGCAGCGTCCACCGCGGTCTCACCGGGGTCGAGCTTGCCGCCGGGGAAGGAGACCTGGCTCGCGTGGCTGCGCAAGGTCTCCGAGCGCTCCGTGAGGACGACGACCGGCCCCTCGGCTCCGGGGCCGAAGAGCATGAGCACCGCAGAGCGACGCGCGGGGTCGGGCGGCGGCCGGAAGGTCGTGAACCACTCGGGCGGCGCGGCGCGCAGGGCCCTCTCGGTCCGCAGCAACCACTCGGGCGGGCTCTCGTCGCCGGACGTCACGTCCGCTTCGCCTCCGCCCCGGGTGCGAGCTCGTACTTCAACAGCCGTGCCGCCTTGTCCGGGTCGGTCTCGCCCGCACCGTAGGAGGGGCACCACCGCGTCACCGGGCAGGCGCCACAGGCCGGACGACGGGCGTGACAGGTGCGGCGACCGTGGAAGATCAGCACGTGGCTGAGCATCGTCCACTCCGCGCGAGGGAAGAGCTCCCCCACCGCGCGCTCGACCTTGACCGGGTCCTCCTCGTCCGTCCACCCCAGGCGCCGCGCCAGTCGGCCGAAGTGGGTGTCGACCGTGATCCCGGGGACACCGAAGGCATTGCCCAGGACCACGTTGGCGGTCTTGCGGCCGACGCCGGGAAGCTTGACCAGGTCCGCCAGTCGACCGGGCACCTCACCCCCGTGGTTCTCGACGAGCGCGGCACCGAGGGTCAGCACGGAGGTGGTCTTCGCCCGGTAGAACCCCGTCGGTCGCAGGACCTCCTCCATCTCGGTGCGGTCCGCGGCCGCGAGGTCGGCAGCGCCGGGCCAGCGGGCGAAGAGCACCGGGGTGACCTTGTTGACCGTGACGTCGGTGGTCTGCGCGGACAGGACGGTGGCGACGAGCAGCTGCAGGGGGTTCGCGAAGTCCAGCTCACAGTGCGCGTACGGGTACCGCTCGTGCAGGGCGCGGTAGGTGCGCCGGGCACGACGGGTCAGGGCAAGTGGGGACTCCACGCGGTCGACAGACACCCGAGCAGCCTAGGCCCGCAAGGATCGCTGTCGTGGCACACTGCCTGTGTGAACATCGATGTCGTACGCCGCGCCCCGCTCTTCGCGACTCTTGACGACGCCGACGCCGCAGAGGTGATGGCGACGATGACCCCCGTGCGCATGGAGCGCGGGGACGTCCTCTTCAACGAGGGAGACCAGGGCGATCGGCTCTATGTGATCACCGAGGGCAAGATCAAGCTCGGCCGGACATCGACTGATGGCCGGGAGAACCTGCTGGCCATCCTCGGCCCCTCGGAGATGCTCGGAGAGCTCAGCCTCTTCGACCCGGGACCGCGCACCGCCACGGCCACGGCCGTCGCCGAGACCCAGCTCATCGGGCTCGGTCACGAGCAGCTGGTGACCCTGCTCGGTCACCACACGCGCATCGCCGGCACCCTGCTCGCCGCGCTCGCCCGGCGGCTGCGCCGCACCAACGAGAACCTGGCCGACCTCGTCTTCACCGACGTCCCCGGCCGTGTCGCGAAGGCCCTGCTCGATTTGAGCCAGCGCTTCGGCCGTCCGGTGGAGGAGGGGCTCATGGTCGCCCACGACCTCACCCAGGAGGAGCTGGCGCAGCTCGTCGGCGCCTCACGGGAGACGGTCAACAAGGCGCTGGCTGACTTCGCCGGCCGCGGCTGGCTGCGGCTCGAGGCGCGGGCCGTACTGCTCACCGACGTCGAGCGCCTCCAGCGCCGCGCGCGCTGAGCCAGGCACCACCCGCTCGTCCGCCCCGGTGAGCGGCGCGGTCGCCCTTCACGCCTGCAGGTAGGCCAGCTGGGCCAGCACGGACAGCCGTGCCGCCGGCCACACCGACCGGTCGACATCGGCGTACACGCGGGCCACGACGTCGTCCGCGTCGCTCGCCCCGTCGGCGAGCGCCTGACGCACCTGGTCGAGACGCTCCCGCCGGTGGACCCTGTAGAAGTCGACCATCGCGCTCGCGTCCGGCACGGTCGGCCCGTGGCCGGGAAGGATCGAGGCCACCTCTCCCCCACCGGTGAGCGTGCGGATGCGCTCCAGCGAGTCGAGGTAGGCGGCGAGCTCTCCGTCGGGATGGGCGACCACGGTCGTCCCCCGTCCGAGGACGGTGTCCCCCGTGAGGAGCGCGTGGTCGGCGGGCAGGGCGAAGGAGATCGAGTCAGCGGTGTGACCGGGTGTGGTGACCACGCGGACCTCGAGGTCCCCCGCACGCAGGACGTCACCGTCGGCGAGGTCGTCGTGCCCGCGGCCGACCGCCTGGACCGGGGCGCCGGTGAGACGCGCCAGCCGTGGCGCGCCCTCGCTGTGGTCGTGGTGTCCGTGGGTGAGCACGATCCGCGAGACCCGGGCCCCGAGCGCGCTCACGTGGTCGACGACCCGCTGCTGGTGCGCCGCCTCGTCCTCGCCGGGGTCGATGACCATCGCCTCGGTGCCCCCGGGAGCGAGCAGCACCCAGGTGTTGGTCCCGTCGAGGGTCATCGGACCCGGGTTCCCCTGCAGCAGGCAGTGGGCGTGGCTCGTCACCTGACCACCCGACCACGACCCGAAGGGCGCAGACGGCTCGGGAGCGACGGCCGGGCTCACGGCAGCGGCGCCCGCATCGTCGGACCGGCCTCGGTCATGACGAACTCAGGCATGACCGGAGCGATGGCGACCTCCTGTGCGAGGGCGGCGCTGACCGTGGTCACCTCGGCCAGCTGCTCCAGGCAGACGAGCGTCGGCGGCAGCAGGAGCAGGTCACCGTCGGCGAAGGCATCCAGGACCGCCTGCGGGCGCACCCACTCGGAGAGGTCGGCCTCGCTCGTGTCCCCGTCGGGGGCCTGCCCCTGCGGGACGGCGGCGACGAAGAACCGGGTGTCGTAGCGGCGCGGCTCGACCTCCGGGGTGATCCAGTGCGCGCGGTAGCGCAGCAGGTCGCTGCGCAGCACGAGGTGGTGCTCGAGGAGGACCTCGCCGAAACCGACCTCGTGGGCGACGAGCTTCGCCCGCAGGTCCGCGACGACCTCCCGGTCAAGGCGCGGGGATCCCCCTTCGTCCTCGACCGGGGAGGCGAGCAGCACGCCCGTCTCCTCGAAGATCTCCCGGACCGCGGCGGCCACGAGCATCCGGGCGCTCGCCTCGTCGGTCGCGAGCGCCTCTGCCCACTCGCCGACGTCGGGGCCGGCCCAGGGCAGCTCGTCCTCGGCGTCGCGCCGGTCGGCTCCCCCTCCGGGAAAGACGTGCATCGACGCGGCAAAGGCCATCGACCCGGCCCGACGCAGCATGAAGACCTCGAGCGGACCCTCGTCGTCACGCACGAGCATGACCGTCGAGGCCAGCTTCGCGGGGGCCGGCTCGCTCACCTCGGGCGGCTCGCCGCCCAGACCCAGGGAGGACTGCGCCCCGGTGTCGAGCAGGAAGTCGCGTGCGGCCATCAGGAGCGGACCCGCACCATGACCTCGACCTCGACGGGGGCGCCGAGCGGCAGCGCTGCGACTCCCACGGCGGACCGGGCGTGCTCACCGGCAGGGCCGAAGACCTCGCCGAGGAGCTCGCTGGCGCCGTTGATCACGCCCGGCTGGCCGGTGAAGTCGGGAGCGCTGGAGACGAAGCCGACGACCTTGACCACCTGCTCGACGCGATCGAGGTCGCCGACCACGGACCGGATCGCGGCGAGCGCGTTGACGACGCAGAGCCGGGCCATCTCCTTGGCCTGCTCCGGGTCGACCTCCGCGCCGACGTGCCCGGTCACGGGCAATGCGCCGTCGACGAGGGGCAGCTGCCCGGACGTCAGGACGTGGTCGCCGTCGACGACGGCCGGGACGTAGGCACCGGCCGGCGCAGCGGGCTCGGCGAGCGAGATCGACAGCTCGGCCAGACGATCGTCGATGCGTCCCATCAGGCGGCCTTGGGTCGCTTGAGGTAGGCCACGAGGTTGCCCCCGTCGCCCTGCAGCACCTGGACCAGCTCCCAGCCGTCCTCGCCCCACTGGTCGAGGATCTGCTTGGTCGCATGGACGATGAGCGGAACGGTCACGTACTCCCACTGAGTCATGTCGGCACCCTACTCGTAGGCTGGGCGACGTGAACTCCCCCTCTGATCCGCGCGTGCGGTTGCACGTGGTCACCGGCAAGGGCGGCGCGGGCAAGACGACCGTGGCCGCGGCCCTGGCGCTGGCCCTGACCGCCCGCGGGCAGCGGGTGCTCCTCGTCGAGGTCGAGGGACGGCAGGGCATCTCCCAGGCCTTTGATGTCGCCCCGCTCGGGACGAGCGAGCGCCTCCTCGTCACCGACCCGTCCGGCGGAGAGCTGCTCGGACTGGCCGTCGACGCCAAGAGCGCCCTGCTGGAGTACCTCCAGAAGTTCTACAAGCTGGGCCGGGCCGGCACCGTGCTGGAGAAGGTGGGCGCCGTCGACTTCGCGACGACGATCGCCCCCGGTGTGCGGGACGTGCTGCTCATCGGCAAGGTCTACGAGGCCGTCGGCCGCCGGACGAAGGGGGCGAAGAAGCGCCCGGTCTATGACGCCGTGGTGCTCGACGCCCCACCGACCGGACGGATCGCCCGTTTCCTCGCGGTGAACTCGGAGGTCTCCGAGGTGGCGCGGGTCGGGCCGGTCCGCAACCAGGCCGACTCGATCACCCGCCTGCTCCAGAGCCCGAGCACGGCGGTCCACGTCGTCACCCTCCTCGAGGAGATGCCCGTGCAGGAGACCCGCGACGCCATCGCCGAGCTCGGGGACCTCTCCCTTCGCGTGGGGTCGGTCATCGTCAACGGGAGGCGTCCCTCGCTCCTGACCGAGGACCAGGCCGCGACGATCACCGAGGAGACGTCGGGCGTGCGGGACTCCCTCGCGGCGGCCCTCGGCGCCGTCGACATCAAGGCGGGACCGGCCATGGTGACCGGCCTGCTGCAAGAGGGCACCGACCACGTGCTGCGCACTCGCCTCCAGGCGGAGCAGAGCGAGGTCCTCGCCGACCTCCCTGTCCCGGTGCACACGCTCCCGCACCTGCCCGAGGGCGTGGAGAGCGGGGGCCTGCGGCTGCTCGCGGACACCCTCGACGAGCAGGGAGGCGTCTGATGGCCGCCCGTGACGAGCCCCGGCTCGACCTCGACGAGGTCATCGCCGACCGGGAGCGCCGGATCATCGTCTGCTGCGGCTCCGGTGGGGTCGGCAAGACCACCACGGCGGCGGCGCTCGCCGTGCGCGCCGCCGAGCAGGGCCGACGCGTCGTCGTCCTGACGATCGACCCCGCCCGCCGGCTGGCCCAGTCGCTCGGTCTGATCGAGCTGGACAACACCCCTCGCCCCGTGGACGGGCTGGACACCTCGGCCGGTGGGTCCCTCGACGCGATGATGCTCGACATGAAGCGGACCTTCGACGAGGTCGTCGAGGCCCACTCGACGCCGGAGAAGGCCGCCCAGATCCTCGCCAACCCCTTCTACGTCGCGGTGTCGAGCTCCTTCGCCGGGACGCAGGAGTACATGGCGATGGAGAAGCTCGGGCAGCTGCGGACCCAGATCGCCGACGGCTCGCGCGACTGGGACCTCATCATCGTCGACACCCCGCCCTCGCGGTCGGCGCTGGACTTCCTCGATGCCCCCCAGCGGCTGGGGTCCTTCCTCGACGGCCGGTTCATCCGTCTCCTCACGGCTCCGGCGAAGGCAGGTGGCCGGGCGTCCCTGCGCCTCGTCGGTGCGGGCGTCTCCTTGGCCAGCGGCATCATGACGAGACTGCTCGGTGGGCAGTTCCTCAGCGACGTGCAGACCTTCGTCGCCGCGATGGACACGATGTTCGGCGGCTTCCGCGCACGCGCCGACGAGACCTACGCCCTGCTCTCCCACGACGAGACGGCCTTCCTCGTCGTCGCGGCACCGGAGCGGGATGCGATGCGCGAGGCCGGGTACTTCATCGAGCGGCTGGCCAGCGACCGGATGCCGCTCACCGGCGTCCTCGTCAACCGCGTGCACGTGGCCGCGGCCAAACAGCTCGGCGCCGGGCGGGCCGAGGACGGCGCCACGCAGCTGGACGCACTCGACGAGCACGACCTCGCCGCCGCCCTGCTGCGCGTCCACGTCGAGGTGGCGGAGGCCGCCGCCCGGCACCGGGGCCTGATCACCCGCTTCCGCACCTCCCACCCGGGAGTGCCGATGGGCACCGTCGCCGCGCATCCCGTGGACATCCACGACCTCGAGGGTCTGCGCGAGTTCGGCCAGGCGCTCGCCTAGGGCTCGGCGAGCATCCGAACCGCCGCGACGCCTGCCCGCAACGCTCAGGTTCGGCCGTTATTGTCTTGCACATGTCTGCCTCTCGGATGCCACATCTCGCCCGATTGCTCGGGGCCTTCGTCGCCGTGTCCGTCGGTCTCGGCCTCGTCGGTGCCGGGTTGGCCATCCCCTTCGCTGGTGCCTCCGGCGGTGCGGCCAAGTCCACCGCGCAGGGATTCAACGATCTCGACGACGAGTTCACGACGAACCCGCTCGCCCAGCAGTCGAAGATCTACTCCGCTGACGACAAGCTGCTCGCCACCCCCTACGACGCGAACCGCATCGTCGTCCCGCTGAAGGAGATCTCGCCGTGGATGCGCAAGGCGCAGATGGCGATCGAGGACAGTCGCTTCTACGAGCACGGGGGCATCGACGTGCGCGGCACGCTGCGCGCGATGGTCTCCAACACCACCTCCGGGGAGACGCAGGGCGGCTCCTCGATCACCCAGCAGTACGTGAAGCTGATGCAGATCGAGAAGGCCAAGCGGGAGGACGACCAGGAGGGCATCGCCTCCGCGACGGAGCAGACCTACAGCCGCAAGCTGCAGGAGCTGAAGTTCGCGCTCAACGTCGAGAAGACGCACACCAAGGACCAGATCCTCACCAGCTACCTCAACCTCGCCCTCTACGGCGACCAGGCGTACGGCGTGGAGGCCGCGGCGCAGCACTTCTTCAGCAAGCCCGCCGAGGACCTCAACATCGCCGAGTCCGCGACCTTGGCCGGCGTCGTGCAGTCGCCCAGCCGGTTGAACATCCGGACCAATCCCGAGGAGGTGCAGGAGCGTCGTGATGTCGTGCTCGACCGGATGGCCCAGCTGGGGATGATCGATGCGAGCCAGGCGAAGTCCTCCAAGGCCAAGGACGTCGAGGACATGCTCAAGATCAGCAAGAGCGAGGGCGGTACCTGCTCCAAGGCAGCGGACCCCTACTTCTGCAACTACGTCATCTCCTACCTCAAGCAGATGCCCGAGCTCGGCCCGAACCCGGACGCGCGCATGCAGACGGTCAACACCGCAGGCCTGAAGATCAAGACGACGCTGCGTCGTGACTGGCAGAAGGAGCTCCAGGGCGACCTCACCGAGCGCGTGCCGGAGGGCACGGACAAGTTCGGCGCCGCCGGCGCGCTCGTCGAGCCGGGGACCGGCAAGGTCCGCGCGATCGGCCAGACGTCGAAGTACAAGATCGGGCTGGAGAAGGCCTCCACGAAGTACTCCGAGCAGGCGTGGAGCGTGCCCGCGCAGTACGGCGGGACCAACGGCTTCGCCATCGGGTCGACGGCCAAGATGTACGCCCTGGTCGCGGCCCTGGAGAAGGGGATGCCGCTCGAGTCGGACATCGATGCCCCGTCGGCCGGAGTGAAGAACCCGCACCTCTTCTCGCCGAGCGACTTCCAGAAGAAGTGCACCACGGAAGACCCGACGTGGGCCGTGTCGAACGACTACCAGATCGGCGGGACGCTCAGCCTGGCCGAGATGACGAAGAAGTCGATCAACACCGCCTTCGCCCAGCTCGCCTCGGACGTCGGATCGTGCAACATCCCCAAGGTCATGGCGAAGATGGGGCTGGCCGATGGCTACGGCCTGCCGTACGGCCTGACCTACAGCGGCGGCGAGAAGGTCAAGGACAACTACGCGATCTCCAACCTCGTGCTCGGCTCGGACTCGACCTCCCCGCTGCAGCTCGCCTCCTCCTACGCGACGCTCGCCGCCGGCGGCAAGTACTGCCCGCCGAACCCGATCGAGTCGATCACCACGGCCAACGGCACGAAGATGAAGATCGACCCGCCCCCGTGCAAGCAGGTCATCGACAAGGACGTCGCCCGCGGCGTGACCCAGCTGCTGGAGGGCCCGCTCGAGTCCGGCGGGACGGCGGCCGGGAACGACCTGGACAAGGGGCGTCAGGCCGCCGGCAAGACGGGAACGACCGACAACCACAAGCAGTCGTGGTTCGCCGGGTACACCCCGCAGCTGTCCACGGCGATCTGGGTCGGCTCCCCGATCCGTGAGTACGACATGGACGGCATCACCCTCGGTGGTGAGTACTACGAGCAGGTCTTCGGTGGCACCATCGCCGCCCCGATCTGGCAGGACATCATGAACGAGGCCTCGGAGGACATGGACAAGGAGTCCTTCAAGAAGCCGAGCGAGGAGATCGTCAAGGGTGACCTGCGGGACATCCCGGACGTCATCGGCGAGGGTCCGACGCAGGCCGAGGAGGCTCTGGAGAAGGCCGGCTTCAAGCCGAAGGAGGGCAGCCAGGTCAACAGCACCACCCAGGCCGGCGCCGTCGCCTCCACCGAGCCCGAGGGGGAGGCACTCAAGGGCGCGACCGTGACCTACCACCTCTCCAACGGAGTGGCGCCCTACACGCCGCCCCCGTCGACGACCCAGGCCCCGGCCGCCCCGCCGCCGGCGTCCCCGACGACGCAGGCGCCCGCGGCACTGCCGCCGAGCTCGACGTCGAGGTCGACGTCCAGGTCGACACCGAGGTCGACGAGCACCCCCTCGTCGCGGTCCTCCTCGCCGTCATCGACGTCGTCCTCCCCGACGACGTCGGCGAGGTCGTCCTCATCGGCCTCGTCATCCTCCGCCCCACGGGTCGAGCGCTCCCCACGGTCCACCAGGAGTGGGCGCTCCTCCTCCGGGACCAAGAGCAACTGAGCCACGGCGAAGGGGGGGTGGTCACCCGTGGTGACCACCCCCCTTCGCTGTGCCCCGGTGGATCAGCCGGCCAGCCGGGCCTTGACCTTGGCCGCGACGACGCCGCCGTCCGCGCGCCCGGCGATCTCGCCCTGGGCCACCTTCATGACCTGGCCCATCTGGGCCATCGAGGTCGCGCCGACCTGCTCGACCGCACGGTCGACGATCGCGGTGAGCTCGTCGTCACCGAGCTGCTCCGGCAGGTAGCTCTCGAGGACGGCCAGCTCGGCCTCCTCGCGCTCGGCCAGCTCCGGGCGACGGGCGTCGCGGTAGGCGGTGGCCGACTCCTTGCGCTTCTTGGCCTCCTTCATCACGACCTTGAGGGTCTCGGCGTCGGACAGCTCACGGGACTGCGTGCCGGAGACCTCCTCGGTGCTGATGGCGGTGAGGACCATGCGCAGGGTGGCGACGCGGACCTGCTCCCGGGCACGCATCGCCGCGGTGAGGTCGGACTGGAGGGTGGCCTTGAAGGAGTCGCTCATGGACAGATCATCTCAGGAGCGCGGACCCGGGCCACCCCATTTGCGAGGATGGCGGGGTGACCCCGCCCCTGCCTGCTGCCCGTCTCCTCGCGTGCACCGCCGCGGCGGGCGGTGCCGCACTCGCCTGGGGCACCCTCGTCGAGCCGCGCCTGTTCGCCCTTCGCCGGTACACCCTGCCGGTCCTCGCACCCGGATCCCACCCCCTGAGGGTCCTGCAGCTCAGCGACATCCACATGGTTCCTGGTCAGTCCGCCAAGCAGGAGTGGATCCGCTCCCTGGCCGCGCTCGAGCCGGATCTCGTCGTCAACACCGGCGACAACCTCAGCCACGTCGGGGCCGTCCCGGAGGTCCTCGCGACGATGGCGCCGCTGCTCGAGCGTCCGGGGGTCTTCGTCATGGGATCCAACGACTACTACGCCCCGACGCCGAAGAACCCCGCGCGCTACCTCACCCGCGATTATGCCGCGGCACCCGCCACGCGCATCCCGCTGCCCACCGAGCGGCTGCGCGCGGGCATGGCCGACCGGGGCTGGATCGACCTCGACAACGCCCGGACGACGCTCACCCTCGGCCCCACCCGACTCGACCTCGTGGGCGTCGACGACCCGCACATCGAGCGCGACGACTACGCCCGCGTCAGTGCTCCCGCCGACCCCGACGCGGCACTGACCATGGGCGTCACCCATGCGCCGTATCAACGCGTCCTGGACGGCATGACCGCCGACGGCGCGCGCCTGGTGATCGCCGGCCACACCCACGGCGGCCAGCTGTGCGTGCCCGGAGTCGGTGCACTCGTCACCAACTGCGACCTCGACCGCCGTCGGGCGAAGGGGGTCTCCCGCTGGTGGACGGGGGCCGGCAGTGGACGGGCCGAACCAGCGGACGCTGCGTGGCTGCACGTCTCGGCCGGCCTCGGCGCCTCCCGCTTCGCACCGGTGCGGTTCGCCTGCCGACCCGAGGCCACCCTGCTGACCCTCGTCCCGGAGGACCCCGATTGTCGGTCCGGGCGGTGACTGGGTTATTGTTCCTTGTCGTTGCCTGATGAGGGCAGCAGCACCTCGGGGTGTGGCGCAGCTTGGTAGCGCGCGTCGTTCGGGACGACGAGGCCGCAGGTTCAAATCCTGTCACCCCGACCAGCCGGGACCGGCTCTGATCCACGGATCGGAGCCGGTCTTTTTTCTGTCCGTCAGTGACCTCTTTTGTATACATGTACTCTAAATGCATACACGTGAGCCCTGAGGAGGACCCATGACCCATCGCCCCTGCTTCCACCTGGCCATCCCGGTCCATGACATCGCCGCGGCACGAGAGTTCTACGGCGGGGTCCTCGGGCTGAGCCAGGGCCGTTCCGACACGCTGTGGGTGGACTGGAACTTCTACGGTCACCAGGTCGTCACGCACCAGACCGAGCACGGCTCCCCCGGCCCCGCCGGCCACAACCCGGTCGACGACCACCAGGTCCCGGTCCCCCACTTCGGCGCCGTACTCAGCCACGACGACTTCCACGACCTCGCCGCCACGATGCGCGCGGCCGGTGCCGAGTTCGTCATCGAGCCCTACCTGCGCTTCGCCGGGGAGCCCGGCGAGCAGTGGACGATGTTCTTCCTCGACCCGTCCGGCAACGCGATGGAGTTCAAGGCCTTCGCCGACGAGTCACAGATCTTCGCCTCGTAGCGTCGATGAGTTCCCCCGCTCCGCCCCCGGCGACCAAGGCGGGTCTCGTCCACGAGGCCGTGCGTGCCGACATCCTCTCCGGTCGGCGCCCGGCCGGGGACCCCGTCGACGAGGTCGCGACCGCAGCCGAGTACGAGGTCTCGCGCACGCCGGTGCGCGAAGCCCTGCGCGCTCTCAGCAGCGAGGGCCTCCTCGTCCCCGGGCCCCGACGACAGCTGCACGTCGTCGACGTCTCCCCCGAGCACCGACGCGAGGTCATCTCCCTTCGCGTCGCGCTGGAGGGGGCCGCTGCCGGGCCGGCCTGCGCTCGCCGCACCCCGGACGACATCGACCGTCTGCGCCTCCTCGTGGCCCGCCAGCGTCGGCAGGCGTCGGAGGGGGACTCCATGGCCTTCCTCGAGGCCGACGAGGCCTTCCACCGCTGCCTGGCCCAGGTCGCGGGGATGCCGACCCTCCTGCTCCTGCTCGACCAGCTGGGTGGCTTCGTCCGGCTGGCCCGCCTCGGCGCGCCGACCCCCCGACGGCACATGCTCGCCCTGACCCGGGAGCACCACCACCTCGTCGACCTCCTCGAGGCCGGTGACGCCGATCAGCTGGCGATGACGCTCGGCGAGCACATCCGCAGCACCACGCTGCGCGACTGAGGCCGGGCGCCCGGGGCGCCGCTGACCTACGCTGCACCCATGAGCGAAGAGCCCTGCCCCTGCGGCACCGGTCGGCCCCTCAGCGACTGCTGCGGGCCGCTGCTGACCACGGAGCGACTGGCCGAGACGGCCGAGGAGCTCATGCGCAGCCGCTACACCGCACACGTCCACGGCAACGTCGAGCACCTCTGGCGCACCTGGGACGGACGCACGCGGCCGGCCGACGTCACCCCCGGCGACACCCGCTGGACCGGCCTCGAGGTCCGTGAGGTCGTCGACGGTGGACGGGACGACAGCACCGGCGTCGTCGACTTCGTCGCCAGCCACGATGAGGGTGAGCTCGCCGGACGCAGCGAGTTCACCCGCCGTGGCGGCCGCTGGTTCTACACGAAGGGATGATGATGAGCGAGATCTCCTACACCGTCGACGAGGGCATCGCCACGATCAGACTGGCTGCTCCGGAGCGCCGCAATGCGTTGTCCGTCGAGATGTCCCGCGAGCTCATCGACGCGGCCCGCACCGCCGAGTCCGATGCGCAGGTCGGTGCCGTCATCGTCAGCGGCGGTGAGCACTTCTGCGCCGGCGCGGTGCGCTCCGTCCTCGCCGAGACCGGCCGAGACCCCGTGGAGGACGCCGCCTACCGCAACCTCGAGACGGTCTACGCGGCCTTCACGACCATCGGGTCCATCGACCTGCCGACCATCGCCGCCGTCCGCGGGGCGGCCGTGGGCGCCGGACTCAACCTCGCCCTGGCCACCGATCTGCGCGTGGTCTCGCGCACCGCGCGACTCCTTCCGGGCTTCGCCCAGATCGGGATCCACCCCGGCGGTGGCCACCTGTCGCTGCTGCACCGTGTCGCCGGACGCGAGGCCGCGGCAGCCATGGGGCTCTTCGGCGAGGAGGTCGACGGCGAGCGAGCGGTCGACCTCGGGATCGCCTGGTCGGCCCACGAGGACGGGCAGGTCGAGGGCGCGGCCCGGGTCATGGCCGCGCGAGCGGCCGCCGACCCGCAGCTGGCGCGTCGGCTCGTGCGCAACTTCCGCCGGGAGACCGCCCCGGGCGGGGTTCCGTGGGACGTCGCCGTCGAGCTGGAGCGCTCTGCCCAGATGTGGTCGCTGCGCCGCAAGCACGGCGCGAGCTGAGGGGACCTCAGGCCTGGCCGATGGCCTGACGCAGCTCGAGGAACCAGTCGGTCGTCGGGTCGAAGGCCCCACCGCCGGCGATCCGGTCGAACTCGATGGCGCGCAACTCGTCGCCGCGCTCCTCGTCCTGACCGACGATCCCGCAGCCGCCACCGAGGGCGACCTCGACGGCGAGGTCGGTGCAGCGGGCGATCAGCTCGAGGTCCTGGGCATTGGGCGCGGCCGAGCGGGCGAAGTAGCCCGACTTCCACACCTTGGCCTTCTCCGCCCCCAGTCGCTCGGCGAAGCTCGAGGCGAAGTACTCCCCCGGGTTCACCTCGTCCAGCGCGACGTGGCCGAAGGGGTCGCGCGGCACCTCGCGCCCGGCGTCCTCGAGGGAGGCGACGATCTCGTCGACACCGGCGCCCTCCGCGAGGAAGACCGTCACGCAGCCGATCTCGTCCATGACGGCGGCCAGCCGCTCACCCTCGGCCTCGAGGTCGATCTGCTCCTCGGGCACGTAGACCGCGTGCACGTCCCAGACGCGCGGGTCATTGCCGATGCCGGGGACGAACTCCCGGTTGGCCAGCTGCGCGCGGTAGCGCCGGGCGGTCTCCGCGGTGAGCCAGCCGCTGTGCCGGCCCATGATCTCGTGGACGATGAGCATCCGCGGGTTGGAGGAGTGCTCACCGATGATGTTGCGGGCGAAGACGGCGCCCTGCTCCGCCGCCGTCCACGCACCGAGGCTCTGCCTGATGGGGACGATGTCGTTGTCGATGGTCTTCGGCAGCCCGACGACCTGCATCGAGTGGCCCTGGTCGGCGAGGTAGCGCGCGAGGTCCGCGGCGGTGGTACTGGTGTCGTCCCCGCCGATGGTGTGGAGGACGTCGACGCCGTCCGCGGCGAGCTGCTCCGCGGCGACGCGAAGGGGGTCAGCCCCCTTCGCCACCAACCCGCGCCGCTCGCAGTCCTCGCCATTGGTCAGCTTCACCCGCGAGTTGCCGAGCGGGGAGCCGCCGAAGGCGTGCAGGCGGGCGGCCTGCGCCCGGACCTCGTCGGTGACCTCGGTGCTGGCACCGGTGAGCAGCCCGGCATAGCCGTTGCGGTAGCCGATGAGGCGGACCTGCGGGGCCCGCTCGGTGTACCGCTCGATGAGACCGCCGACCGCCGACGACAGGCACGGGGCGATCCCGCCGGCCGTGAGCAGCGCGACGGTCTCGACGCTCACTCCCCCTCGCAGGGCTTCTGGATCGTCTCGGCAGGGCGTTCCCAGGGCTTGACCTCGGGCACCTCGGACGCCGACTTCAGGCCATCCCACGTGTTGCCGAGGACGAGATCGACCTTCCCGCTGGTGCGGTCGTCCTTTTGCATCTGCACACCGTCGACCTGCTGGGCGAGGCGCTTGGCCGCGCGCTGCCCCTCCGGACCGAAACGGATGACGGCGACCTCGTCCTCGAGGAAGCTCATCTGCGGGTCATTGCCCGTGGACTTGACCTTGAAACCGCGCCCGGACAGGTCGCTGGCGACGTCCGAGGCCAGGCCCTCCTTGTACGTCGTGTTGTAGACGTTGAGGGTGATCTCCGAGGGGGCGGGCAACGGCGGCGGGGGCTCGTTGACGAGCTTGTCGTAGCCGTAGCCGAGGACCAGCTGGACGCTGTCGCCACCGCGGGCGTCGTCCCACAGCTTCGACCCGGGGATCTGCTGCTGCAGCAGGAGGGCGTTGTCCCGCCCGTCCTTGCCGTGGTAGATCGTCGCCGCTCCCTTGACGTAGACCGAGCCGTCGGCGTTGCCGACGCTGGCGATGTCGAAGTCGCGCAGCTCGAGATCACGGGCCACGCTCGTCGCGAGGCCGGAGGTGTCACTGCTGTTGAGCAGCTTGACCTCGAAGGAGTCGCGCTCCGGGGCCGGGGCAGAGACCGGGGCGCAGGTCGTCGTCTCGTGCGGGCCGAGCAGACCCGTGCCGTAGGCGGTCGCCACGGTCGCCGTCCCGAGGATGAGACCGGGCAGGGTGACGAAGAGCAACAGCCGTCGCCGGCGCTGCCGCCGGTAGTGGGCTGCTGCCGAGCCCTCGAGCTCGTCGAAACCCACGACGCGGTACGACACCGACCCGTCGTCGTACGGGTCCGTCTCCCGGTGCTGATCCGTCATCGACACCCCTTTCCCCTGGGCCCACTGTACGAGGTCCGCGGACACTTCGACACCAGGCGCTCACACACGTCACGAACATCACAAAAGCACGGACGATCCGCGAGCGGGTCGACCGTCCCACACGAGTATGGACGGCTGTGGTGTCAGTCCGGTTGCGTCGGGGTCACGCTCCGGAGACGGATGGCTGCCCGGTGCGCCCTTCGTCACCGATCAGCTCCGCGACGGCGAGCATCGCGGTGGCCCCGCGGCGGGTGGTGTCGGCGCTGACGAACATGTCGACGTGGTGGCCGGCGCCCTTCGGCTGGCGGATCCGTCCGACGAACCTGGGGTCGATGCCCACGCTGTCCACCGGGGTCGGCACCTCTCCCGTCTGCTCGTCGAGGTGGACCAGCGAGGGCGCCGCCACGCAGGCCCGTCGCACCTTGTCGATGCCCACCGGCCGGGCGCAGCGGGCGTGCAGGGCCATGGAGTGCGCGAGCACGACGGGTACCTGGACGAGGGTGACCACGACCGGCACGTGCTCGCCGAGGCCGAGGACCTTGCTGACCTCTTCGCTCACCGCGTGCTCCGCGGAGGTGAAGCCGTCCGCGGTCGGCTGCCCCACCCACGGGATGACGTTGAGCGCGAGGGGCGCGGGGAAGGGGGAGGCGACCGGCAGGTCGGAGACCGCCGCCCGCACATCGCCCGGGTGCTGGCCGATGGTCGGTTCGGAGGCGACGGTGTGCATCTCCTCCCGGAGTCGGGCCACACCCCGGTCGGACTTGGAGACGGCCGCGATGAGCCCCGTGACCACGAGGTGCTGCAGCTCCCAGCCCTGGTGGAGGACGTGCGCGGCGTCGATGAGCCCCCAGGTCACGGGCCCGGGCAGCGCGACGATCCCCTTGGGCCGGTGGCCGACGAGCTCGGAGTTGATCCCGGGGACGACGAGCGGCACGTCGTCGTCCCCGCGGTGGGCGGAGCTCGCGTCGACGACGACCGCGCCAGCGGCCACCGCACGCCCCGCCCACTCACCGGTGATCTCCGGCGAGAGGTTGAACAGGGCGACGTCGACCCCTTCGAAGGAGTCCTCGCGCAGGGACTCGATGGGCTGCTCCCGGCCGCGCACGCTCAGCGTGCGGGTCGAGACACCGGGGACGAAGAGGCGGATCTCGCCCCACCGGTCATCGCGCAGCGCCATCGCGGAGACGATCGCCTCCGCGAAGCGTCCCGTCGCCCCCACCAGGGCCAAGGTGGGCCCGGTGGTCTGCGACGGGGTGGCGGTCACCTGCCGGTGCCGCCGTAGACGACGGCCTCGCCGTCATCGGAGTCGAGACCGAAGGCGGTGTGCAGGGCCCGGAGCGCCTCGTCGAGCTGGTCGGCGCGGGTGACGACCGAGATGCGGATCTCCGAGGTGGAGATCATCTCGATGTTGATGCCCGCGTCCGCGAGGGCCTGGAAGAAGGTCGCCGAGACGCCCGGGTTGGTGCGCATGCCGGCACCGACGAGGGAGAGCTTGCCGATCTGGTCGTCGTAGCGGATCGACTCGAAGCCGACCTCGTCCTTGGTCCGCGTGAGGGCCTCGACCGCAGTCTTCCCGTCGGCCATCGGCAACGTGAAGGAGATGTCCGTGCGCGCCGTCTGCGACTCCGAGACGTTCTGCACGATCATGTCGATGTTGACCTGGGCGGCGGCGACGGTCGTGAAGATCTGGCCCGCCCGGCCCGGCTCGTCGGGCACACCGACGATGGTGATCTTGGCCTCGCTGCTGTCGTGGGCGACGCCCGCGATGATCGGCTCTTCCATGTCCTGGGTTCCTTCGGGGTCGGGGGGCAGGACCCACGTGCCCTCCTTCGGGGAGAAGGAGGAACGCACGTGGATGGGCATCTCGGAGCGGCGCGCGTACTCGACGCACCGCAGGTGGAGGATCTTGGCGCCGCTGGCGGCCATCTCGAGCATCTCGTCGTGCGAGATGCGGTCGATCTTGTGGGCCGTGGGCACGATACGGGGGTCCGCGGAGAAGATGCCGTCGACATCGGTGTAGATCTCGCAGACATCCGCCTCGAGCGCGGCGGCGAGGGCCACCGCCGTGGTGTCGGAGCCGCCGCGACCGAGGGTGGTGATCTCCTTGGTTCCCTGGCTCACGCCCTGGAATCCGGCGACGATGACGATGTGCTGCTTGCCCAGGGCCTCGGTGATGCGACCGGGCGTGACGTCGATGATCTTCGCCTTGCCGTGCGAGGTGTCGGTGATGACACCTGCCTGGCTCCCCGTGAAGGAGCGCACGCTGTGCCCGAGGTCCGCGATGGCCATCGCGACGAGGGCCATCGACATGCGCTCACCCGCGGTCAGCAGCATGTCCATCTCGCGCGGTGGCGGGACGGGGCTCACCTGCTCCGCGAGGTCGAGCAGCTCGTCGGTGGTGTCCCCCATGGCGGAGACGACGACGCACACGTCGTGACCCGCCTTCTTCGTCTCGGCGATGCGGTGGGCGACGCGCTTGATGCTCTCGGCATCAGCGAGCGACGAACCGCCGTACTTCTGGACAACCAGGCTCACAAGAGATCTCCGTGATCAGCGGGTCCGGCCCAGGGGCGGACCGGCGCGACCCCTAGAGGATAACGACCGATCGCCCGCAACGAGTCACCCGGCCACCGTCCCGACGACCGAGGGCGCTCCTTCGCCCGCACGAGAGGGGGTGGGATCGCCCGGAAATCCGCGCTCCCACTCAGGGGTGCAGTGCGTCGAACTCCGCCTCGCCGACGAGGTCGGCGTCGGCGTCCAGACGAAGGTGGGCGAGCAGTGTCTGCAGGACTCGGACGGCCATCGCCGCCCGGTCACCCCAGTCGGAGAGGTAGCTGTACTGCCACCACCACAGCGCCTCGCTCGCGCGGCCGGCCTCGTGGTGGGCCAGACCGTGGGTCAGCGCCCCGGCGATGATCACCAGATCGTTGCTCAGCGAGCCGGTCGCCGGCGTCGGGGAGGTCACCGGGTCCTCGAGGTCCGCGTACTCGTCGACGCCGTGCAGCAGCTGCGCCAGACCGGCCCGGAGGGGGTCGAGCTCGGTGTCGGGGCCGGGGTCGGTCTCGAACCGCTGATCGAGCACGATGTCGCTGATGGCCCCGAGGCGAGCGCCGACGAGCTGGATCTGGCTCGTCGTGAGCAGGAGCAGTGGGATCGCGCTCTCCGGCGCGGCACCCGAGGCGATGTCCGCGAGGGTCGTCAACCAGGTGCTCGCCTCGACCGCGCACTCGTCGGCCAGGAGTGTGGTCTCGTCAGGCATCGAGCAACTTCCTTCCCTCGAAGGCCCGCCCGAGCGTGACCTCATCGGCGTACTCGAGGTCGCCCCCCACGGGCAGGCCGGACGCCAGTCGGGTCACCCGCAGCCCGAAGGGACTGAGCAGCCGAGCGGTGTAGGAGGCGGTGGCCTCCCCCTCGAGATTGGGATCGGTGGCGATGATCACCTCGGCGACGCTGCCGTCGGAGAGGCGTGACATCAGCTCGGTGAAGCGCAGGTCGTCGGGGCCCACCCCGTCCATCGGGGAGATCGCACCGCCGAGGACGTGGTAGCGCCCGCGGAACTCCCGGGTGCGCTCGATCGCGACGACGTCCTTGGGCTCCTCGACGACGCAGATCGCCGTCGCGTCCCGGCGCGGGTCGGCGCAGATCCGGCACTGCGGGCCCTCCGCGACATTGCCGCAGGTCTCGCAGAAGGTGACCTTGTCCTTGACCTCACTGAGGGTCTGGACCAGTCGCTGGACGTCCTGGGCGTCGGCCTGCAGGAGGTGGAAGGCGATCCGTTGGGCACTCTTCGGACCGACCCCGGGGAGGCGGCCGAGCTCGTCGATCAGGTCCTGGACCACACCTTCGTACACGCCTTGACCCTACGCCCCGGCGGTGACGACGTGGGGCATCGACGGGCGCGACGCGCTCACTCCTCGCGGATGACGGTGCCCCCGAGCAGGCGCTCGATGACGGCAGGGCCGGCGGCGCCGGCCTCGATGATGTCCTCGTCGTCGTCGCTCACGGAGGCGTCATCGGGCTCGTGGCCGGATCCCCGGTCCCGGACCGGCCCCGCGGACGAAGGGGGGCCCGCCGGCTGCGGCGCACTCGCCGGGACGGCCGTGGCCCACGCGGGAGCCGACGAGGAGTCCGGCGGCGCCGACCCCCAGTCGGACCCACCCGGCCCGGCGTCGGGCGCTGCGACCCCGACGTCGTTGGAGGTGGCCGCGCCGCGTGGCGACGGGGACTGCTTCGCCGCGCCGGCGCTCGCGCCGGGCCCGGGCGAGCTCACCTGGCCCGGCGCGGTCGTGGCCTGGGCTCCCCCACCCGTCGGCCCCTGACCGCTCTGCTGGTGGGGCACTCCCTCGACCCGGGCATCAACGCCGAGGGTGTCGATGAGCGCCTGGCGGACGACCTCGCTGTGCGAGCCGTTGCGGAAGGCATTGGCCAGTCCCGTGGTGGCGATGCCGAGGACGAGCCGCTGCCCGTCGTAGGAGATCACCTGGGCGTGCTCGGAGAGGAAGGTCCACGTCGCCCGACGCATCTGGTAGATCCGGCCGAGCACATCCGGCCACGCCCGGCGCAGGGCCTCGACATCGATGTGGCCACCCTGCGCGGCGGGTGCCGGCGCCTCCGGCTCCGGCTCCGGCTGCGTGGGCTGCGGCTGTGTGGACTGCGGCTGCGGCGCGACGGGCTCCGGCGAGGGCGGCGGCGCGCTCGCCGCGCCCACCGCCTGCTCCGACGGCACGTGCTGCGCCGGCTCCGGCTCCGGCGGTGCCTGCTCCCGGGGTGCCTGCTCCGGGGCGGGCCCCTGGTGCGCAGGGGGGCGCTGTGGTGACGCCTGCCGGGACGGCGGGGCTCCCCCTTCGGCCGTGGGCACTCCCCCGACCTCGAGACGGCGCTCCAGGCGATCGAGGCGGGCGGCGTAGCCGGACTCGCCGGCGGCGGCCGGCAGCAGCACCCGAGCGGCGATGATCTCCAGCTGCACCCGCGGCGAGGTCGCCCCCGTCATCTCGGTCAGGCCGGCGTTGACGATGTCGGCTGCTCTGGAGAGCGAGGCGGGGCCGAAGGCGCCGGCCTGCTGACGCATCCGCTCGACCTGGTCGGCGGGCAGGCCGCGCAGGATCCCGGCGGCCCCGTCCGGCGCGGCGGCGATGACGATGAGGTCCCGGAAGCGCTCGAGGAGGTCCTCGACGAAACGCCGGGGGTCGAGACCGGTCTCGATGACCGAGTCGATGACCGTGAAGACCCCGGCGGCATCCCCGACGCCGAAGGCGGTGACCGCCCGGTCGAGCAGCTCGCCGTCGGTGAAGCCGAGCAACGCGGCGGCACCGTCGTAGGTCAGGCCGCGCTCGTCGCTGCCGGAGATCAGCTGATCGAGCACGGAGAGGGAGTCACGCACGGACCCACCACCGGCTCGCACGACGAAGGAGAGCACGCCGGGCTCGACCGCCACGCCCTCGGAGGCGCACAACTGCTCCATGTAGTCCTGGAGACGAGCCGGGGGCACGAGGCGGAAGGGGTAGTGGTGGGTGCGCGAACGGATCGTGCCGATGACCTTCTCGGGCTCGGTCGTCGCGAAGACGAACTTCACGTGCTCCGGCGGCTCCTCGACGATCTTCAGCAGGGCGTTGAAGCCCTGCGGCGTCACCATGTGCGCCTCGTCGATGATGTAGATCTTGTAGCGGCTCTGGGCCGGGCCGAAGGACGCCCGCTCACGCAGGTCCCGCGCATCGTCGACGCCGCCGTGGCTCGCCGCGTCGATCTCGATGACGTCGATGCTGCCGGCCCCTCCCCGGGCCAGCGCGGTGCACGAGTCGCACTCACCGCACGGGGTGGGGGTGGGTCCCTGCTCACAGTTGAGGCACCGGGCGAGGATCCGCGCGCTCGTCGTCTTGCCGCACCCGCGCGGGCCGGAGAAGAGGTAGGCGTGGTTGACCCGCCCCGAGCGCAGCGCCTGCATGAGGGGCTCGGTGACGTGCTCCTGTCCGATGACGTCGGCGAAGGTCTCGGGCCGGTAGCGGCGGTACAGGGCGGTGCTCACGGGGTCGAGCCTACTTGCGGGGGACGACAGCGGCCTCCCCCCGGGGGAGGCCGCTGTGGACGCTCCCGGTCATCCGCGAAGGGAGGCGGTGGCCGCGCTGAGCTTGGTCACCTGCGCGAAGACATTGCGCATCTCCTTGGCCCGACGCTCGAAGGGGGTGAAGCTCCCCTCCTCCACCTCGAGCATCGTCGAGAAGGAGACCTGGCCACGCACGACGTGCATCTGCGCGTTGGCGAGGATCGTGCGCCACTGCTCGACGGACCGGACGCCGCCGTCGGCTCCGTAGGAGACGAGCGCAGCGCCCTTGTGGACCCACTCGGGGTAGAGGACGTCGAAGGCATTCTTCAGCGCCGCCGGCACACCGTGGTTGTACTCGGCGGTGACGAAGACATAGCCGTCGAACTCGTCGATCTTCGCGCTCCACCGACGCGTCCTGGGGTTCTCGTACTGCCGGTTGGCCGCACCGGGCACGGTGGCCTCGCCGAGCAGGTCGAGGTCGTAGTCCTTGAGGTCGACGAGCTCGTACTCCGCGTCGTCACGCCCCTGCGTCTGCTCCACGACCCAGTCGGCCACCTGCTCACCGAAGCGGCCGGGACGGGTGCTGCCGAGGATGATGGCGATCTTCACGTGACTCCTTGGGGTGGGGTACGGGACAGGGCCCGCCACATCGAGGATGTGGCGGGCCCTGATCGTGGTGCATCAGGTGCGGGGGCCCTCATCGTGCCCGCGCAGGCCCTCGACCTTACCGCGGACCTTGCCGAAGAGCCCGGGCCTGCCCCGCTCGTCGGTCCCGGGGCGGGCCTCGGGGTCGACGTGGCTGCGCCCGTCCTCGGTCGCCGGAGGCCGGCTCTCGGGGGTGACGCCGGGCGCGGTCTCCACCGGGCCCGCGTGCGCGCCGCCGGGGCGGTCCACGATGGGCTCACCGGGGCGGTCCACCGTCGGCTCGCCGGGGCGGTCCACGGTGGGCTCACCCGCTGCAGACCCGGCGGGGGCGACAGGCGGGTCCGAGTGCCGGCCCCCCATGGGCTCGTTCGCACCGACTGGTCCGGCTCCGAGGCCGGCAGAACGCTCATCGGCCCGGTCCGGTGTACGGCCGGGGTCGACCCCCTGACCGGGAGCGCGGGACGCGTCGTGGTCGGGGACCGGGTGGGCCGGACCGCGGCCGGCGCCGTCGTCAGAGCCGAGACCGGCACCACCGTCGGCACCGTGATCAGAACCGAGACCGGCACCACCATCGGCACCGTCATCAGAACCGAGACCGGCACCACCATCGGCACCGTGATCAGAACCGAGACCGGCACCACCATCGGCACCGTGATCAGAACCGAGACCGGCACCACCATCGGCACCGTCATCAGAACCGAGACCGGCACCACCATCGGCACCGTGATCGGCGCCGTGGTCCGAAGCCGTGTGGGCAGCGCCCGCGGCGCCTGCCGCAGCGCCTCCGGCACCAGCGGTGGCGGCCCCTCGACCGGGTCCACCGGCGGCGGAGTCCGCTGCGCCGTCATCGATGCGCATCCCGTCCCTGTCCGTGCGGACGTCCGGGTCCTTGGCATCGGCGGCGCGCAACTGCTCCTCGCGCTCCCTCTCCGCGCTGTGGGCGTGGCCGGTCTTGAGACCGGCCTCGTTCTGGAGACGCTCCGCGTCCACGCGGCGACGCTCGGCGTCAGCGGCCTCCTGGTCTGCCTGGGCCTTGCGACGGTTCGCCTCGGCGGAGGCACGGTCGGCCTCGGCCTGCGCCGCCCGGGCCTCGGCGTCGGTCGACGCGGCGTCGGCCTGACGCTCACGGACCTCGCGATCCTGCTCGGCGGCCCGGGCACGCATGTGCTCGGCCTCCACCCGGTCGCGCTCCACCTTCTTCTGCTTCGCGCCCTTGGCGAGCGCTGCCACCAGTCCGATGAGCAGCAGCACCACGATGATGGCGATGATGATCCAGATCCACATGCTGTCCATGGAACTTCCTCCTTCGCGGAGGCGGTCGTGGTCACGACCGCTCAGGAGACACGCTATGGGGATCTGGGCCCGGCGCCAATCGAAAGCGGGTGCCCATTCCTCGCGAACCCGATGAGGAGGCCTGCCGACAGACAAGGGACACCCCGCGTACCTGGAAGAGCTCGCCTACCCTTGCTGCATTCCTGCCCTGGGGGAGTTCGGTGAGGTACCACCACGCGGGGTGCCGGTCGCCGAGTCTACGTCGCGACGTCCTCGTGGGCCAACGCCGGGTCCGGGACCGACCCCCTTCGCTCCACCACCCCTGGACAACGACCTCGGTCCGCCCCGCGACGAGCGCGGGACGGACCGAGGTGGGTGGCGGAGGATAGGGGATTCGAACCCCTGAGAGCTTTCACTCAACGCGCTTTCCAAGCGCGCGCACTAGGCCACTATGCGAATCCTCCACGCAGGAGAGTACCCGAGGGGTCCACCACCTCGAAATCGACCCGAGGGCGGTCGTTCTCCACCTCTGGGCGACCATGGTGTGCATGACTCTCCCCTCCCCGCGTCGCCTGTACATCGTCGTCGCCACCGCCGAGGCGGTGACCTGGACGCTGCTGCTCGTCGGCATGTTCCTCAAGTACGTCACCGAGACGACCGAGCTCGGGGTGCGCGTCGGTGGGATGGCGCACGGGGTGGTCTTCATCGCCTATGTGCTCGTGACCAGCATCGTCTGGATCGACCAGAAGTGGCCGGCGAAGCAGGGCGCGGTCGCGCTCGCGAGCGCGGTCCCGCCCCTGCTCACGCTGTGGACCGAGCGGTGGCTCGACCGGAGCGGCCACCTCGGCACGACCTGGCGCCTCGGGACGAAGGGAGCAGCCGTCACCGCGCCGGAGCGGCTCGTGTCCGGCGCGCTGCGGCGTCCCGGCCCCGCGGTCCTCGTCCTCCTCGTGGCCGTCGCCGTCTTGACGGGCATCGCCCTGCTCGTCGGCCCGCCGGTTCCCTCGTCCTGACCTTCACGTCCTGGACGTCAGCCCGTCAGTCCGTGACCGAAGGGGTAGAGCAGCGTCTCCGGATCATCGGCTGTCGGGATGTCCACGGGCAGCGTGCCCTGCGGCGACACCTCGCCGAGCAGTACCCGACCGGCGGCGGCCATGGCCACCGCACCGTCGGAGTAGGTCGCCAGGTAGGTCGGGGCCTGGGGGAAGTGGGCGATGTCGTACGGGTCGCGGACCGCGAGGACGATCACCGTCGCGTCGGTCTCCAGGAGGGCCCGCACGAGCTTCGCCTGGCCACCGTGCTCGTCGACCCGCACGTCCCCGGCCTTCATCGTCGTGACGACGACCGTGTCGGCCTGCTGCGCCGCGGCGACCACCGCGTCGATCTCGTCGTCGGAGGGGGCGCTGCCGGTGACCGTGGTGCTCGTGCGGGCGCCCGCCGCGGAGACGGCCGTGGACAGGGCCGCCAAGGTGTCCGTCCCGTACCCGGTCAGGAGCACCCTCGAACCATCCGGGCGGAGCGGCACCGCTGCGGCGTCGTCCTTGACCAGAGTGGTGGTGCGCTCGGTCACGGCGTCCGCGAGGGTTCGGTGCCGGGGGGTGCCGACGACGGAGTCGATCTCGGCCGGGTCGGCGAAGGGGCGCCCGACGAGCCCTCGCCGGTATTTCGCCGTCAGCACCCGGCGGACCTTGGCGTCGAGGGAGCGTCGCGGGATGCGTCCGTCGAGCACCGCCTCCCGCACGGCCGCCACGGCGTCGTCCATCGCGGGCGTCATCAGCAGCTGGTCGACCCCGGCCGTGAGGGCGCGCACGGCGATCTCCCCGTCGCCGTACTTCTCCCGCACCCCCTCCATGCGCAGGGAGTCGGTGATGACGACCCCCTCGAAGCCGAGCTCCTCACGCAGCAGGCCGGTCACCACCGGCCGGCTGAGCGTGGCCGGGTCGCCGCTGTCGTCGAGGGCCGGCATGGACAGGTGCGCGGTCATGATCATGTCGATGCCGCCCCGGATGGCGGCGATGAACGGCGGTGCGTCCAGACGCGCCCACTGCGACCGCGAGTGGGTGATGACCGGGAAACCGGTGTGACTGTCGGTGTCGGTGTCGCCGTGGCCGGGAAAGTGCTTCGCGCAGGAGGCGATCCGCCCGTCGCGCTGGTACCCGTCGACCTGGGCGGACACGAGGGTCGAGACCAGGGTGGGGTCGGAGGAGAAGGACCGCGTCCCGATGACGGGGTTGCGCGGGTTGACGTTGACATCGCACACCGGTGCGAAGTCCATGGAGATGCCCATGGCGCGCAGCTCGCGACCGGTGATCATCGCGGCCTGCCGGGCGTCCTCGGCGCTCCGCCCGGCACCGAGGGCCATCGACCCGGGGAGCTGCGTGGCAGGTGGTCCGATGCGTGTGACCACCCCCTGCTCCTGGTCGACGGAGATCGTCAGTGGGACCCGGGGCCCGCGTCGCCCCGTGAGCGCGGCACGCTGCAGACCGTTGGACAGTGCGGTGATCTGGTCGGGGTCCTCGACGCTGTCGGTCCAGGCGAAGTAGCAGATGCCGCCGAGGTGGTACTTGCGCACGACCTCGGCGGGGGTGCTCACCCCGTACAGGGGAAGGTTGCGCTCATCCGGTGTCTCCGCCCGGGAGCCGTAGACGTGCTGGACGAAGAGCTGCCCGATCTTCTCCTCGAGGCTCATCCGGCGCAGGGTCGAGGTCACCCAGCCCCGCTCGCCCACGGCGGCGCCATGGGCTGGAGTGGCTGCGCCGGCCAGGACGGCCGCGGCACCCCCGGTCAGCGTGGTTCGACGGGACGGACGGAACGTGGACATGACGCCTCCTGCAGACCTGCATCGCCTTCGATGTCACTCGATTCGCGCGGGAACCAGAGCCTGCGCAACCTAGTCACGTCCCTGTGGCCCCGCAACCGGAAACCCCCTGGCCGCCCTCGTCGACCGGGGCCACTCCCTTCGCACCGCGGACTCGACCGTGAGTCAAGAGTCGGTCACAAGAGGGAAGGGAGTGCGGTCGCGCGACGTCGGCCCTCCTATCGTGTCGACGTGATCTCCCCGTCCGTCGGCGACTCCCGACCCCACCCCGACCGCGGTCGGGGAACCCCTCGTGCCGGGTGCGACGGGCCGCCGGCCCTGCCCGTCGAGCTGACCGACTGAGCTCATGCCCGACGAGTTCTACGGTCAGTCGACCGAGTCGAGAGCGCGGCGACGGCGCGCGATCATCACGGTCCTCATCGTGCTGCTCCTGCTGTTCTTCGCCGCCTGGTACGCGATGAGCTACATCCGAGCCGACACCAGTGCGAGGGCGACGACCACCTCGACCTCCGGGTCGCCGACGTGCGAGCTGACGCCAGCCCAGGTGGAGGTCAACGTCTACAACGCCACCGACCGTGAGGGCCTGGCCGCCCAGGTGGCCCGTGGGCTCAAGGAGCGGGGATTCGTCGTCAGGACGGTCGCCAACGACCCGAAGCAGGAAGAGGTCACCGGCCGTGGGCAGCTGCGCCACGGCGCCAGGGGGACGAAGGGGGCCGAGCTCCTCTCCCGCCACGTCGGGACGGTCGCGGACGCACCCGACGAGCGCGAGCGCGTCGCCGTGGACGTCGTGCTCGGCCCCGACTACCGGCACCTCGTGCGCGCGGACCAGGTCACCGACTGCTGAGCGAGTGCCCGGGCGTTCGCGGTCACGAGCGGGTCGAGCTCAACTCCACCGCGTCGTCACCGACCACCTCGCAGGTGATCGTCGTGTCCTCGACCACGAAGCTCTCGCCCTCGGAGCACGCGTTGTCCTGGCCGCCGGCCTGGATCGTCGCCTCGCCGCCCTGGGTGGCCTCGACCAGGCGGATGCGGTCCCTCGCGCCGTCCGGCTCGGTCCCCTCGCCGGCGTCGTAGGGACGGGGGAACTCGTTGAACTTGCTGCCCTGGATCTCGATCGAGCAGGTCGTGTCGGTGTCGCACGTGGCGCTGTAGGTCTCGCACGCGCCCAGCGGCAGCGTGACGGCCACGAGAGCGGCAGCGGACAGGAGGACCCGAGCTGGACGACGCATGGCACACATGCAACCAGACCTCACCGGCCGCCGAGAGGTGGCCGCCCGTCCCGGCGTGCGCACGGGAGGGTCCGGCACAATCGGGGGAGACCAACGCCCTGGAGGCCGCATGACCCCCCGCGGACAACACCGCCATCGGCCCGCCAGACCCTCATGGGCGACCTACCGACGATCCATCGGAGACAGGTCGGGCCTGTTCGCAGCCCTCGCGAGGGACTGGGCCCCCGCGCGGGCCCTCTACCCGGGCAGTTACCTGGACGCCTCGCCCTCGACGGCGATCCCGTCGGTCACCTACCTCGACACCGACCGCCGCGCCGCACGCTACTTCGCGGACCACGAACTGGTCGCGACCGAGCTCGAGGGGCGCACCCGCCCGGGAGCGGGAGCGGACATCCAGTTCCTCCACGCCGACTACACCACCCCCCTCGACCTGCCCAGAGGGGGATTCGACCTGCTCATCTCGCTCTACGCCGGGCCCGCGTGGGACCACTGCCGGCCCTACCTCACGCGAGGCGGCCTGTTCCTGGCCAACACCAGTCATGGCGACGCCAGCCTGGCCGCGCTCGACCCGCGGCTCGAGCTCGTCCACGCGGTACTCCACGACGAGGACGAGTACCGCCTCGACAGCACCGCGCTGGAGAGCCACCTCATCCCGAAGTCACCGGAGGCCGCCGACCCCGACCTCATCCGCAGCACCGGCCGGGGAGTGACCTACACCCGGACCGCGTTCGCCTACGTCTTCCGTCTGACCTGACCGGCACCCCACCGCGGTCGTGCACACGTCCGCGAGCGGCCCGGACGACGAGATCCCGCCCGAGGCGAACCTCGGACGGGATCTCGTCAACTGCAGGCCCTGACTCTCGTCACGGCCGCCTGGCGGTGGCGGTGGGATTTGAACCCACGGTGGGCGTCAACCCACAAACGCTTTCGAGGCGTTCTCCTTAGGCCGCTCGGACACGCCACCGCGGAGCACCTTACAAGAGAGCCGGCCTCATCCCGAATCGCAGCACACGTCTCACTGCTGCGCCATCGCGATCCGGAATCGTTCCTCGGGGTCGATGAAGTGGTCGTGGTCGTCGAGCCCCAGGTCGATCTGCACCCAGTGGAGCCTTCCGGTGAAGTGACTCGTCCGGCTGGTGTAGTCGTCGACGACGGTGGTCCCGGACTCGTACCCGATGTCCGTGGTCTCGTCCGCGGAGAAGACCATCGGCTGTGTCATCGCCACCCGACCGGACCCCACCTCGGTGCCGTCGTGGAAGAGGGTGACGTCGCCACCCTTCGCCAGTCCCCCACCGTCATAGGCGAACTCCATGCGGATCTGGTGCGTGCCCGAAGGGAGGAGCGCGTCGGCCTCCACGGGGAAGGCGTGGATCCCCAGGACGTTGTAGACGAACTTCACCCTTCCTTCCCTCGCGTAGAACGCCCATCCCCCGAACCGCCCGCCCTGCGCGATGACCACACCGTGCGCGACCTTCCCCTCGGGGACGCTGATCTCCGCGGTCACCGAGAAGGACTTGTTCTTGATGTTCACGACACTGTTCTCCGACAGGCGTCCCATCCCGGGGAAGAACAGCTGGGAGGTGCCGTGGACCAAGGTCGGCCGTCCAGCGATCTCCGGCACGGCCCTCTCGATGAGGCGGTCATCCATCGGGAGCACGTTGTACTTCACGGCCTCGATGAGCCAGAGCCGTTGCAGCGAGGCGAGCAGCTCAGGGCGCTCGGCCGCCAGGTCCCGGGCCTGGCTGTAGTCCTCGTTGCCGTCGTACAGCTCCCAGACGTCGTCGTCGAAGGCGGGCAGCTCGCCCCCCACCATCACCCACGGGGTGCGGTGCTTGGTGACCGCGCTCCACCCCTTGTGGTAGATCCCGCGGTTGGCGAACATCTCGAAGTACTGCAGGTCATGACGCTCCGCCTCATCCGCACCGCGGAAGCTGTAGAGCATGCTCGTGCCCTCCATGGGCGACTGCTGCACACCGTTGACCATGGTCGGCTCGGGCAGTCCGGCCGCCTCGAGGATCGTGGGTGCGATGTCGATGACGTGGGCGAACTGGGTGCGCAGCCCGCCGGGGTCATCGATTCCCTCCGGCCAGTGCACGATCGTCCCGTTGCGTGTTCCACCCCAGTGCGAGGCCACCTGCTTCGTCCACTGGAAGGGCGTGTTCAGGGCCCACGCCCAGCCGACCGCGTAGTGGTTGTACGAGCTCGGCGTGCCGAGCTCGTTGATCTTGGAGACCATGAACTCCGGGGTCTCCAGCGCGGCCATGCCGTTGAAGTTGGCCATCTCGTTGAATGCGCCCTGGGTCGTGCCCTCGGCCGAGGCGCCGTTGTCACCGAGGATGTAGTAGATGATCGTGTTGTCCAGGACGCCGAGGTCATCGATCGTGTCGACGACCCGACCCACGTGGTGGTCGGTGTGCTCCAGGAATCCGGCGTAGACCTCCATCTGGCGCTCCAGCACGGGCTTGAGCTCCTCGGGCATCGCGTCCCACGCCGGGATCTCGTCGTGCCGAGGGGTCAGCACGGCGTCCTGGGGAATGACCCCGAGTTCCTTCTGCCGGGCGATGGTCTGCTCGCGCAGGGCGTCCCACCCTCCGGCGAACTGGCCTGCGTACTTGTCCGCCCATTCCACGGGGACGTGGTGGGGGGCGTGGGTCGCGCCGGGGGCGAAGTACATGAAGAAGGGACGATCCGGCATCAACGCCTTCTGCTGGCGCACCCAGGCACAGGCCCGATCCGCCAGGTCCTCGGTGAGGTGGTAGCCCTCCTCCTCCGTGCCGGGTGGCTCCACAGGCCTGGTCCCGTTGTACAGGGCCGGGTCGTACTGGTTGTTCTCACCGCCGATGAACCCGTAGAACGTCTCGAAGCCGCCGCCGGCCGAGGGCCACCCGTCGAAGGGGCCCATGGGCGAGGACTGCCACACCGGGACCTCGTGGCACTTGCCGAACTGGGCCGTGGAGTACCCGTTGAGCTTCAACGTCATCGCCAGCGGCGCCTTCGTGTTCGGACGCACCGAGCTGTTGCCCGGCGCGGACGTCGCCGTCTCGGTGATGCTGCCCATCCCCACCGAGTGGTGGTTGCGACCGGTGAGCAGCGCCTGCCGGGTGGGGGCGCACAGGGCCGTGGTGTGGAAGCGGTTGAAGCGCAGCCCGTCACCGGAGAGTCGATCGGCCACGGGCGTCCGGCACGGACCCCCGAACGCACTGGACGCGCCGAAGCCGACGTCGTCGAGAAGCACCACGAGGACATTCGGAGCGCCGGCCGGCGGCAGCAGGGGTTCGATGGGCAGGAAGGCGGTGTCGGGGTCCTTGGCGTCATAGGTCGTCAGCCCCGACGTCGGCCGGTCCGGTATCGGCAACATGGATCGTGCGTGTCGGTCCGCGGTGGTCGTCATGGCGAATCCTCTCGAGGGCACCTCGTCGGCGTCGGTCCAGTCACCGTGGCATCGCGGATCGCGCCGCGTCATCATCCGTGTTGGATGACCGCATCAGTCCGGGACGCGCTGTCGGGCGAAGAACTCGCGCAGCGCCCTGGAACACTCGCTCTCCCGGACCCCACCGATGACCTCGACCCGGTGGACAGAACGCCGGTCACGGGGGATGTCCCACACCGACCCGCAGGCGCCCATCTTCGGGTCCCAGGCGCCGAGGACGACCCTCGGGACGCGGGCGAGGACCGCCGCGCCGGCGCACATCGGGCAGGGCTCGAGGGTGACGACCAGGGTGCACCCGTCCAGGCGCCACTCCCCCTTCGCCTCCGCGGCGGACCGAAGGGCGATGATCTCGGCGTGACCGGTCGGGTCACCGTCGCGCTCGCGGGTGTTGCGCCCTTCGCCGATGATCGCTCCGTCGGCGTCCACGACGACCGCCCCCACCGGCACGTCCCCGCCTGTCGCGGCGTCTGCGGCCAGCTCGAGGGCGCGCGCCATCCACGCCTCCTCCTCGAGTCGGCGCGGACGGGCGGGGTCGTGGGTCACGCCCACAGTCTCCCGCACGGTAGTTTCGGGCCCATGCGCGTCATCGTCGCCGACCACCCGCTCATCGCCCACAAGCTGACCTACCTCCGGCACAAGGACACCGACAGCCCGACCTTTCGTCGGCTCGTCGACGAGCTCGTCACGCTCCTGGCCTACGAGGCGACCCGCGAGGTGCGGTGCGAGCCCTTCGACATCGAGACCCCCGTCGCCGCGACGACCGGGATGAAGCTCTCGACGCCCAAGCCGCTCGTCGTGCCGATCCTGCGCGCCGGCCTCGGGATGCTCGAGGGCATGGTCCGGCTGCTGCCGACCGCCGAGGTGGGCTTCCTCGGGATGCTGCGCAACGAGGACACCCTCGAGGCGGTGACCTACGCCAACCGCCTGCCGGACGACCTCTCCGGGCGCCAGTGCTATGTCATCGATCCGATGCTCGCGACCGGCGGCACGCTGGCGATGTCGATCCAGTACCTCGTCGAACGCGGCGCCGACGACATCACCGCCGTGACGCTCCTGGCCGCCCCCGAGGGCATCGAGGCCATGGAGACGCAGCTCGGCAACCTCAACGTGCCGATCACCCTCGTCACCGGCGCCATCGACGAGAAGCTCGACACGAATGGCTACATCGTTCCGGGCCTCGGCGACGCCGGCGACCGGCTGTACGGCATCGTCTGACGCGCCCACCCCCACAGGTCGCTCGTCACACCAGTCACATCTGCAACACTGAGACGTCCCACTGTGCCCGCCCGGGTGCAGGAGCTGCCCCGCCACTGACGGAGAAGAACGAGTCATGAACACGCCGCCGATCAAGAAGATCGTCCTCTGGCTGCTCACGATCTTTCTGCTCTACGCGATCCTGACCTCCCCCGACGAGGGCGCGAACATCGTCGGCTCCGCCTGGGAGGTCCTCGCCAACGGTGTGCGCAACATCGGCCGGTTCTTCGACACGCTCATCGCGAGGTAGTCATGGCCGAGGAGGTCGCCCACCGGGGACTGCGGCGCTATCTCCTCCCCGGCGAGAACCCGGTGGCGGAGATCCGGCACCACGGGATCGTCCTCGTCAAGCCCGCGGCCGCCGTCATCGCGGCCACGGCACTGTGCCTGTGGCTGGACGTCTCGGTGAGCGACGCCAACAGCGGGTTCCTCTCCTACATCTGGTTTTTCTGGCTGGCTGTCCTCGGGTGGTCGGCGTGGCAGTGGATCGAGTGGCGACACACGCGGGTCGTGGCCACCGACAAGCGGATCGTGCGCTTCGAGGGGTGGATCAACCACAAGGTCTCGATGATGCCGCTGAAGAAGGTCACCGACATGGGCTACGAGCGCTCGCTGCTCGGACGTGTCCTCGGGTACGGCACCTTCATCCTCGAGAGCGCCGGCCAGGACCAGGCCCTGTCCAAGATCGAGTTCGTCCCCGACCCCGACGACAACTACCGGGCCATCTGCTCGGTCGTCTTCGGGATGAGCCTCCACGACGAGGACGACGAGGACGACAACGGGGATGAGGAGCAGCCCGCGTGGGAGACCTCGCAGGACTTCGCGACCCGCCTGGGCGTCGTCGACGGGGTCTATGTCGGTGGCGGCCCGGGCGATGGGGACGGCGTCGACCGCCAGCGGGAGGGCTCGATCTACCGCAGCCGGGACCTGCTGCGCCGCGACCACGACGCCGACACCGGCGAGCTCCCCCCGTACGACCCCGACGCGTACTGAGTCGGTCACCATCCGCGGGCCGCGCCGCCCACCCCCCTTCGCATCTGCCTAGGCAGATGCGAAAACGGGGGGCACGAGGAAGGGCGGCGCTCACCCGGGTGGGTGAGCACCGCCCTTCGTGCGGGTCCGCGCCTCAGAGGACCTTGAGGATGTCCCCCACGCGCTCCTTGGCGTCGCCGAAGAGCATCTGGGTGTTCTCCTTGAAGAACAGCGGGTTCTGCACCCCGGCGTACCCGGTGGCCATCGAGCGCTTGAAGACGATGACCTCCTTCGCGTTCCAGACCTCGAGGACCGGCATCCCGGCGATCGGGCTGCTCGGGTCCTCCGCCGCCGAGGGGTTGACCGTGTCGTTGGCGCCGATGACCAGGACGACGTCCGTGGCCGGGAAGTCCTCGTTGATCTCGTCCATCTCGAGGACGACGTCGTAGGGCACCTTCGCCTCGGCCAGCAGGACGTTCATGTGCCCCGGGAGGCGACCGGCCACCGGGTGGATGGCGAACCGGACGTCCACCCCCTTCGCCCGCAGCTGGGCGGTGAGGTCGGCGACCGGGTACTGCGCCTGGGCCACGGCCATGCCGTACCCGGGGGCGATGACCACTGAGGAGGCGTCGGCGAGCATCTCGGCCACGGCATCGGCCTGGATCTCGCGGTGCTCGCCGTAGTCCTCGTCGCCACCCCCGGTCACCTGGCCGTCGGAGCCGAAGCCGCCGGCGATGACGGAGATGAAGGACCGGTTCATCGCCTTGCACATGATGTAGGACAGGAAGGCACCCGAGGAGCCCACGAGTGCACCGGTGACGATGAGCAGGTCGTTGGAGAGCATGAAGCCCGCGGCGGCCGCGGCCCACCCGGAGTAGCTGTTGAGCATGGAGATCACGACCGGCATGTCGCCACCACCGATGGAGGCGACGAGGTGCCAGCCGAAGGCCAGTGCGATGAGCGTCATGAGCACCAGCGGGACGAGCGAAGGGGAGATGACGAACCAGGCGCCCAGCGCCACCGAGACGAGCACGGCCGCAAGGTTGAGCCAGTGACGCATCGGCAGCACCAGCGGCGAGGACTTCATCTTCGCGCTGAGCTTGAGGTAGGCGACGACCGAGCCGGTGAGGGTCACGGCACCGATGAAGACCCCGACGAAGACCTCGCCGTTGTGGATGCCGACCATGTCCATCGCCTCGAGGCGCTCGTGCTCGGCGACGGCCTGCGGGCTGTCGCCGTGGGCGCCGAGGAAGGAGTTGAAGCCGACGAGCACGGCGGCGAGACCGACGAAGGAGTGCATCATCGCGATGAGCTCGGGCATGCCGGTCATCTCGACGCGTCGAGCGATCCGCACACCGATCGACCCACCCAGGGCCATGGTGACCACGAGGACGCCCAGGCCCCACTTGCCCGCATCCGCGGCCGAGCCCGGTCCGGAGTACACCCCGTCGATGACCAGGGTGATCGTGGCGAGCAGGGCGATGGCCATGCCCGCGATGCCGAACCAGCTGCCGTGACGGGCCGACTCGTGCTTGCTCAGCCCCGCGAGGCTGAGGATGAACAGCAGCGCCGCGACGATGTAGGCGGCGGTGACGACGGTGGACAGCATGGCTCAGCCCTTCCGGAACATGTTGAGCATCCGGCTGGTGACCGTGAAACCACCGAAGACGTTGATGCTGGCGAAGAAGACCGCAGCGGCGGCGATGATCTGGATGGCCAGGTTCGACGAGGTCACCTGCAGCAGGGCACCGACCACGATGATCCCGGAGATCGCATTGGTCACCGACATCAACGGGGTGTGCAGTGCGTGGTGCACGTTGCCGATGACGTAGAAGCCGATGACCACCGCCAGGGCGAAGACGATGAAGTGCGACAGGAAGGCCGCGGGCATGAAGGCGGCCGCGATGAGGAAGAGCGCGGCGGCGCCGCCGATGAGCCAGAACTTGCGGTTCGGGTCGACCGGCTTCACCTCCTTCTCGGGAGCGGGCTCCGCGGCGGCCGGGGCGGCCGGGGCCGCCGAGACCTGCACGGGCGGCGGCGGCCAGAGGGTCTCCTCCCCCTTCGTCACCGTCATCCCGCGCACGACGGTGTCCTCCAGGTCGAGGACGGCGACGCCGTCCTTCGCCGGGGTGAGGAGCTTCAGGAGGTTGACGATGTTCGTGCCGTAGAGCTGGCTGGCCTGCGTGGGCAGTCGGCCGGCGAGGTCGGTGTACCCGATGATCCGCACACCGTTGTCGGTGACCACGCGCTCGTCCGCGACGGAGCCGGCGACGTTCCCACCGGAGCCGGCCGCCATGTCGATGATGACCGAGCCGGGCTTCATCGACGCGACCATCTCCTCGGTGATCAGGCGCGGCGCCTCACGACCCGGGATGAGTGCGGTGGTGATGATGATGTCGACGTCCTTGGCCTGCTCGGCATAGAGCTCCGCGGCCTTGGCGTTGAAGTCCTCGCTCGCCTCCTTGGCGTAGCCGTCAGAAGACTGGCCCTCTTGCGCTCCATCTCCAAGGTCCACCTCGAGGAAGTCCGCGCCCATCGACTCGACCTGCTCGGCGACCTCGGGGCGCACGTCGAAGGCGCGCACGATGGCCCCGAGGGACCCGGCCGCGCCGATCGCGGCGAGCCCGGCGACGCCGGCTCCGCAGACGAGGACCTTCGCCGGCGGGACCTTGCCGGCGGCGGTGACCTGACCGGTGAAGAGTCCGCCGAACTCGTGGGCCGACTCGACCACCGCGCGGTAGCCGGCGATGTTGGCCATCGAGGAGAGGACGTCCAGGGACTGCGCCCGCGAGATGCGCGGGACGGCGTCCATCGCCATCGCGGTCACCCCCTGGGCGCGCAGCGTCTCGAGGGTGTCCGGGTTGAGGGCCGGCGAGAGCAACGAGGCGAGGATCGCCCCGGAACGCAGCCGGGGCACCTCCTCCGCGGTGGGGGCGTTGACCTTGGCGACGATGTCGCTGGCCCACACCTCCTCGGGGGCACCGACGGTCGCTCCGGCGTCGACGTACCCCTGGTCGGGGTAGGCGGAGGCCGCTCCGGCGCCGGGCTCGACGCTCACGTCGTAGCCGAGCTTGATCAGCGCCTCCACGGTCTTCGGCGTCGCGGCCACGCGGGTTTCCCCGGCCTTCGACTCCTTGGGTACACCAAGTCGCATGGTCACTCCAGTACAGGGGTGTTGTGGATGTGGGTCGCAGGGCAACCTACGACAGCCGACGAGGGTTCCGGTGACTTTGTGATGGGGACGACCGTCACAGGCCACGGGCTGAGACAGCGCGCCCGCGGTCGGCCCGAGCAGGTACGGGCTCAGCGGGTGAGGCGGTCGAGGACGGCGAGCAGCAGTGCCTCGCGCAGGGCCGGTGGGGCGAGGTCGAGAAGGGCGTTGACCTCGGCCATCCTCGTCGGCACCCGGAGGGCGCCCCCGTCGCCGGCCAGCCCGGCGATGGCGAGCAGCCCGTCGAGGGTGGCCTCGTCGAGGCCGTCCGGGTCGATCTGCCGGGCCGCCGCGGCGAGGTCGGGGTCGACCTGCACCGGCCCGGCCGCCCGGGCCGCGGCCACCGACTCGGCGAGCGCCGTGACGAGCTCGCGCGTGTGTGCGGCGGTCGCCGCACACAGCGTGAGGTGCAGCGTCGCAGGGAGGTCGGCGAAGGACATCTGCGGCTGGACGAGCCACCCCCGGGCGGCCATCTCGTCGGCGACGGTGAAGACGTCGCAGCCCGCGTCCGCGGCGAGCGCGAGCAGCGTCGAGTCCGGCGCGACGACCACCCTCAGGCCCTCGATGCCCGCCACGGACTCGGCGACCTCCAGGGTCGCCGACCGCGCCCGACCGGCGAGCTCGCGGTACCCGTCGAGACCGATCGCGTGGACGACGGCCCAGGCCGCGGCGAGCGGCCCGCCGGACTTCGTCGACTGGAGGGTGGTGTTGAGCATCGTGTAGCCGGGCCAGGCCGCCGAGGCGAAGAGGTGTCCCTTGCGCAGCGAGGGTTCCCGGTGGAGCAGCAGGGAGATGCCCTTGGGCGTGTAGGCGTACTTGTGCAGGTCGACGGAGATGCTCGTGACGCCGTCGAGGGCGAAGGTCCACGGCGGCACGTCGTCGAGGAAGGGCAGCACCCAGCCGCCGATGCAGGCGTCGACGTGACAGCGGATCCCTCGTTCCGCCGCCATCGCGGCGATCTCGGCGACCGGGTCGATGACCCCGTGGGCGTAGGAGGGCGCGGACGCGACGACGAGGACGGTGCTGTCCGTGACCGCCGCGGCCATCGCCGCCGGATCGGCGCGCAGGGTCAGCGGATCGACCGGCACGGAGGCGATGTCGATGCCGAGCAGGTGACCGGCCTTGTGCACGGCGGCGTGCACGCTCGTCGGCACGACGACCTGCGGACGGCTCACCTGCGGGTTGCCGTCGCGCGCGGCGAGCACCGCCAGGACGAGCGACTCGGTGCCCCCCGAGGTGGCGGCCCCGACGGTGCCCGGCGGCCCGTCGAGGAGGTCGCGGGCGAGCGCGACGAGGTCGGACTCGAGGGCGGCGAGCGAGGGGAAGGCCGTCGGGTCGAGGCCATTCGCCGCAGCGAACTGCGTCAGCGCCTCCCGGCCGATCTCGTCCGCCGAGGAGAGGCCCGAGTCGTAGACGTAGCTCAGGGTCCGCCCCCCGTGGGTCGGCAGGTCCTCCGCGCGCAGCGCGAGGAGCGCGGAGCGCACCTCGTCCGCTCCGGCCGGGCGGCGCCAGTCGAGGGGCGTCGCGCCCCCTTCGGTCGCACTCATGGCAGGTCCTTCCCGGCGGCGATGACGGCCGCCTCGTCGATCCGGTAGTGGCGCAGGAGGAGCAGGGAGCCCAGGACGAGGGTCGCGGGCAGGAGCGTGAAGCCGAGCGTCATCGCGGTCAGGGCGCCGTCGGGCTGGACGGCGGCGCCGTCGGTGGAGGAGACGTAGCCCCCGAGGACGAGGACGAGGGCGTAGAGACCCGGCCCCAGCGCGAGGCCGAGGGTCTCGGCGGCGGTCCACACACCGGTGTAGACACCGACCCGGTTCTCACCACTGCGATCGGCATCGACCGCAGCCGCATCCGGGAGCATCGCCATGGGGAACATCTGCGCCCCGGCGTAGCCCACGCCGACGAGGGCGAGCGCGAGGGCGACCGGGACGAGGCCGTGGTCGTGGACGACCCACACGAGCACGGCTCCGAGGGCAAGGCACAGGGAGGCGGCGACGAAGGCGGGCCGCTTGCCGGTCCGCCGGCCCACCCGCTCCCACAGCGGGGTGACGACGAGAGCAGGACCGACGAAGGCGACGAACAGGATGGTCGCGGCGCCCGAGTCACCGAGCACCCACCGGGCCATGTAGTCGACCCCGGCGAGCATCGTGCCCGTCGCGAGCGCCTGGAGGGCGAAGGTCAGCAGCAGGGCCCGGAAGTCCTTCGCCCCGGCGACGACCCTCAGCTGCTCCGCGAGTGACCCACCGGCGGCGACCTGCTCGACCGGGGCCACCCCCTTCGTCCCCCACCAGGCCCCGACGGCGCCGAGGAGGATCAGCAGACCGACGAAGACCCCCACGGCCCGGTACCCCCACTCCGGGCCGAGCGCGTCGCGCAGGGCCGGGGAGGCTCCGCCAGCGACGAGGATCGTCAGGGCGAGGACGGCCACGCGCCAGGTCATCAGGCGGGTGCGTTCGTCGTAGTCGCGCGTCAGCTCCGCCGGCATCGAGACGTAGGGGACCTGGAAGAAGGCGTAGGCGCTCGCGCAGGCGAGGAAGAGCAGCGCCACCCAGGCCGCCGCGAGTGCCGGTGGCGCCGTCGGCCCGGCGAAGAGCAGCGCGAAGAGGAGGGCCAGGGCGGCGCCGGCCCGGATGAGGAAGGGCCGGCGGCGACCGCCGGGGTGGGTGCTGCGGTCGGACAGGCGTCCGGCGACCGGGTTGAGCAGGACGTCCCAGGCCTTCGGGAGCAGGACGATCAGTCCGGCGAGCCCGGCCGCGATGCCGAGCCGGTCGGTGAGGTAGGGCAGGAGCAGCAGCCCGGGCACGGTCCCGAAGGCGCCCGTCGCGACCGAGCCGAGCCCGTAACCACGCCTGACCCGTGCCGGCAACCCCGCCGCCGCTGTGTCCATCCCCTGAGGTTACCCACGAGTCAGTGCCCGGGTGTCGAGTCAGCAGCGTCACCTCGTTTCGGGGGTGAGAGACTTCCGGCCATGCGCCACATCCGACAGAGCCGGAAGCTCAAGGACGTCCGTTACGACGTGCGGGGGCCCATCCTCGTCGAGGCCCAGCGCCTCGAGGCCGAGGGCCACAAGATCCTCAAGCTGAACATCGGCAACACCGCGCCCTTCGGCTTCGAGGCCCCGGAGGCGATCGTCGCCGACATGACCCGGCACCTGAGCGACTCCCAGGGCTATGTCGACAGCAAGGGCATCTACTCGGCGCGGACGGCGGTGGCGCAGTACTACCAGGCGCGCGGCCTGCGGGAGACGACCGTCGAGGACGTCTACATCGGCAACGGCGTCTCCGAGCTGATCTCGATGGTGCTGCAGGCCTTCGTCGACAACGGCAACGAGATCCTCATCCCGGCCCCCGACTACCCCCTGTGGACCGGCGCGGTCTCGCTCGCCGGCGGCACCCCGGTGCACTACCGGTGCGACGAGGACAACGGCTGGAACCCCGACCTCGAGGACATCGAGGCGAAGATCACCGAGAACACCCATGCCCTCGTCATCATCAACCCGAACAACCCGACGGGGGCGGTCTACTCTCCGGAGATCGTGCGCGGGCTCGTCGACATCGCCCGGCGGCACGATCTCGTCGTCATGGCCGACGAGATCTACGAGAAGATCGTCTTCGACGACGCGGTGCACCACCACGCCGCGGAGTACGCCGACGACGACGTCCTCTGCCTCACCTTCTCCGGGCTGTCCAAGGCCTACCGGGTCTGCGGCTACCGCGCCGGCTGGGTGATGATCTCCGGCCCGAAGCACGAGGCCGCGGACTTCCTCGAGGGCCTGACCCTCCTGGCGAACATGCGCATGTGCTCCAACGTCCCCGCGCAGCACACGATCCAGACCGCGCTCGGCGGCTACCAGTCGATCGACGAGCTCATCGTCCCGGGCGGGCGCTACCACGACCAGATCAAGCTCGCCTCGCGCCTGCTCAACGAGATCCCCGGGGTGAGCTGCGTCGAGCCGCGGGGGGCGCTCTACTGCTTCCCGCGCCTCGACCCGCAGATGTACCGCATCGACGACGACCAGGCCTTCGTCATCGAGCTGCTGCAGGCCAAGAAGATCCTCGTCACCCACGGCTCCGGCTTCAACTGGCCGGACACCGACCACTTCCGGCTCGTCACGCTCCCCGACGAGGACGTGCTGACCGAGGCGATCGGCCGGATCGGTGAGTTCCTCGAGACCAAGCGGGCATGAGCGAAGGGAGGGTCCTCGCCGCCGTCGCCGCGGGCGGGGCCGCCGGGTCGCTGGGTCGGTGGCTGGTCTCCCTGGCCGCCGGCGGCGCCGTCTGGGGCACCCTGCTCGTCAACGTCTCGGGAGCGCTCGCGCTGGGACTCGTCGTCGCCCGGCTCGAGCACGGTGAGCACCACCCTCTCCTGCGGCCCTTCGCCGCGGTGGGCCTCCTCGGTGGGTGGACGACGTACTCGACCTTCGCCCTCGACGGGCGCACGCTCGCCGGGGAGGCTCTCCCTTCGCTGCTCGGCTACCTCGCCGCCACCCTCGTGCTCGGGCTGCTGGGAGCCCTGGCCGGACTGCTGCTCGGCGAGCGGCTGTGGGGCGGGTCGGCGCCGCAGGCGGCAGCGATCACCGAGGAGGAGCTGTGAGCGTGCTCCTCGTCGCCCTCGGTGCGGCGATCGGTGCCGCGTGCCGTCACCTCGTGACGACGGGGATGCGTGCGCGGCTCGGCGCCACCCCTGCGGGCGCCGTGCTCGCGATCAATGCGAGCGGTTCGCTCCTGCTCGGCCTCGTCGCGGGTCATGCCGCCGGTGCGGCGCCGGACTGGCTGCTGCCCCTGGTCGGCATCGGCTTCTGCGGCGCCTACACGACCTTCGCCACCCACGCCGTCGAGGTCGTGTCCGCGGCTCGGGCCGGACGCACCGGCCACGCACTCGCCGACGTCCTGCTCAACCTCTGCCTCGGGCTGGCCCTGGTCACCCTCGGCTGGTCGATCGCGACCTGACGCGCCGGCCCGAGCCGATCAGCGGAACGCGGAGTGGCCGGTGAGCGCCCGGCCGATGCTCAGCTGGTGCACCTCGGAGGTCCCCTCGTACGTGAGCACGGACTCGAGGTTGTTCGCGTGGCGCAGGACCGGGTACTCGAGGGTGATCCCGTTGGCCCCGAGGAGGGTGCGGCACTCGCGCGCGATGGCGATCGCCTCCCGGACGTTGTTGAGCTTGCCCAGGCTCACCTGCTCCGGCCGCAGCTGTCCCTCGTCCTTGAGCCGGCCGAGGTGGATCGCGAGCAGCATGCCCTTGCCCAGCTCCAGGCTCATGTCCGCCAGCTTGGCCTGGGTCAGCTGGTAGGCCGCGAGCGGCTTGCCGAAGATGTCCCGCTCCCCGACGTACGACAAGGTGGCGTCGAGGCAGTCGCGTGCGGCGCCGAGCGCCCCGAAGACGATCCCGAAACGCGCCTCGTTGAGGCAGGACAGCGGCCCGGAGAGACCACGGGCCTCGGGCAGCATCGCCGAGGCCGGCAGACGCACGTCCTCGAGGACGAGCTCGCTGGTCACCGATGCGCGCAGGGAGAGCTTCTGGGTGATCTTCGGTGCGGAGAAGCCGGGGGTGTCCGTGGGGACGACGAAGCCCCGCACCGTGCCGTCATCGCCGTCCGTGCGCGCCCAGACCACGGCGACATCGGCCACGGAGCCGTTGGTGATCCACATCTTCGTGCCGTTGAGGACCCAGTCCTCCCCGTCGTGCCGGGCTCGGGTGCGCATGCCCGCCGGGTCGGAACCGAAGTCGGGCTCGGTCAGACCGAAGCACCCGATCGCCTCGCCCTGGGCCATCCGCGGCAGCCACTCCTGCTTCTGCTCCTCGCTCCCCCAGCGGTGGATCGCGAACATCGCCAGCGAGCCCTGCACCGAGACCAGGCTGCGCAGACCGGAGTCAGCAGCCTCGAGCTCCAGGCAGGCCAGCCCGTAGGCCGTCGCGCTCGTCCCCGCGCAGCCGTATCCCTCCAGGTGCATCCCCAGCACCCCGAGCCCACCGAGCTCCCGGGCGAGGTCCCGGGCCGGGAGGTCCCCCTGCTCGTACCACGACGCGAGGTGCGGACGGAGTCGATCCGTGCAGAATCGGGCCACGGTCTCCTGCATGGCGCGCTCCTCCTCGGTCAGGAGCGCGTCGATGCCGAACAGGGCCGACGGGGTCTGGGCTGAGCTCATCGTTGTCCTCCGATGGGGTAAAACGAACAGTGTGAGGTTTCTGCATACGCTAACCTACGAGCGTTAGGTTCTGCAACGGAAGGAACAGATCGTGGCTCGCCCCTCGACGCCGATCCTCAGCCGGGACGCCATCCGCGACGCCGCACTGCACCTCATCGACGAGGAGGGCCTCGCGGGGTTCTCCATGCGCCGCCTTGCCGGCCACCTCGGCGTGCAGGCAGCCTCGCTCTACAGTCACTTCACCAACCGTGACGAGGTCTTCGACGCGGTCGCCAACCTGCTCACCCGACCGGTGGACACGACCGGCTTCGATCGGGGCTGGGCCACCGGGCTGCTCATCTGGGGACGGTCCTACCGGGCCGCGCTCCGGGCGCATCCGAACGCCGCCTCGATCGTGGCCGCCGGGACCGGTGAACGCGCGGACTTCCTGTCGATGGCCGACCGAGTCCACGGAGGCCTCGTGGGCGACGGGTGGCCGCCTCGCTACGCGACGATGATCGCCGCGTCGGTGAAGTACCTCGTCGTCGGCTCCGCCACCACACCCTTCGGAAGCGGTTTCGCCGATGACACCCGGGTCTACCTCGATCGATACCCGCACCTGGTCCAGGCGCATCTCATCGGTCAGCACGCCGAGGAGATCGACGCCGACAGCTTCGAGCTCGCGCTCACGTCGCTCGTGCACGGCCTCGAACCGCTCCACGCCCGGGTGGTGGTCCATGGCACTCAGTCGCGCACGACGTGAGCGAGAGCGTCGACGTGGGTGACATCGGCACGACGGTGCGGCTCGGCGACGAGCATGTGGACCAGTTCGGTGGTCACCGGCGGGCCCCCTGCCCCGAGGGTGAACCGTCCCGACGGCTTCCATCCCCTCAACCGCGCCCTCAGTGCGGGCCCCCGGACCCATGAGGGGGCAGGCGCGGCGGCGGCGTCCGATAGGTCACCGGCGTGGAGGACAGGCGCATCGGGCTGGCGGCGGTGCGTACCGTCCGACCCGGCTCACCCACCTCGGCGATGACGTCGAGGCCCAGCCCCTCCGCGTGGGCGAAGGCGCCGGCCAGGTCGTTGACCGCGCCTGCGGGAACCCCCCGGGCCAACAGCTGAGGCACGAGCGTCCCGACATCCGCCGTCGCGAACAGTCGCTCGAGGGTCGTGCGCAGCGCGTCCCGGTGGGCGACCCGGTCCGCGTTGGTCGCGAACCGAGGATCCTCAGCCAACCCGGGGGCGTCGATGGCGCCGACGAGATCACGGAACTGGCGGTCGTTGCCGACGGCGAGGACGATCTCGCCGTCGGCGCAGCGATAGGTCTCGTAGGGCGCCAGGCTGGGGTGGGCATTACCCATCCGTCCCGGAACCGTACCCGTGAGCAGGTAGGCCGAGGACTGGTTGACGAGGGAGGCCAGCGCCGTCCCCAGCAGGGAGACCCGGACGTGCTGCCCCTCCCCCGTCCGCTCAGCGTGCCGCAGGGCAGCCAGGACACCGGACGAGGCGTGCAGTCCGGCCAGGACGTCCACGACGGCGACACCCGCCTTGGTCGGCCCGGACTCCTGGGTGCCGGTGACGCTCATCATGCCCCCGACCGCCTGCACGAGCAGGTCATAGCCGGGCAGGGCGCGCGCCTGGGGGGCGTCGCCGAAGGCGGAGATGGAGCAGTAGACGACCGCCGGAGCCAGCGCGCGGATGTCTGCCTCACCGACACCGAGGCGATCGGCGACACCCGGCCGGAAGTTCTCCACCACGACGTCGGCCCGTCGGGCCAGCCGAAGCACTGCCTCGCGATCACGCTCCTGCCGCAGGTCCGCCACCAGGGTTCGCTTGTTCCGGTTCACGGCGAGGAAGTACGTCGCGTCCCCGTCGAAGTGGGGCGGACCCCACCCTCGGGTGTCATCCCCGTCGGGACGTTCGACCTTGATGACGTCCGCGCCGAGGTCACCGAGCAGCATCGTCAGGTAGGGGCCGGCCAGTACCCGGGAGAGGTCGAGGACGCGAACGCCGCCCAGTGCGCCACCGGAGTCCGGGTCGTGCCACTCCACGCTCATCGTCCCCTGAGTGCGGCCAGGACCCGGTCCTCTGCGTCGGCGCCCGGCCCGACCCGGGGAACGCGGACGAGGAAGGCGACCCCGACCAGCCACCACAGGCCGATGACCAGCCACTCGTAGGGCCAGATGAGGGCGGCCGGCATCCCCGGCAGGAAGAGGACGCCCAGGCTCACCCCGAGCACGACGGCGATCACGCCCGTCGCCTGTCCACCCGGCGCTCGGAAGGGGCGCTCCATCGTCGGCTCCCGTCGGCGGAGGATGACGAAGCTCAGCGCCACGACCACCCAGGCGACGATGATGCTCAGGCCGCCGGCATCGACCATCCAGACCAGGGTCTGTCGACCGAAGAGCGGTGCGAGGACGGAGAGTCCGCCGATGAAGATCAGGGCGTGCGACGGGGTGCGGTACTTCGGGTGCAGCTCCCCGAACCACCACGGCAGCATCCCCGACTGGGCCATGGCGTAGATCAGGCGGCTGGCGCCGATGAGGAAGCCGTTCCACGAGGTGAGGATCCCGGCGATACCCCCGAGCACGAGGATCGTGCCCATGAGGTCACTACCCCACAGCGCCGCCATCCCGTCGGCAGCGGCAAGATCTGACCCGGCGAGCTCGGTCGCGGGCATCGACATCCCCACGGTGATCATGATGAGCACGTACCAGAAGACGGCCAGGGCGATCGAGACGAGCAGGAGCTGACCGATCTTGCGGTACGGCAGGTTGATCTCCTCGGCGGACTGCGGGATGACGTCGAAGCCGACGAAGAGGAAGGGGGTGGCCACGAGGACCGAGATCAACCCTGCGGCACCACCGGTGAAGAGTGGACTCATGTGCCCGGTGTCGCCCCCGACGGCACTGCCGAGCAGGAGCGCGACGCCGACGGCGCCGAGAAAGAGCACGGCCACGGTCTGGAACACGGCCGCCGGACGGACACCGACGTAGTTGATCAGCGTCATCACGACTGACGCCCCGACCCCCACCGCGACCCAGCTGAGGTACACCTCGTACCCGGCGACGGTCCACAGCTTGCCGACCTGCATGTCCGGGAAGAGGTAGAGCACCGTCTCCGGCAGCGCCACCGCCTCGAAGGCGACCACCGAGATGTAGCCCAGGACGAGGGCCCACGAGGTGACGAAGGCAGGTCGGCTGCCCATCGCGCGCATGACGTAGTTGTGCTCGCCACCGACCGAGGGCATCGCCGAGACGAGCTCCGCGTAGGTCAGGCCGATGAAGGCGATGACGACGCCCCCCAGGACGAAGGCCAGCGCGGCGCCGAGGGTTCCGGCGCTCTCGAGGAAGGTTCCCGTCAGCACGATCCAGCCGAAGCCGATCATCGCCCCGAAGGCCACGGCCAGGGCATCGCGATGCCCGAGGACCCGGATGAGGTCGGTCTTGCTTTCACTTCCCATGAACACTCTCCTTTGAGTGGATCGGGTGAGGCGCGTCAGGTCCTCGGCAGGTTGGCCACGGCCTTGGCCACCACGTCCATCGCCTCGTCGAGCAGGTGCTCGGGCATGACGAGTGGAGGCAGGAATCGTAGGACGTTGCCGTAGGTGCCGCAGGAGAGCGTGAGGACCCCCTCCCGGTGGCAGGCCGCCGAGATCTCTGCTGCGACCGCGGGCGCGGGCGTGAGACCGTCCGGCTCGATGATCTCGATGGCCACCATGGCGCCGCGCCCACGCACGTCGCCGATGATCGCGTGCTCCTGTTGCAGCTGCGTCAGGCGCCCGAGGAGCAGCTCGCCCATCCGAGCCGCCTTGGCGGCCAGGCCCTGCTCGTGCATGACATCCATGGCGGCCAGTGCCGCGGCGCAGGCCACGGGGTTGCCACCGTAGGTTCCACCCAGGCCTCCCGCGTGGACCGAATCCATGATCTCCGCGCGGCCGGTGACGGCCGCCAGCGGCAGCCCGGCAGCGATTCCCTTCGCGGTGGCGATGAGGTCCGGGACGACCCCTTCGTGCTCGCACGCGAACCAGCTCCCCGTCCGGCAGAAGCCGGTCTGCACCTCGTCGGCGACGAAGACGATGCCGCGCTCACGGCACCAGGCGGCGATCGCGGGGAGGAAGCCCTCCGCCGGGGCGATGAAGCCACCCTCCCCCTGGATGGGTTCGATGACGACACAGGCGAGGTTGTCTCCGCCGACCTGGCTCTCGAGCTGGTCAATGGCGCGCTGGGCGGCCTGCTCGCCCGTCATCCCCGCAGGGTCGCGGAAGGGGTAGGACATCGGCGCCCGGTGGACCTCCCCGGCGAAGGGCCCGAAACCCTGCTTGTACGGAAGGTTCTTGGCGGTCATCGCCATGGTGAGGTTGGTGCGCCCGTGGTAGGCGTGGTCGAAGACCGCCACCGCGTCGCGACCGGTGTGCGTGCGGGCGATCTTGACGGCGTTCTCCACCGCCTCTGCGCCGGTGCTGAAGAGCGCGCTGCGCTTCTCGTGGTCACCGGGCGTCAGCTCGGCCAGACGCTCGCACACCTCGACGTAACCCTCGTACGGAGCGACCATGAAGCACGTGTGGGTGAACCGCTCCACCTGGTCGGCGACGCGACGCGCGACCTCGGGGTTCGAGCCCCCCACGCTGGTGACCGCGATCCCCGCGGCCAGGTCGATCAGCGAGTTGCCGTCGACGTCCTGCAGGATCCCGCCATCAGCCTGCGCGACGAAGACCGGAAGGACGGTACCCACCCCCAACGACACGGCTGCGGTCCGTCGCGCCATGAGCGACTGGGAGACCGGGCCGGGGATCTCGGTGACGATGCGACGCTGCTGCTCGAGTTCTGGCATGACGGCAACGCTAGGACCATCCAGGCGACGCCGACCCGGTCCATGCTGGACAAATTGATGCCTATCGACTGTACGTTGCGTCCATGGCTCCGACCTTGCGCCACCTCATCAACGGACCCGGTCTGGGCATCACCCTCCTCACGGGCGAGCAGCACCTCGACGACGAGGTGCGCTGGGTCGCGACGAACGAGCACCCGGACCCCACCCCCTTCCTCAAAGCCGGCGACCTCCTCCTGACCACGGGCATCAACCTTCCCGCGACGACGCAGCAGGTGCGTGCCTACACCGACCGCATCGCCGGCAGTGGCGCCGTGGCACTCGGGCTGGGCGTCGGCCTGGGGCACGGATCGACGCCCCGTCGGCTGATCAACGCCGCCGAACGCTCCGGGCTGGCCCTGGTCGAGATCGACGAGCCGACCCCCTTCGTCGCGGTGAGCAAGGCCCTCTCGGACCTCATCGCCCGGGAGGAGCACGCGGAGGCGCAGCGGACGGCCCAGGCCCAGCGGGACCTCACCCGGGCCGCTGTCCGGGACGGGACGGCCGGGGTCGCGCGGACCACCGCGCGACTCCTCGACGGGTGGACCCTCGTCCTGGACCGCACCACCGCGGTGCAGCACGCCGAACCCACCCGGGCGCGGGAGCGGGTCGCGGACCTGGCCGAACCGCTCGAACGGGTCTCCTCGGGGCGGGTCGCTGCCGCCTCGCTCATCGATGGCGACGAGCACGTCCTCGTGCACACACTCACCGCCTTCGGGCGGATCCGCGGCTTCCTCGTGTGCGGTACGCGGCACCGACCGAGCGGCGCCGACCGCGCTGCCCTCGGTCTGGCGACGGCCCTGCTCGCGATCGGCGACGACCAGCAGATCGTGGGCTCGCGTCGACGCGATGCGGCACTGCTGCGGTTGGCCCGGCAGGGGACGGTGGGCGACACCCGCACCCTGGTGGACCTCGGCGGGGCGGTCCTCGCCGGCGCCACCGTGGTGGGACTGGCCACCACCGGACCCGCCGGCGACCTTCGGGCCCTGGCCGACGAGCTCGACGACCTCCCCGCCGAGCACGTCCTCACCGTGCACGAGGACTCCCGGGTCCTCGCCGTCGTGGGCAGCCGCCACCTGCCCACCGTCCTGCACCGGGTGCGCGCACGGGAGGGACTGCGCACCGGCGTGAGCGACCCCGTGCCACCCCCCGAGGTCGCCGGCGCCCTGCACCGGGCCGAGCGGGCCCTGGACCTCGCGGTGCGGCGCGATGTGGACGTGCTGAGTGACGCCGAGGCGATGTCGAGCTCACTCGGCCTCGTCGCACCATCGGATGCGGCGGCATTCGCCCGGGCACTGCTCCATCCACTCCACGACCACGGCGAGCGCACCGACGTCGACCTCGTCACCAGCCTCGAGACCTGGCTGCGACACCACGGACACTTCGAGCCCGCGGCTGCCGAGCTCGGCGTGCACCGCCACACCCTGCGTCACCGTGTCCGCCGGGCGGAGCAACTGCTCGGTCGCTCGCTGGACGAGACGGACACCCGGATGGACCTGTGGTTCGCCCTTCGGGCCAGCCACTTCGGACAACTCTGATCATCCATGGGTGACAGTGCGTCCACACCATCACCGCGGGGTCACCGCCTAGCGTGCGATGCATGAGCGACGTCATCCCCTTCTGGATCGCCGGCACCCCGGCACACGGTCACGACCCACTCGAGGTCAGCCACCCACATGACCGGACGCCGGTCGGCAGGACCACCCATGCCGGGCCCGAGCAGGTCGAGGCCGCGGTGGGGGCTGCGCACGCGGTTCGCCACGAGACCGCGGCCCTGCCGGTGCACGCGCGCGCCGCGGCGCTCGACCACGTCGCCCGGCGCATCCTCGACCGCTCCGAGGAACTGGCGCGGCTGATCACGGCGGAGAACGGCAAGCCCATCCGGTGGGCCCGGGCGGAGGTCGCCCGGGCCGCGTCGGTCTTCCGCCTCGCCGCAGAGAACGCCCGCACCTGGTCGGGCGAGGTGCAGCGCCTCGACACCGAGTCCGCGGCCGAGGGCCGCCTCGCGTACACCGTCCGGGTGCCCCGCGGGCCGGTGCTGGCGATCACCCCCTTCAACTTCCCACTCAACCTCGTGGCGCACAAGGTTGCCCCGGCCATCGCTGTCGGCGCGCCCGTCGTGGTCAAGCCAGCCCCCAAGACCCCGCTGTCGGCGCTGCTGCTCGGTGAGCTCCTCGCGGAGACGGCCCTGCCGGCCGGCGCCGTCAGCGTCGTCAATGTCCCGGACAGCGCAGCCCCGGACCTCGTCGCCGATCCCCGACTGCCGGTGATCTCCTTCACCGGATCCGGCCCGGTGGGGGCGCGGATCCGAGCAGCGGTGCCGCAGAAGCACGTGACGCTCGAGCTCGGCGGCAACGCCGCCGTCGTGGTGTGCGAGGACTGGTCGGACACGCCGTACGCCGCCGGCCGGATCGCCACCTTCGCCAACTACCAGGGCGGCCAGTCCTGCGTCGGCGTCCAGCGCGTCTACGTCCACCGCTCCCGCCTCGAGGAAGTGCGAACGGCGATCGTCGCGGCTGTGGAGTCGCTCGGTGTGGGTGACCCCACGGATGAGGCCACCCAGGTGGGCCCGCTGATCAACGAGGAGTCCGCGCGACGGGTCGAGGCCTGGGTCGAGGAGGCCGTGGACGCGGGCGCGACGATCCTCACCGGCGGACGCCGCGAGGGCACCACGTACGCACCGACCGTGCTGGAGGACGTGCCCGTGGACGCCAAGGTCTCGTGCGAGGAGGTCTTCGGACCGGTACTGCTCATCCACCCGGTGGACTCGGTCGATGAGGCCTTCGCCCTGGTCAACGACTCCCGCTACGGGCTGCAGGCCGGCGTCTTCACCCACGACCTCCGGGTGGCCTTCCGGGCGCAGCGCGAACTCGAGGTGGGTGGCGTCGTGATCGGGGATGCGCCCTCCTACCGCGCCGACCAGATGCCCTATGGCGGCACGAAGGAGTCCGGCGAGGGTCGCGAGGGCGTCCGCTTCGCGATGACCGACTTCACCTACGACCGCGTCATGGTGCTCACCGGTCTGCCCTTGTGACCCCGCGGATCCCCCTGCGCCGGGAGCCCGGTCCTTGGACGTCCTAGGATGTCGTCATGACCGACCCCGACCCCATCGCCGCGGCGTACGAGCAGTGGGTGGACCACGGTTGGGCGGACGCCGCAGACGGGATGGCGCTGGTCACCTCGATCACCCGCGCGCACCAGCTGCTCGTCGAACGCATCGAGGAGACGCTGCGCCCACACGGTCTGACCTTCGCGCGCTACGAGATCCTGCGCCTGCTCGCCTTCAGCCGGCGCCGGTCGATGCCGATGAGTCGCCTCGGCTCCCTCCTGCAGGTCCATGCCACGAGCGTGACGAGCGCCGTGTCCCGGCTCGAGTCGCAGGGCCTGGTCGAGCGGCTCCGCCGAGAGTCGGACCGCCGGGTCGTCCTCGCCTCCCTCACGGCCGCCGGGGAGGCCCTCGTCGAGCGGGCCACAGCGGACCTCAATGCCCAGGTCTTCACCTCCCCCGGGATCGACACCGACGCGGTGCGCACGGCCACTGAGCTGCTCAGCGCCCTTCGCTCCGCCCACGGGGACACGGTCTCCTCGGCCGACGGGCGCGCGGCCCGCCTCGAGGCCTAGGGCCGAAGGGCGCGCGGCCCGCCTCAAGGCCTGAGGAACGAAGGCCAACGGCCACACCCCCTTCGGCACCTGGCATCGACGGTCGGCCGTCATCGCGGGGCGGGCACGGTCCGGGACTCGCGCGAGATACTTGGATGTCCTAGTATCGAAGGGTACCGACGACTCGATGACGAGGATCTTCATGGCTGCGCCTGCCAAGCCCGAGCTGCACTCCCCCACCCACCCGGTCCGCTTCGTGACCGCGTCCGCACTCTTCGACGGGCACGACGCGTCGATCAACATCATGCGGCGGATCATGCAGAGCCAGGGCGCGGAGGTCGTCCACCTCGGCCACAACCGCTCGGTCCAGGAGGTCGTCGACGCGGCGATCGACGAGGACGTGCAGGGTGTCGCCGTCTCCTCCTACCAGGGCGGACACGTCGAGTACTTCGAGTACCTCACCCAGTTGCTGCGTGAGCAGGGCGCGGGGCACGTCAAGGTCTTCGGTGGTGGCGGCGGCGTCATCGTGCCCGAGGAGGTCAGGCGGCTCCGCGAGGCCGGCGTGACGATCTTCTCCCCCGAGGACGGGCAGCGCCTCGGCCTGCCCGGGATGATCAACACGCTCATCGCCGACTGCGACACGGATGTCTGGGAGGACGGCCCCGTCGCCCTCGAGTCGGTACTGGCCGGCGAGCGCGCGGCGATCGCCAGGGCGATCTCCGGCGCGGAGCTCGGCCACCTCGACCAGACCTTCCTCGGGGGGATCGCCGACGCGGCCGCGAAGTCCACCGCACCCGTGCTCGGCCTCACCGGGACCGGGGGGTCGGGCAAGTCCTCGCTCACCGATGAGCTGGTGCGCCGCTTCCGCGTCGACCAGCAGGACAAGCTGCGGGTCGCCGTCATCGCCGTCGACCCGACCCGGCGCAAGGGCGGTGGTGCGCTTCTCGGCGACCGCATCCGCATGAATTCGCTCGGCGAGAGCTCCGGCGGCGACTCCCCCGTGTTCTTCCGCTCCCTGGCCACCCGGGGCGAGCGCGAGATCCCCGACGCGCTGCAGACGGTCATCGACATCACCAAGGCCGCGGGCTACGACCTCGTCATCGTCGAGACCCCGGGCATCGGCCAGGGCGACGCCGCGATCATCCCCTTCGTCGACGTCCCGATGTACGTCATGACGCCGGAGTTCGGCGCGGCCAGCCAGCTGGAGAAGATCGACATGCTCGACTTCGCCGAGGTGGTCGCGATCAACAAGTTCGAGCGCCGCGGCGCGGCCGACGCCCTGCGCGATGTCGCCCGCCAGATCGTGCGCAACCGCGAGGCCTTCGGGCAGCGCCCCGAGGACATGCCGGTCTTCGGCACCTCCGCCGCGACCTTCAACGACGACGGCGTCACCGGCCTCTACCAGCACCTGCGTGACCTGTTGTCGCAGAAGGGTCTCTCCGTCGAGGAGGGGCAGCTCGAGCACGTCGACACCAAGTACTCCACGCGCTTCGACCAGGTCGTCCCGGCCACCCGGGTGCGCTACCTCGCGGAGATCACCGAGACCGTCCGCGGGTACCACCACCGGACCGAGGAGCTGACGGACAACGCCCGTCGCGTGCAGCGCCTGGCCCTCGTCGACGACGAGCTCACCGCGGCCGGCAAGGACGGGCACGGCGTCGACGAGCTGCTCGACCAGGCCCGGGCGACCCTGCCCGCCGAGATCACCGAGCAGATCGACCGCTGGCCGGCCATCGTCGAGTCCTACTCGGGGGAGGAGCAGGTGGTGACGATCCGCGGCAAGGAGATCCACACCAGGCTGACCAAGGAGTCGCTCTCGGGCAACCAGATCTCCCGCGTCGCCCTGCCGAAGTTCACCGACCACGGTGACCTCGTGACCTACTGGCGCTCGGAGAACCTCCCCGGGTACTTCCCCTACACCGCTGGGGTGTTTCCCTTCAAGCGGGACAACGAGGACCCGGCGCGGATGTTCGCCGGCGAGGGTGACCCCTTCCGCACGAACCGCCGCTTCAAGCTGCTCTCCGAGGGCCAGCCGGCGACCCGGCTGTCCACTGCCTTCGACTCGGTGACGCTCTACGGACGCGACCCGAACGAGCGCCCCGACATCTACGGCAAGGTCGGCACCTCCGGCGTCTCCGTCGCCACCCTCGATGACATGAAGGCGCTCTACTCCGGGTTCGACCTGGTCTCCCCGACCACGAGCGTGTCGATGACGATCAACGGCCCCGCGCCCACCGTCCTCGCCTTCTTCCTCAACACCACGATGGACCAGCAGGTCGACCTCTTCCGGGAGCGGGAGGGCCGCGAGCCCGACGAGACGGAGACCCAGGAGCTGCGGGCGCACGCCTTGCAGACCGTCCGCGGCACCGTCCAGGCAGACATCCTCAAGGAGGACCAGGGACAAAACACCTGCTTGTTCTCCACCGAGTTCTCCCTGCGGATGATGGCCGACATCCAGGAGTGGTTCATCGAGCAGGGAGTGCGCAACTTCTACTCGGTCTCGATCTCCGGGTACCACATCGCCGAGGCCGGGGCGAACCCCATCAGCCAGCTGGCCTTCACCCTCGCCAACGGCTTCACCTACGTCGAGGCCTACCTCGCGCGCGGCATGGACATCAACGACTTCGCGCCGAACCTCTCCTTCTTCTTCTCCTCGGGCATGGACCCGGAGTACTCGGTCCTCGGCCGGGTGGCCCGCCGCATCTGGGCAGTGGCGATGAAGGAGAAGTACGGCGCGAACGACCGCAGCCAGAAGCTGAAGTACCACATCCAGACCTCGGGCCGCTCGTTGCACGCGCAGGAGATGGACTTCAACGACATCCGCACGACGCTGCAGGCACTCAACGCCCTCTACGACAACGCGAACAGCCTGCACACCAATGCCTACGACGAGGCCGTGACCACCCCCTCGACCGAGTCCGTGCGCCGCGCGCTGGCGATCCAGCTGATCATCAGCCGCGAGTGGGGCCTGTCCTACAACGAGAACCCGCTGCAGGGCTCCTACATCATCGAGGAGCTCACCGACCTCGTCGAGGAGGCCGTGCTCCTCGAGTTCGACAAGATCAACGACCGGGGTGGCGTCCTCGGTGCGATGGAGACCGGTTACCAGCGCGGCCGCATCCAGGACGAGTCCCTCGCCTACGAGCACGGCAAGCACGACGGATCCGTGCCGATCGTCGGCGTCAACACCTTCCTCCGCGAGGACGGGGCGAAGGGAGAGCCCGACGAGATCGAGCTCGCCCGCGCCACCGAGTCCGAGAAGGTCTCCCAGCTCGAGCGCGTGCAGAGCTACCAGGAGACCCACCGTGAGGAGGCCGTCCGGGCGATCGCCGCGCTCAAGGAGGCGGCCACCACGGACGCCAATGTCTTCGCGGTCCTCATGGACGCCGCGCGGGTGTGCAGCCTCCAGCAGGTGACCGACGCGTTCTTCGAGGTGGGCGGCCAGTACCGACGCAATGTGTGAGCATCGGTAGCGTGGGCGGCGTGAGCACCACCGATCGCTGGCCATCGCGGGTCTATGCCGAGGGCGAGGAGCCGGACTACCGGTTCTCGCTCGCCAACGAGCGGACCTTTCTCGCGTGGCTGCGCACGACGCTCGCACTCATCGCAGCCGGCGTGGCCGTCGATGTCCTCGATCTCGGGGTGTCCGAGGCCTTCACGCGAGGACTGTCGGCCACCCTGCTCGGCCTCGGCGCGGTCTGTCCCGTCCTCGCGTTCTGGCGGTGGGCCGCCTCGGAGCGCGCGATGCGACGCAACGAGCCACTGCCCCCGCTCGGAGCGGCCGCCGTGCTCATCACCGGGGTCGTCCTGCTCGCCGTCGCCGTCCTCGCCGTCGTCGCGGTCACGTGAGCGAGCTCGCGCAGGCAGCACCGCACGGCGCGCAGCCCGAGCGGACGGCCCTGGCCTGGCAGCGCACCGCCCTCGCGAGCGCCGCCGGAGCGGCGGTCATCGCCCGGCACTCCGCGCAGACCCTCGGCCCGGTCGCCATCGCCATCCTCCTGGCCACCCTCGGGCTGGCCGCCGCGGCCTTCCTCCTCGGCCGGCGGCGCTACGGCCTCGGCCCGACCGAGCACACGCGCCGCCGGGACGGTCGCGCCCCCTTCGCCCTCACCCTGACCGTCCTCGCCATGGCCCTGACCGAACTGCTCGCCCTCGTCATCGCAGGAGGCTGACATGCCCGTCGACGACCTCGGAACCCCCGTCGAGATCGGCCAACCGCCCCGACGGGTCGTCTCCCTCGTCCCGAGCCTCACCGAGGCGATCGCCCAGTCCGCCCGCGAGTGCCTCGTGGGCGCGACCGACTGGTGCACGCACCCCACCGACCTCGACGTGACGCGCGTGCGAGGGACGAAGAACCCCAACCTCAGGGCCGTCGCCGACCTCTCCCCCGACCTCGTCGTCGTCAACAAGGAGGAGAACCGCGAGCTCGACGTACGCCGCATGCGTGAGCGCGGCGTCCCCGTCTGGGTGACCGACATCGAGGACGTGCCGTCGGCGCTGACGTCGATGCGGCGGCTGTTCACCGAGGCCCTGCGAAGGGAGGTCCCCGGCTGGCTCGAGCGCGCCGACGTGCTCTGGGGCACCCCGGCCCCCGCCTCCCGTGGCCGGGTCGTCGTCCCGATCTGGCGGGACCCGTGGATGGTCGTCGGTCCCCGGACGTACACCACCGACCTGCTCGCCCGGCTCGGGTGGACCAATGCCTTCGCCGAGGCGGACGCCGACCCGCAGGGGCGGTACCCGCACGTCGAGCTCGCCCGGATCGACCGTGACGACGTCGACCTCGTCCTCCTGCCCGACGAGCCCTACGAGTTCACCACGGTCGACGGGCCGGAGGCCTTCGGCCGGGCTCCGACCCGACTCATCAGCGGACGCCTGCTCACCTGGTACGGCCCGGCGATGGTCGAGGCGCACGAGACCCTCAGCCGGGACTGACCCCGAGCAGCGCGAGGCCCTCGGGCATCCGGGCCCACGCATCCCGGGCCACGAGGACGCCGACGATCCCCACGATCCACGCGGTCGTCTCACCGGCGGAGCGCTCCATCCAGTCCCCGACCCTGACCAGGACCGGCTCGACGCGCCGACGGGCCACGACCCGCAGCACGAGCAGCACCACGGCCGGCGCGAGCATGACGAGGCAGTACGCCGCGAGCGCCGCGCCGCGCTCCCACGGCCCGAGCTCGGCGCCGCTGATCAGCGCGGTCGCGCCGAGGTACGGCAACATGGTGGCCACCTCGAGCAGCGCGGCCGCGAGCGCCAGCCCCACGAGCGGGACGGTCCCCCCACCCCCCTCGGCCCCGGTCAGTCGCCTCCGCCACCGGGAGACCCGACCGGCACCCTGCCCTCCACCGGAGCGACCGATCCAGAAGCTCCCGACGAGAAGACCCACCCCGATCACGAGCTGGAGCCGCGCAGCGACCGGGCCGTCGAGCAGGTCCCCGTCGCCCGCGAGCACCACCCGGGCGCCGGCCACGAGGGCCAGCCCCAGGACGAAGTAGAAGGCGGCCACCGTCCCCAGGAAGACGAGGACCCGGCGCGCCGGGGGGCGCCCCGGGGTGAGCATGAGCCAGATCGGGATGAGCAGGGTGCCGAAGCTCGTCGAGTCGAGGAGCGCCAGCAGGACGAGGGAGGCGGCGAGTGTGGTGGTCACGAGGGCCAGCCTGACCGCGCACGTGTCGCGGGACATCCGGCCTTGGGGTGACCTCTCGGCGGCGTCCTCCACCCTTGGGATGAGAGGGGGGACGCTCCCGTGTGCTGGGATGACGGGGTGAGGACAGCAGGTGGGCTCTGGCGCAGCGCACGGGCCACCCCTCGCCGGCGCGTGGTCGGGGAGGCCGTGGCCACCTTCCTCTTCGGGCTCGCACTCATCGCCATCGGTCTCGTCGGGACCTCCGGGCCGCGGGAGCACGAGCCGTCGAGCCCCTGGCTCTTCGTCCTGCCGCTCACGGCGATCTGCGTCCTGATGCTCGCCAAGCGCACCCGCCCCGGCCTCACCGCCTCGCTCGGCACCCTGGTGCTCCTCCTCGATCAGGTCATGGGCGGGAGCATCGGGGTGATCGTCGGCTACTTCGACCTCATCTACTGCGTCGCCCTCTGGGGCAGGCGGACCGTCCTGCGCCGGACCGAGGTGCTCGTGGCGATCGCCGTGACCGCCTCCGCCGCAGTGCCCTTCGTCCTCACGGGCAACGTGCAGTCGGCAGCGCTGCTGGCGATCGTCGTCTTCACCCTTCTGGCCACCCCGCTGTGGTGGGGACGGTCGGTGCGCACCCAGAGTGAGCTGGCACGGGTCGCGGCGGCCCGGGCGCAGGACCGCCACCGCCTCGCGGAGCTGCGCGAGGTCGAGGTGCTGCGCGACGAACGCACCCGCATGGCCCACGAGCTGCACGACGCCCTGGCAGGCAACCTGGCCGCCATCGGCATCCACGCCGAGGCGGCACTGTCGCGTGGGGAGGATGCCGGCGACTCCACGGCCCGCACGAGCCTCACCGCGATCAGACAGGCGAGCGTCGCCGCCTCCAACGAGCTGCGGGCCATGGTCCATCTGCTGCGCTCGGGCGATGACGACCGGATCGCACCCGCACGGCTGGCCGAGGTCGAGGGCCTGGTGGAGCAGGCGACGCACCGCGGGCTCTCGATCGAGGTGGACCGACCCGAACCGTGGCCCGAGCTGCCGGCGACGGTCGACCACGCCGCTCACCGGATCGTGCAGGAGAGCCTGACGAATGCCGCCACGCACGCGCCCGCAGCACGGGTACGCATCGACATCGAACCCACCCCCTCGAGCCTGGACCTGTGCATCACCAACACGCTCGCCGCGGTGGGCCCCGTCGCGGGCCGCGGCGACGGGGTCGGTCTCCTGAGCATGCGGGAGCGGGTGACGGCCCTGGGCGGGAGCTTCCGGGCCGGACCGGTCGACGGACGGTGGCAGGTGAGGGCATCGCTACCCTTGGCCGGCAGGGACGAAGGGGGACGAGCATGACCGTGCGGGTGCTGCTGGCGGATGACCACGCGGCGATCCGGTCCGGGCTGCGACTGATGCTCGAGCAGTCCGCTGAGATCACCGTCGTCGGCGAGGCCTCGGACGGGGCCGCTGCAGTGACCAACGCGACGGCGCTGCGCCCGGACGTGGTGCTCATGGACCTCCGGATGCCCGGTGTCGACGGGATCGAGGCCACCCGGCGGATCACGCAGGCCCGCGACGCCGACGTGCTCGTCCTGACGACCTTCGACCTCGACGAGTACGTCTTCGGCGCCCTGCGTGCGGGAGCCGCCGGCTTCCTGCTGAAGACCGTGGACTCGGCCACGCTCGTCGACGCGGTGCTGCGGGTGGCAGCGGGCGAGGGGGTCATCGCGCCCGAGGTCACCCGCCGCCTCCTCGCCGAGTTCACCGCCGTCCCCGCCGTCTGCTCGACGCCACCGGCGATGCTCGCAGAGCTCACCCCGCGCGAGCACGAGGTGCTCGTCGGACTCGGTCGAGGGCTCTCCAACGGCGATCTCGCCGGGCAGCTGGTGATCTCCGAGGCCACGGTGAAGTCGCACGTCTCCCGCGTCCTCGCCAAGCTCGAGTGCACCTCGCGGATGCAGGCGGCGGTCCTCGCCCGCGAGGCCGGCCTCGTCTGAGGAGACCACGCACGAAGGGGGACCGGTCACCTCGACGGTGACCGGCCCCCCTTCGTGCGTGCTGGACCCTCGGGTCAGCGCTTCTTCGGAGCCACCGCGGCGAGGGCGTTGATGATGCCGTCGCCGTAGAAGCCGTTGAAGTCCGCGTCACCGACGCACTCGGCGGTGTAACTCTCCGGGAGACCCGGGTAGACCATCGTGCGCGGCTCGGGGCAGGCCTTGTCCCGAGCAGAGCCCATGATGATCTCGCGGGTGCGCTCGGCATCCAGACCGAAGCCGTCGCGCCCGTCCTGCTTGCCGTACCGGCTGACGATCAGCGCGGCGACACCGGCGGCGTGCGGCGAGGCCATCGACGTGCCCTGGTAGTACTCGTAGTAGCCGCAACGCTCCTTGCCGCGGTACTTGCCGCAGTCCTTGAACACCGAGCCCTCGGCCTCCTCCGTGACGTTGCCGTCCTCGTCGACCGAGCCCTCGGCCTTGACGACGTTCTCCGGGACGGACGAGAGGATGAGGTTCGCCGGGCTGCGGTAGTCGGGCGTGCCGAAGTACTCACGCGAGTCGCCACCGGGGGCGCTGATCTCGATCTCGTCGGACGTCAGGTCCGAGGTGTAGTTCGAGAAGTAGGACTTCCGCTCCGACGGCCCCACGGACGAGACGCCGATGACGTGCGGGCCCTCGACCGGGAGGTCCATGCAGCTCGCGTTGTCGATGGTGCGCGGGTGGGCGTTGCCCTCGGGGTAGTTCGGGCTCGAGTCGTCCGACCCCGGGTTGGCCAGGTCGGTGGCCGCGTTGCCCAGCGCACCGACCATCGTCACGTCCTTGGAGTGCGCGTAGCGCAGCGCACGGGACATCGACTCGATGATCAGGTTCTGCTCGGCGGCCTCCTCCGGGCTGTCCTCCGGGGCGCCATCGGTGCAGTAGTACGCCCACGGGTCGACGTAGAAGCTCATGTTGACCACGTCGAGGCCGGCGTCGGCGGAGCCGGTCAGCGCGTTGACGGTCGGTCCGACGAAGAAGTAGCCCGCGTCCTGGCCGGCACGCATGTTGACGATCGACACGTCGGGGGCGACGCCGGAGACACCGATGCCGTTCCTCGCGGCCGCGACCGTGCCGGCCACGTGGGTGCCGTGACCGCCGTTGTCGACATCAGCCGGGTCGACACAGGACTCGACCTCGCAGGGACCATCGATCTCGGGGATGTCGGTGGTGAAGTTGCGCGAGAGCCGACGGTCGAAGTTCGGCGCGATGTCCGGGTGGCTCCCGTCGACACCGGTGTCGATGATGCCGACCTTGACGCGCTTGTCGCCGGACTCGATCTTCTGCGCCGCGGGCGCCTCGATCATGTCCATGCCCCAGAGCTTCTCGTCGAGCGGGTCGGGCCCCTTCGTGCCCTTGCCGTGCCCCTTGCCCTTGCTCGGGCCGGCCGCGAGGTCCGGGCGCTCCACCGCATCCTTGCGCTTCGCCGGCGCCGACGGCGAACGTCCGACGACGCCCTCGTCCGCGGCACCGAAGACCCCCTTCATCGCGCGGGCCTGCTGGGCGAAGCGCGCGTCGGTCGACGTCACGGTGACCATGCCGACCTTGTCGTTGACCGACGTGACGATGGCCCCCTTCGCCTTGAGACGCGTGGCGAGCGCCGTGGCGCTGCCTCCCCGGTCGGCGAGGACCACGTAGCTCGTGCGCTCGCCGCTCGCGGGGGCGGACGCCCCGGTGTCTGCAGTGGGTACGGCGGTGGCGGTCGTCGTCGCTGCCAGTCCGGTCAGGCCGAGCGCCAGGGCGCCGACTGCCGAGACCATGCGTTGGTGTCGCATGCATTTCCTCCCGTGGTCATCGGCGGCTGGTCACCGCCGCAGATCACCATATGACGCACATCACATGCGTGCAGGACGAGAGGTCAGGTCCGCGACGACCGGCGTGGGCCGGCGCCCGCGGCCCCGGCGCCCGGGGTAGCGACGCCGGTATCCGGGTGGTGCTACTTCAGCTCCTTGCTGGAGTAGCCCAGGACCCGGCGAGCGATGACGAGCAGCTGGATCTGCTGGGTCCCCTCGAAGATGTCGAGGATCTTGCTGTCGCGAGCCCACTTCTCGAGCAGCTCGGTCTCGGCGTAACCCGTCGCACCGGCGAGCTCGACGCAGGCGAGGGAGACCGTGACGCAGGTGCGCCCCGCCTTCGCCTTGGCCATCGAGGCCTCCATCGAGTTGGGCTTGCCGTTGTCGGCCATCCACGCGGCACGCAGCGCGAGCAGGTAGGCGCTCTGGTAGTCGGCCTCCATCTCGATGAGTTTCGCGGCGGCGGCGGACTGGACCTGGCCCGGACGATCCCAGTCGACCGTCACACCGGCGTCGGCGAGCAGGCGGGTCGTGGTGTCGAGCGAGGCCCGGGTCAGGCCGAGGGCCATCGCGGCGACGAGCGGGCGGGTGTTGTCGAAGGTCTGCATGGCCCCGCCGAAGCCCCCCTCGATGGCGATCTCCGGGTCGCCGAGGAGGTCCCGCGCCGGGACGCGGCAGTCGGTGAGGAGGAAGGCCGCGGTGTCGGAGGCGCGGATGCCGAGCTTGTGCTCCAGGCGCACCAGCTGCAGGCCCGGGTTGTCACGCCGCACGACGAAGGACTTGATCGCCTGCTTGCCGAGGCTGCGGTCGAGCGTCGCCCAGACGACCACGAGCTCGGCGCGCTCACCGGCCGTGACGTAGATCTTCTCCCCGTTGAGGACGTACTCGTCGCCGTCCCGGGTGGCGGTGGTGCGGATGGCGCCGGAGTCGGAGCCGACCTCGGGCTCGGTGATGGCCATGGCGGCCCACTTGCCCGCGTAGCGCGCCTGCTGCTCCTCGTTGGCGACGGCGGCAATGGCGGCATTGCCCAGTCCCTGCCGCGGGATCGACAGGGTCAGACCCACGTCGCCGCGGCAGGTCTCGAGGATCGAGAGCACCGAGGAGAGGTTGGAGCCGTTCTTGTTGGCAGAGCCGGAGCGCTTCCCCGTCGTGCGGCCCGAGCCGACGGCGGCGACGTCCCCTTCGGCCGCCCCGTCCTCCGCGGCGCGGGTGGAGGAGGAGGCGCCGGCCCCCTGCCCCGCACCCGAGTCACTCATGCCGTCGATGACGGCGGAGACGAGGTCGAGCTCGGCGGGGTACTCGTGCTCGGCACGGTCGTACTTGCGCGAGATCGGCCAGAACACCTCTTCGGCCATGCCGCGGGCCTGGGCGACCAGCGGGCGGAACTTCTTCGGAACCTCGAGATCGATCATGATCGCGTCCTCTTCGGGTCAGTCTGGTCTGTCGGTGTTGGGTGGGGACGGCTCAGACGAGCAGCGTGCCCTCGAGGACTCCGGCGCCCCGCAGGTCGCGGTACCAGCGCTCGTTGTCGAACTCCTTGACGAAGCCGTGGCCGCCGAGCAGCTGGACGCCGTTCGAGCCGATCCACGTGGCGTGCCGCGCGACGAGGCTGCGGGCCTGGGCGATCTCGGCCGCGGCGTCCTCGCCGCGGTCGAGGCGGGAGGCGGCCTTCCAGACGACGAGACGCAGGCCGGCGAGCTCGACGGCGATGTCGGCGACGGTGAAGGCGACGGCCTGGCGGTAGCCGATCGGCTCACCGAAGGCCTTGCGCTCCTTGACGTACTCGCTCACGTGGTCGAGGACCGCCTGCGAGGTGCCGACGGCCGCGGCCGCCCAGGCGAGGCGGGCACGACGCACGGCGTCGGCGTGGTCCGCGACGGTGCCGAGGAGGTCGGAGGCGGGGACGCGGACACCCTCGAGGTGGAGGCGGGCGGTCCTCGCGGCGCGGATCCCCATGGCGGGGTCGTCCGTGGTCTTCACACCCTCGGTCCCGGGCCTGACGATGACGAGACGGGACTCGCCGTCGACGGCCGCGGAGACGATGAAGAGCTCGGCCTTCTCTGCGCCGGGGACGATGGCCTTGACCCCGTCGAGGACGACGTCGTCACCATCGCGGGTGCCGGCGGTCCGCAGGGCGAAGGGGTCGAAGAGCACCTGGGGCTCGTGCAGGGCAAGCGCCGCGATCGGCGGCGTCTCGCCGGCGAACTCGGTGAGGTAGGTGGCCTGCTGGTCGGCGTCCCCGTAGGAGGCGAGGGCGGTGGCGACGGCGGCCGGCGCCATGATCGAGGTCGCGATACCCATGTCGCCGCGGGCGAGCTCTTCGAGGACGAGCGAGGCGGTGACCGCGGAGCGCTCCTCGGCGATGCCCTCGAGCTCGGCCGGGACGCCGATGAGGTGCAGGCCCATGTCGGCGGCGGCCGTGGTGACGGCCTCCGGGACGGCGCGCTCGGCGTCGGCCGTGGCCGCCGCGGGAGCGATGACCTCCTCCGCGAGCTCACGTGCCACCCCCTGGATCATCTGCTGGTCCTCGGACGGAGTGAGGTCGAACTGCTGCTTCGGCTTGGCCGGCGCGGGACGCGCCGGGCCCCCGGAGCCCTTCTTCGCCGAGAAGGCGCGACCGGCGGCGGTCTGCGCGGTGAAGCCGGTGACGGCACTCTTGTAGAGGTACCTCTCGACCCGGGCGCGCACCTCCTTGTCCTTCAGGCCGGGCAGCCCCCCGGCCTTGGCGATGAGACGCAGGCCGATGCGCTGGCCCTTGTCGGCCAGGGTCATCGTTTCGCTGGAAGCCATGAGGACTACCCCTTCGCGGTACTCGGTGAACCGAAAGTGTTCGGTACCGACAGTACCTGCTACACCGCGTATCGGTAAACCCGGGAGTCACTACAGGGCTCGGTGACGTCCGCGCACCCGCGCGGGTCAGTCGGCCGTCGCGGCGGAGGCCGCGACCGCTGCCGGGTCCTTCGCCGCGCGCTGCCCACGACGGGCCAGGCGCATCTCGAGTCGACCGGCGGCCCAGGCGAGCACGGAGTTGATCGCGATGAAGAGCGCTGCCGCGACGAGCAGCGCCGGGATGACGTTGGACCGGGCCGAGGCGAGGTTGTTCGACTGCTGGAGGAGCTCGGGGTAGGTGATGATGTACCCGAGTGCCGTGTCCTTGTTGATCACGACGAGCTGGCTCACGAGAGCGGGCAACATGGCCGTCACCGCCTGGGGCAGCTGGATGCTGCGCAGGACCTGCCCTCGTGTCAGGCCGATCGTGTAGCCGGCCTCGCTCTGACCCGCGGGGAGTGAGTGGACGCCCGAGCGGAGCAGCTCGGCGATGACCGACCCGTTGTAGAGCATCAAGGCCGTGACCACGGCCGCGAAGGGGTTGGTCTGGGCGTCGAAGACGCCGTTGAAGGCGTAGACGCCGAAGAAGAAGATCATCATGATCAGCACCGGCACGGCGCGGAAGAACTCCACGACGATGCTGCTGATCCAGCGCACCACCCGGATGCCCGACAGGCGACCGGCGCCGAGCACGAAACCGAAGACGAGCGCGAGAGCGATGGACAGCGCCGCGGCCTGGAGTGTCTTGACGATCCCGGGGAGCAGGTAGTAGCGCCAGTCGGCGACGGTGAGGAAACCCTCCCACTTCGCCGCCTCCAGCTCGCCGTTGGCGTAGAGGGCGCGCACCATGAGGCCGAGGATCCCCAGCAGGACGACGGCTCCCACGACGGTGGCCACCCGTTGCAGCCGCCTCGCCCGCGGGCCCGGGGCGTCGAAGAGGACGGAGGAGGCGCTCATCGCTTCACCGCCAAGCGCCGGGACGCGCTGGTGAAGGCCATCCCCATGGGCAGCGTGATGGCGACGAAGGTCAGGGCGACGAGCACGAAGATCGGCGTCGTGAGGTCGGCGCGCAGCTCCTGTGCCGTCTTCATGAAGCCGGCCAGCTCAGCCGCACCGATGGCGGACGCGACGGTCGTGTTCTTCGTCAGCGCGATCATCACCGAACCGATGGGCGCGATGGCTCCGCGCAGAGCCTGCGGCATCACGACGTGCCGCAGGCTGGCGGTGAAACCGAGACCGATGGAGCGGGCCGCCTCCGCCTGTCCGTCCGGCACGGTGTTGACCCCGGAGCGGATGGCCTCGCAGACGAAGGCGGCGTGGTAGACCGACAACCCGATGATCGCCCAGCGCACGATGTTGTCGTCGATCGACGTGGTCGCGTCCGGATCAGCCAGACCGATCCCCATCCCGTACCGCAGCCCGAGCAGGCAGAAGACGACGATGAGGGTCAGTGGCGTGTTGCGGATGATGTTGACGTACGCGGCCCCGGCCCCCCGGAGCACCGGCACCGGCGAGACGCGCATGACCGCCACGACGGTGCCGATGACCAGCGCACCGACGGCGCTGGTGAGGGTCAACCACAGGGTGAGCCGGACCGCCCCCCAGTAGTCGAACTGGGTGAACAACTCCTCCACAGGTCAGGCGCACTCATCGTGCTCGGGCGGGTTCACTTCTTCGTCGACCGTGAAGTCGGCCGGCCCGAAGTTGTCGTCGACGGCCTTTTGCCAGTCGCCGTCGTCGACCATCTTCGTCAGCGCCTTGTTGATGTCCTCGCACATGGCCGTGTCCCCCTTCTCGATGCCGATGCCGTACCGCTCCTCGGAGAAGGTGTTGCCGACGACCTTGAGCTTGCCCTTGTAGGCGGGCTGGGCCGCGTACCCGGCGAGGATCGTGTTGTCCGTCGTCAGGGCGTCCAGCTGACCGTTGGCCACGAGGTCGAGGCACTTGGAGTAGGTGTCGAAGGTCTGCAGCTGCACACCGGGCACCTCCTTCTTGACGTTGTCCGCCGAGGTGGACCCCTTGACGGAGCACAGCTTCTTGCCCTCGAGGTCCTTGACGCCGGTGATCTTGGCGTCGGACGCGACGAGGAGGTCCTGGCCGGCGACGAAGTAGGGGCCGGCGAAGGACACCTTCTCGGCGCGCTCATCGGTGATCGAGTAGGTGGCGACGACCATGTCGACCTGACCGGACTGGAGGAGCGTCTCTCGCTGCGGGCTCGGCGCCTGGATGAACTCGACCGAGTCGTAGCCGAGCTCGTCGGCGACGTAGTTGGCGACATCGACGTCGAAGCCGGTGTACGTGTCCCCGTCCTTCAGGCCCAGACCCGGCTGGTCGAACTTGATGCCGACCTTGACGGCGCCGCCGTCTTCGCCACCGCCGCCGCCGTCGCCCCCTTCGCTGTCGGAGCCGCAGGCCGCGAGCCCGAGGACCAGCACGGAGGCGCTGACCGTGGCCATGATGTGTCGTGCGTTCATGTCGTTCTCCTCGTGGGTGTGGCGGATCAAGTCGAGTCAGTGGGTGAGGATCTTGCCGAGGAAGTCCTTGGCCCGATCACTGCGCGGGTGGGTGAAGAACTCCTCGGGCGTGGCCTGCTCGATCAGCTGCCCGTCAGCCATGAAGGCCACCCGGTCGGCCGCCTTGCGGGCGAAGCCCATCTCGTGGGTGACGACGATCATCGTCATCCCGGTGCTCGCCAACTGCGTCATCACGTCGAGGACCTCGTTGATCATCTCGGGGTCGAGTGCCGACGTCGGCTCGTCGAAGAGCATGACCTTCGGCTCCATGGCCAGGCTGCGCGCGATCGCGACGCGCTGCTGCTGGCCGCCGGAGAGCTGAGCCGGGTACTTGCGGGCCTGGTGGGCGACGCCGACCCGCTCGAGCAGCTCCATCGCCCGATCCTGCGCGGCCGCCTTCTTGACGCCACGGGCCTTCATCGGCCCGAGCGTGACGTTCTCGAGGATGGTCTTGTGGGAGAAGAGGTTGAAGGACTGGAAGACCATCCCGACGTCGGCGCGCAGCCGAGCCAGGGCCTTGCCCTCCTCGGGCAGCGGCTGGCCGTCGATCGTGATGCTCCCGGACTCGATGGTCTCCAGGCGGTTGATCGTGCGGCACAGGGTGGACTTGCCCGAGCCCGAGGGCCCGATGACGACCACGACCTCCGCAGTGTCGACGGTCAGGTCAACGTCCTGCAGGACGTGCAAGTCGCCGAAATGCTTGTTGACGCCCGCGAGGGCGACGAGAGGTTCTCCCATGTCGGGCACGCTAGCCGCTCGACCGTGACCCGACGCACACCGCCGAGCGGGCGTTGTGGAACGGTTACCTGCCCCTCCGGCCCCAGCGGGTGACGAGACGCACACCCCGGGCGCGCCACCTCGCCCCTCGCCGCCGACACCGGGGGCGGTAGCCTGCCCGGAACCGGGAGAACCCGCGAGGGACCGCCCGCACACCAGAGCACCTGAGAGGGATACAGAGCATGGTCGACGTCGACGCCGCGCTGGACGCGTCAGGCCTCACTAACGAGGCTGTCCGCGAGTACGTGAAGCACTGGGCCGAGATCACCCAGCCGGACCGGATCGAGGTGGTTGGCGCCGAGGACGACGACCGGCTCATCCAGGAGTGCCTCGAGGCCGGCGAGCTCTTTCCCGCCGGCGAAGGCCGCTACTACTCCCGCTCCTACTCCAAGGACACCGCCCGCTCCGAGGAGCGGACCATCGTCGCCACCAACGACGAGAAGGACAGGGGCGTCTACAACAACTGGCGCCCTGCCGCGGAGATGAAGGAGAAGGTGACCGGGCTCATGCGCGGTCAGTCCCGGGGCAAGACGATGTACGTCCTCCCGTACCTCATGTCGCCGAAGGACAACGAGCTGTCCCAGTGGGCCACCGGCGTCGAGCTCACCGACAGCCGCCCCGTCGTCCTCCACATGATCCGCATGTCGCGCGTCGGCGTCGAGCACGTCAACGACCTGCCGGAGCAGGGCAACTTCGTGCGCGCCGTCCACGTCACCGGTGACCTCGAGAACCTCGGTCAGGGCACCCCCGACGACAAGCGCTACTTCGTCACGGTGGCCGACGAGCGCACCATCCTCCACTTCGGCTCGTCCTACGGCGGCAACGCCCTCCTGGGCAAGATCGCCCACGGTCTGCGCCAGGGCGCCTACGACGGCTGGGACACCAAGAAGTTCCTCGCGGAGCAGTACATGCTCATCGGCATCACCGACAAGGAGACCGGCAAGCGATACCACATCACGGGTGGCTTCCCGAGCGCCTCGGGCAAGACCAACCTCGCGATGATGCTCCCGCCGGATGCCATGGGCGACCGCTACCAGGTCGACTTCTACGGCGACGACATCGCCTGGCTGTGGGTCGATGAGCAGACCGGCAAGCTCATGGGGATGAACCCCGAGTTCGGTGTCTTCGGTGTCGCGAAGGACACGAACGAGAACACCAACCCGACTGCCCTGCGCTCGACCGACCCGGGCACCAAGGTCATCTTCACCAACGTCGCCTACAACCCCAAGCTCAAGGAGGTCTGGTGGGAGGGCCGTACTCCCGAGGCCCCGGCCGACCTCGACGGCTGGCTGGACTGGAAGGGTGACGCGATCGCCGACCGGGAGCCGGGCGACACCTCCCCGTGGGCCCACCCCAACAGTCGCTTCACCACGACCCTGGGCAATGTCCCGAACGCTGCCCCGGACTTCGACAGCTCGGCCGGTGTGCCGATCGACGCGATCATCTTCGGTGGCCGCACCCGCGACCGCGAGCCGCTGATCCGCGCCATCACCGACCTACCCGAGGGCGTCTACGACGGGCTGACCCTGGGCGCCGAGGCGACCGCCGCCGCCGAGGGCGTCGAGGGCCAGCTGCGCTACGACCCGATGTCGAACCGCCCCTTCATGGCCTACGGCGAGGGCGACTACGCCCGTCACTACCTCGACATCGTCGGCGCCGCGAAGGACAAGCCGCTCTTCGCGCACGTCAACTGGTTCCAGAGGGACCCGGAGGACGGGCACTACGTGTGGCCGGGCTTCCGCGAGAACCTGCGTCCCCTCCTGTGGCTCATGCGCCTCAGGGACGGCGAGGTCACCGGCCGCCAGACGCCGGTCGGCATCATCCCGACCGAGGACGAGCTCGACCTCACCGGGCTCGACCTGCCGCGGGCGGACCTCGACCGGATCCTGTCCATCGACGTGCCGCGGTGGCAGCAGGAGATGGGCTTCCGCGAGGAGCACCTCAAGCACTTCGACCGCCTCCCCGAGGAGATCTGGGAGGCGCACCGCCGCGTCACCCAGGCCCTGGACGACGAGCAGGCCTGACGCATCGACTGACGAACGCGGCCCCGGTCTCCTCTCGACCGGGGCCGCGTTCGTGTGTGCCCGAAGGACGGTCATCGCCGGCGACGACCCTCGCCACGTGAGGTCGATGGTGCTCTGCTGCGACCGGCCCGTCAGGTCTCTTCGTCGGTCAGCACCGCGCGCAGCTGATCGAGCGTGGGTGCACCTTCGTACCCGTCCGGCGTGGGGTACCTGCGGCACGAGAGCCCCACCCCGGCACCCGGCGCGGCGAAGGCGTCCACACCGTCGACCTGGATGCTGGGTGAGCCGTGGAACCGGGTCCGCTCGGCCTCCTCGGGCGTCTCGACGAGGTGGCGGCTCAGGCGGACGTCGTCGCGCTCAGCCGCGATGATGCTCAGTCGCTCCGCGGCGACCTTCCAGTGCGGGCAGTCCTCGAAGTAGAGCAGCGTGATGTCCATGGCAGCGACGCTAGACCTTGATCTGGGGTACAAGGTCAAGCCGTACAGTGGGGTCATGCGCATTGGAGAGGTCGCCGACGTGGCGGGGGTGTCGACACAGACGATCCGCTTCTACGAACGCAGGGGCCTGCTGTCCCGGCCCCAGCGAGAAGGCAATGGCTACCGGGAGTACGACACCTCGGTGCTGCCTCGACTCGCGTTCATCCGCAGCGGCCAGGCGGCCGGGCTCACCTTGGTCGAGATCGCCAGCATCCTCGACCTGCGCCGCGACGGCACCGTCCCCTGCGCGCACGTGCACACGCTCCTGCTGACGAAGCGAGAGGACCTCCAACGACGCAAGCGCGAGATCGCTGCCCTCGAAGCCGAGCTCGACGTCCTCATCGGCCGCAGCGACCGACTCGATCCCGCACACTGCACCGACACCGAGATCTGTCACATCATCGCGCCGGACGCCTGACCCCGCATCCGCGCGCGGGTGTCGAGGACCAGCCCACCCCCGCGCCCTGACGCAGCGTGCCCGGACACGAGTCAGGCCCCGGTCACTTGCGCGACGCGGGGCCTGTTTCGTCTGTCTCAACACAGAGTGCGCCCGTAGGGATTCGAACCCCAAACCTTCTGATCCGTAGTCAGATGCTCTATCCGTTGAGCTACGGGCGCTCCGTCACCGGTGTGCGGCAACAGAGAGGGACTCTACCCCGCACTCCCCCGCGCGACGAAATCGGATGACGTGGGATCTTGGGTCCCCGTTCCCCCCGCTCCCCCCTGACCGGGCTGGCCCGGCCGCTGGCCGTCCGGCACCTGCCCGTCCGGCACCTGGCCGCCCGGCACCTGCCCGGGCTGCTGTCGGCCATCGGCGCCTCCGGGAGCCTGCCCTCCACCGGGACCGCCTCGATCACCCCCTGTCGTGCCCTGGTCCACGGCGGCCGCGGCGGCAATCGCCCCCGCCGAGCTCAACCCGATCGCGAGGGCGGCCGCGACGGCGGTCTTTCGTCCACGCCACCGCGGCGGGTGGGCGGCCGGTGCCGTCGAGGAGGGCTGGGGCCCGGTCGGTGGGGATGCGGACTGCGACGATGGGGTCGGGTCGGTCACGGTGGCTCCTGGGTCGTTGGCGTGATCGGTCGAGGACCACGTTCCGGCGCACACCTGTGGCACACCTGTGGGCCGGCCGTCACCTCCCTTCGCATGTGGGCGCGCCTCTCACAGGAAACACACAGTCGGTTCATGGCGCCCACGGGACAGGACGCGCTTTGATGGGTCCATGTCCGTGCCCCCCAGGCCCACCCCTGCCCTCACCCGCGCCGACGGCTCGCCCGTGCGCGTCCTCGTCGTCGACGACGAGGACAACCTCACCGAGCTGATCTCGATGGCGCTGCGCTACGAAGGGTGGCAGGTGCGCACTGCCGCCACCGGCACCGAGGCGGTGCGTGCGGCACGGGAGTTCGCGCCGGACGCGATCGTCCTCGACATGATGCTGCCGGACTTCGACGGGCTCGAGGTGCTGAGCCGGGTGCGGGCGGACACCCCGGCCGTGCCGGTCCTCTTCCTCACCGCCCGGGACGCCGTCGAGGACCGCGTCGCCGGTCTCACCGCCGGCGGCGACGACTACGTGACCAAGCCCTTCTCCCTCGAAGAGGTCGTCGCGCGCGTGCGTGCGCTGATGCGGCGCACCGCCGTCGTCACAGACGAGTCGAGCGCGCTGCTCGTCGTCGGCGACCTCACCCTCGACGAGGACAGTCACGAGGTCACTCGCGGCGGCGACGAGCTCTCCCTGACCGCCACCGAGTTCGAGCTGCTGCGCTATCTCATGCGCAACCCCAGGCGGGTGCTCTCCAAGCCGCAGATCCTCGACCGCGTGTGGCACTACGACTTCGGCGGTCAGGCCAATGTCGTCGAGCTCTACATCTCCTACCTGCGCAAGAAGGTCGACGCCGGGCGCACGCCGATGATCCACACCATGCGCGGCGCCGGCTACGTACTCAAGCCGGCACCGTGAGCCGGTCGGACCGGGTGCGCCCACCCTCGGCCTGGACGCTGCGGACCAAGCTCGTCGCCTCGGTGCTCCTGCTCTTCCTCGCGGTCACCGCGCTCACCGGCACGCTGACGGGCCTCACCACCCGGCAGTACCTCATCCAACAGGTCGACGAGGATCTCCTCGCTGCCTCCCAGCGGTTCGTCGCCACGATCGACGGGACACAGGGGCTGGCGCCACGGGGCCGAGGAGGCGGTCCGCCCGCGGGGAGCGGCAACGCCGTCCTGCACCTCGTGGTGATCAACGGGAAGGTCGCGGTCGACGAGCAGGGCCAGGAGTTCAACTACGCGGTCAACACCGACGGCGACAACGACCGGCTCGATGGGAGCGAGATCGCCGAGCTCAACGCTGCCGGGCTGAGCCAGCGGCCGCAGACGGTCGACCTGGGCGATGGCATCGGCAGCTACCGGCTCGTGTCCGTCCACACCGCCGACGGCGGGACGGCGATCACCGGGGTCCCCGTCGGCCCCATCGAGACGACGGTCACCGCGATCGTCCTCATCGTCGTCGGGTCGAGCCTCGTGGGTCTCGTCGGCGTGTGGGCGGGCGGAACCTATCTCGTGCGACGCAACCTCCAGCCCCTCGAGCGGGTCGCCGGCACCGCGCAGCGCGTCTCCGAGCTGGACCTCGACTCCGGTGACGTCCCGGTGGCCGAACGCATCCCCGATGTCGACCCTCGCACCGAGGTCGGACAGGTCGGCCTGGCCCTGAACAGCCTGCTCGACAACGTCGACGGAGCCCTCCGGGCCCGCCACGAGTCGGAGACCAGCGTGCGGCAGTTCGTCGCCGACGCCAGCCACGAGCTGCGCACCCCGCTCGCCTCGATCCGGGGGTATGCCGAGCTGTCGAAGCGCGAGCCCGACCCGATCCCCGAGTCGGTCGCTCACGCCCTCTCCCGCGTCGAGTCCGAGGCGCTGCGGATGCAGTCCCTCGTCGAGGACCTGCTCGTCCTCGCTCGCCTCGACACCGGCCGCCCGCTCGAACGCACCCGCGTCGACCTCACCCTCCTCGCGATCGACGTGACCAGTGACGCTCGCGCTGCCGCGCCGGACCACCGGTGGCAGCTCGACCTCTCCCCGGAGCCGATCGAGGTCACCGGAGACCGTGACCGGCTCCACCAGGTCATGGCGAACCTCCTCGCCAATGCCCGCGTGCACACCCCTCCCGGGACGAGGGTCGTGACCTCCCTTCGTCGCGAGGGGGAGACGGTCCGACTCTCGGTGACCGATCACGGGCCGGGGATCCCGCAGGCCCTGCTGCCGACGGTGTTCGAGCGCTTCACGCGCGGCGACGGCTCCCGGCAACGCGCCGGCGGGAGCACCGGCCTCGGGCTGTCCATCGTCGCCGCCGTGACACGCGCCCACCACGGCCGCGTCGGCGTCACCTCGCGTCCCGGAGAGACGACCTTCACCGTCACCCTGCCGGTGGGCTGAGCCTCCGCCACGGCGGCGAAGGGAGGTCATCGCGCCACCACGGGTGGGCCACAGCAGGCCCACAGGCACCGGCCCGACCGTGGATGCATGGAGACGACGAGCCCCGCCCCAGCGCCCGTGACGATCGAGCGCAGCCACGCCACTGCACCACGATCACGACTCGCCGCGTGGTGGCGCGGCCCGACCACCGATCCGCGCTGGGCGCGCCCCGCGTTCCTCGGCCTGTTGCTGGCGACCACCGCCCTGTACCTGTGGAACCTCACCGCCAACGAGTGGGCGAACTCCTTCTACACCGCTGCGGCGCAGGCCGGCTCGCAGAGCTGGACGGCGCTGTTCTACGGATCGTCCGATGCTGCCAGTGCGATCACGGTCGACAAGCCACCGGCGTCGCTCTGGGTCATGGGGCTGTCCGTGCGCATCTTCGGACTCAACTCCGCAGCCATCCTCGTCCCGCAGGTCCTCATGGGCGTCGCGAGCGTCGGGGTGGTCCACGCGAGTGTGCGACGGCACTGGGGCGCCCCGGCCGGCCTCCTCGCCGGCACGACCCTGGCACTCACGCCCGTGGCCGCACTGATGTTCCGCTTCAACAACCCCGATGCCCTCCTCGTGCTGCTCATGACCCTCGCCGCCTGGGCGACCATGCGCGCCATCGAGAAGGGGGCGATCCGCTGGTTCGCCCTCGCCGGGATCCTCATCGGGCTCGGGTTCCTCACGAAGAGCCTCCAGGTGCTGCTCGTCGTGCCCTTCTTCGGCATCGCCTTCCTCGTCGCAGCCGACACGACCCTGCGACGGCGCGTCATCGGCGCGGTCGTGGGCACCGCCGCGATGCTCCTCTCCGCCGGGTGGTGGGTCATGATCGTCGAGCTCGTGCCCGCGAGCATGCGGCCGTACATCGGCGGCAGCCAGACGAACTCCTTCCTCGAGCTGGCCTTCGGCTACAACGGTGTCGGTCGGCTCAACGGTGAGGAGGTCGGCTCCGTCGGCGGTGCCAGCGGGTGGGGCGAGACCGGCATCACGCGGATGTTCGACTCGTCGATCGGCGGCCAGGTCTCGTGGCTCATCCCCTCGGCGCTGATCCTGCTCGTCGCCGGTCTGTGGCTGCGCGGTCGGGCCCCGCGCACCGACATCCGCCGCGCCGGCTACCTCGTCTGGGGCGGCTGGCTGCTCGTGACCATGGCGACCTTCTCCCTCATGGCCGGGATCTTCCACGAGTACTACACGGTGGCGCTCGCCCCCGCCGTCGCCGCGCTCGTCGGCATGGGCGCTGCCGAGGCGTGGGAGCGCCGCGAGTCCCCGACCGGGTCCATCGCCCTCTCGGCCGCAACGGCGGCCGGGGCGACATGGGGTTTCATCCTGCTCAGCCGGACGACCGAGTACGGCTGGCTGAGGGTGGGCGTGCTGGCGACCGGGATGGCCGCTGCGGTCCTCCTCCTGGTCATCACCAGGGTGCACCGCAGGGCGGTGTCGGCGATCGTCGCGGCGGCACTCATCGCCGCCCTCGCGGGGCCCGCGGCCTACACTGCCTCGACGCTCGCCCAGGGACACTCCGGCTCCATCGTCACCGCCGGACCGGCGACCAGCGGGTCATCCACCCGCGGGCCCGGCGGCGGCACGGGCGGCACTGGCGGCCCGGGCGGCGCGGGCGGCGCGGGGGGCCCGGGCGGCGCAGGCGGCCTCCTCGACGCGAGCACCTCGAGCACGGAGGTCATCTCGGCGCTGTCCGCGGACGCCGACTCCTACACGTGGGCCGCCGCGGCGATCGGATCGCAGAGTGCTGCCGGCCTGCAGATCGGCACCCAGCTGCCGGTCATGGCGGTCGGTGGCTTCAACGGCTCGGACCCGTCACCGACTCTCGAGCAGTTCCAGACGTACGTCGAGGACGGCCGCATCCACTACTTCGTCGGGGGCGGGGACACCGGCGGCGGCGCCAGGAACGGGAGCGACAGCGGGACGAGCTCGCAGATCTCCGCCTGGGTCAGCGAGAACTTCACCGAGGTGACGATCGGCGACTCCACCCTCTACGACCTGACCCAACCGCTCGACTCCTCGGACCCGGCCACGGACGCAGGTGCCACGGATGTCTGAGCCGCTCGCTGTCCTCGACGTCGTCATCCCCGTGCACAACGAGCAGGCCACCCTCGCTGCCTGCGTGCGCCGACTCCACGCCCACCTCGTGGCCACCTTCCCCTATCCCTTCCAGATCACGGTGGCGGACAACGCGAGCACCGATGCCACCCTCACCGTCGCCGACGGACTCGCGGCGCAGCTCGTCGGCGTCCGCGCCGTCCACCTCACGCAGAAGGGCCGGGGCCGCGCCCTCAACCAGGTGTGGCTCGACTCCGAGGCGCCGATCCTCGCCTACATGGACGTCGACCTGTCGACGGACCTCGACGCCCTGTGGCCCCTGCTCGCCCCCCTGATGTCGGGCCACTCCGACCTCGCCATCGGCACGCGGCTGCACCGGGACTCGCGGGTGGTCCGGGGGGCCAAGCGCGAGTTCATCTCGCGCTCGTACAACCTCGTGCTCCGGACGGCGCTCGGCGCGCGCTTCTCCGACGCGCAGTGCGGATTCAAGGCGATCCGCGCCGATGTGGCCCGTGAGCTGTTGCCCCTCGTCGAGGACCCGACATGGTTCTTCGACACGGAGCTCCTCGTCCTGGCCCAACGCAGTGGGCTGCGCATCCACGAGGTGCCCGTCGACTGGTTCGACGACCCGGACAGCCGGGTCGACGTCGTCCGGACGGCGACGGACGACCTGCGCGGCGTGTGGCGGGTCCAGCGGGCGCTGACCTCCGGCCGGCTCCCGACGGAGGAGATCCGGCAGCGCATGGGGCGGGTGCCCCCTTCGTCCGGGGTCGGAGCGCACGTGGTGCGCTTCGGGATCGTGGGGACCGCCTCGACCGTCCTGCACCTCGGACTCTTCGCCCTCCTGGCGTCCGGCCTGGTCGGGCTCGGATCGCAGACGGCCAATCTGGCCGCCCTGCTCCTCGCGACGGTGGCCAACACCGCAGCCAACCGGCGGTGGACCTTCGGCGTCCGCGGGAGCGAAGGGATCGCTCGTCACCACGCGCAGGCCCTCCTCGTCTTCGCGGCGACGTGGGCCATGACCTCGGCCGCGCTCGCCCTCGTCCACGCGGCGTGGCCGGCGTCCGCCCTCACCGTGCAGACCCTTGTCGTCGGCGTGAGCACCGTGGCCGCGACGTTGGTGAAGTTCGTCGCGATGCGCGGGTGGATCTTCACCGATGTCCCCGAGCGCGCCCCCGATCCCGGAGCCCACGCAGGGACCGGACTGCGTGAGTTGGTCCGAGACCTCGATCGCTGAGGGCGGCTCCTGGCGGCAACGCTCGTGGGCTCAGCTCACTCGCCGTCGTCCCCGGCAGTCATGGCCCGGGTGGCAAGGTCCAGGAAGCGGGTGACGACAGCCACCTCGGAGTCGTCCAGCTCGTCCACCACGACCCCCAAGCGTGCCGCCAACGGACCAAAGATCTGGCCTCCGGTCTCGTGCGCGCTGGCGGTGCTGGTGAGCACGGTGCGTCGACGGTCCTGTGGGTGGGGGTGTCGTTCGGCGTGACCGGCGGCGACGAGCCGGTCGACCAGGGCGGTCGTGGCGGAAGCGCTCAGGGGAAGGGCCTCGGCGAGCTCGCCGGGCGTCAACAGGACACCGGCGTCCTCCGCCCGCATGAGGTGGGCCAGTGCGTTCAGGTGGGTGCGGTGGACGCCCTGGCGGCCTCCGTGGAGGTCGATCCACTGGTCCAGGGCGGTGGTGAGCTCGCGCAGTGATCTCAGCACCCCGGCCCGCGAGTCCACCTCTGGCTGCGCCGCCGCTCTCGGCGCCGTCGCACGATGTCGGGTGGAAGGGGGGTACCGCTGAGTCACGAGGACTATTGTACTCTTTCGATCATGGAACATTTCGAGGATCGAAAGAAAGGTGCGGGACCCATGCGACCGCTGGTGTCGCTGGTCGGTCCCCGACGCTCCTGGCTGGTCGTGCTCCTGGGTCTCGTCCTCGCCGGCCTGGCGATGACCCTGGCCCCCGCCCCGACGACCTCGGAGGACACCGCCTCGAACCTGCCGGCGGACTCGGAGTCGGCACGGGCCGCGGACCGCCTCGCCGCGCTCCCGTCGTCCGACGAGGTGCCTGCCATCGTCGTCGTCTCTCGGCCCGACGGCGACCTCACCAAGGAGGACCTCGGTTCTCTGAAGGGCCTCACCGGCGCCCTCGGCGAGTCGGCCGAGGGCAAGGTCTCGGGACCGGTCCCCGCCGAGGACAGCTCAGCCGTGCTGTTCACCGTGCCGCTGCCCGGTGACCTCACCGATGAGGAGAATGGTGCCGTCGTCGAGGAGGTGCGGGCCACTGTCGCGGACGCCCTGCCCGACGACCTGCGCGGCGAGGTGACCGGCGGCCCGGCATTCCAGGCCGACCTCGGGAAGGTCTTCGAGGGCGCCGACGTGCGGCTGCTCGCGGTCACTGCCTCTGTCGTCGCCCTGCTGCTGCTCATCACCTACCGCAGCCCGTGGCTCTGGCTCGTGCCCCTGACCGTCGTGGGGATCGCCGACCGGGCCGCTCTCGCTGCCGCCGAGACCTTCTCTGCCGCGTCGGGGATCGGCGTCGACGGAGCGATCACCGGCATCACCTCGGTTCTCGTGTTCGGCGCCGGGACCAACTACGCGCTCCTGCTCATCGCCCGATACCGCGAGGAGCTGCGTCGACACGACAGCCGGCACGAGGCGATGCGTCGGGCCGTCGGGCAGGCGGGACCGGCCATCCTGGCCAGCTCCGGCACGGTGATCCTCGCGCTGGCGTCCCTGGGCCTCGCCGACGCGGCCTTCCTGCGCGGCATCGGCTACGTCGGCGCGCTGGGACTCGCCGTGGCAGTCGCGTTCGCACTGCTCGTCCTCCCCTCGGCCATGGTCCTTCCCGGTCGCTGGCTGTTCTGGCCGTTCATGCCCCGGAAGGGCCAGGACGACCCCACCAAGGACGGGGTCTGGGCGCGCCTCGGACGAGGCGTGGGGCGCCGGCCCGTCGCGGTCGCGGTCGTGAGTGTGCTGGGCCTCGTCGCGCTCGCCTCGCTCGCGCTCGGGGCGCGTACGGGCCTCTCGCAGACCGAGCAGTTCCGCGACCCGCCGGAGTCGGTCGTCGCCCAGGAGCGCCTCGCCGAGGCCTTCCCGGCCGGCTTCTCCTCGCCCCTGCGAGTCGCCACCACTCCCGACGACGTCGATGCCGTGACGTCCGCGGCGGAGAAGGTGGGAGCCGTCGACGTGCGGCCGGCCGGCTCCCAGGGCGACCTCGCCGAAGTGGATGTCGTGCTGGCCGACGCCGCGGGGACGAGCGGCAGCCTGGCGACCACGCGCGACCTGCGCAGCGAACTCGCCGACGTGGCGCCCGATGCGCTCGTCGGGGGCGAGGTGGCCGAGGACGTCGACTCCCGCGACGCCGCCACGCGAGATCGTGCCGTCCTCGTGCCGGTGGTCCTGGGCATCGTCCTCGTGGTGCTGCTGGTGCTCCTGCGCTCGGTCGTCGCGGCGCTCCTGCTGACCGCCACAACGGTCCTGTCCTATCTCTCCGCCCTGGGCATCGGGTGGTTCATCTTCGAGCGTTGGCTGGGCTTCTCCGCCATCGACCTCAGCGTGCCGCTGCTCGCCTTCATCTTCCTCGTGGCCCTCGGCGTGGACTACAACATCTTCCTCACCACGCGCGCCCGCGAGGAGGTGCTGGCCACCGGGGACACGCGTGGGGCCATCGTCACGGCCCTGGCGGTGACCGGCGGTGTCATCACGAGCGCCGGCGTCCTCCTGGCCGCCGTCTTCGCGGTGCTGGGAGTGCTCCCGCTGCTCGTGCTGACCCAGGTGGGCATCATCGTCGGCGTCGGCGTCCTGCTCGACACGCTGCTCGTGCGCAGCGTGCTCGTGCCCGCGCTCATCACGATCCTGCAAGACCGCTTCTGGTGGCCGTCGAAGCCCGGCCCGGTCCACCGCGACTCATCGGACACCGGATAACGCATCGCCGCACGAAACCACGAAACCCTGGCCGGGCACCACGCCCGACCAGGGTTTCGTCATCAAGAGCCACAGGTGTCGTGACTCTCTCGCTGCGGAGGCGGAGGGATTTGAACCCTCGATGGGTGTTAAACCCAAACCGCATTAGCAGTGCGGCGCCATAAACCGGGCTAGGCGACGCCTCCAGACAACCCGGTCAGAGTATCTGGCCAAGCGGCGCCACTCAAAGTCGGGCCCCACCCGGGTCCTTCTCAACCGCAGATGTCCTCGTCGGCGGCGCGGGTCCTGACCTCGGTCGGGGCCGGGGGCGCGGTGCGCGACGCCGACGGCAGGGGCGCGTCACCCTCGCGGTTGGGCACCTCCTGCGAGGTCGGTGCGCCGAGGCCGAGCACGACCCGGACCGTCCCTGTCAACAGGCTCTCGTCGAGCTTGAGCTTCGCGCCGCTGTACGCGGCCGCCACGGTCCGGGCGGAGGCAGCGTCCCCCTTCGCGTGCCGGACGACGACGCCGCGCCCCTGACCCGTGGCCGGCACGGCCGCGACAGAGGCACCGAACCCCTGCACCTGCAGGGCCGCGGCCTCCTGCCCGGCCAGCCCGGCCGTGGCGGTGTCGTTGTGGACACTCACCGCGATGTCCGACGGGGGGACGGTGAGTGCCGGGTCCTTCTGCCGGCTCTCCTCCTCCCCCGGAAGGTCGGTGTCGTCACGGACCGCGGCCCAGAGCTCATCGGAGGCCTCGGTGCGCCACTGGACGCGGTTGCTGTTGGCCGGGTAGGGCTCGGTCGGCACGGTGACGAAGACGAGCTCGTCCATCCCGAGCTCCTTGACGCTGCGGGCGATGGAGAGCATCCGCTTCAGGCCGAGGTCGTCGTCGGCGGTCATCGACTTCGTCGCGGCGTCGAGGAAGCTGTAGAGCTTGTCGGGCCGCAGCAGGAGAGAGGTGCGCGTGGCCTCCTGGGCCATGGAGGACATGAAGGTCTGCTGCCGTTCGATCCGCTGGATGTCGGAGCCGTCGCCGAGGGACTTGCGCATCCGCACGTACCCCAGCGCGTCCTTGCCGTCGAGGCGCTGCTTGCCGGCAGGCAGGTTGATCTGGGCGTCCGGGTCCTCGACCGGCTCGGGGAGGCACACGTTGACCCCACCGAGTCCGTCCACCATCGACTGGAACCCGTTGAAGTCGACCACCGCCACGTGATCGACGAAGATCCCGGTCAGGCCCTCGAGCGTCTTGACGACGCAGGCGGGACCCCCTTCGTTGAAGTTGTCGTTCCACCGCCGCACCTCGCCGTCGGCGACCGTGGACTCCGGGTCATCACAGTCCGCGGGGGCCTTGGTCATCGAGTCCCGCGGGATCGAGATGACCTGCACCGACTCCCGGTCGGCGGAGATGTGCACGAGGAGGTTGGTGTCCGAGCGTGGACCACCCTCGGCCGTCCCCACCCCGTACTCGCTCGTCCCGAGACCGTCACGGGTGTCGGAGCCGATGACGAGGATGTTCAGGTCGTCCTCGATGTCCTGGGGCCGCTCCGCCGAGCCGGACTTGATGTCGACTCGCGTGATGTTGCCGCTCAGGTGCACACCCGTGGCCAGGGCGATGGTGGCCACGAGGGCCACGACGAGGCCTGCGCCGAGGAGGAGGCGCCGTCGGACGGTCCCCCGGCGGCGCAACCGCATCTCGCGTTGCGCCGTTCGGCTGAGGTGGTGTCCGTCGTCCCGCATCGGGGGCACACCCTAGCCGCACTTCGCCGACGGGGACAGACAAAGGCCCCCGCCACGGATGGCGGGGGCCTTCGTCGAAGCGGTGGAGTCACCGCATCAGGTGTGCGTCGTCTCAGACGGGACGAACGCTCTCAGCCTGCGGACCCTTGGGGCCCTGGGTGATCTCGAACTCGACACGCTGCGCCTCGTCGAGCGACCGGTAGCCGGTCGTGTCGATGGCGGAGTAGTGAACGAACACGTCGGGTCCTCCGCCGTCCTGGGCGATGAAGCCAAAGCCCTTCTCAGCGTTGAACCACTTAACGGTGCCCTGTGCCATGGGGTGAATCTTCTTTCCTGTTGAACAATCCGGTTCCGCCGGTTGCGGTCCCTTGCCAGCTGCAAATCAAACCTCGGCAGAGGAACACGCCTCCGGTAATACTCGGGACCTGACCGTGGTCACGCCCATTCGCATCGTGCGAGAAGTTCTGTCATGCAACTACGAGTGCGACGCTACCAGCAATCACCGGGCAGAGCATGGTCAAGGACAGATGGCGTCGATGGCGTCGACGTAGCCGGTGATCCCGCGACCGACGATGACCTGCTGGGCCACGTCGGAGATGTAGGAGTGGTGGCGGAACTCCTCGCGCGCGTGCACGTCGGAGATGTGCACCTCGATGACCGGCCCCGCGACCGCCGTGAGCGCATCGCGGATCGCGACGGACGTGTGCGTCCACCCGCCGGCGTTGATGACCAGACCGGCCGCGCTGGTGCGCACCTCGTGGATCGCGTCGATGAGGACGCCCTCGTGGTTGGTCTGCCGGAAGTCGAGGTCGTGGCCCCGCTCGTCGGCACGGGCCCGGACCAGGGCCTCGACGTCCGCGAGGGTCTCGCGGCCGTAGATCTGCGGCTCTCGCTCACCGAGCAGGTTGAGGTTCGGCCCGTTGAGGACGACGACAGTGGGTCTGGACATCACGACCGCAGCGTAGCGAGCCACCCGGGGAGGTCAGTCCTGCCCACGCAGCACCCGCTCGAGCAGCTCCCGTGTCTCGGACGAGAGCGCCGACTCGGGGATCTGGACGTCGACGCCCTCAGCGTCCTCGCGCAGGCCGTAACTGAAGGTGTCCGGTCGCGCCGGTTGCTCGACCATCGCCGGCAGATCCGGTGCGGCGAGCAGCCTGCGGATCCCGTGGGCGTCGCCCTCCGGCAACTCCTCGAGCCGCACCTCTCGCGAGCGCGTCATGCCGGCGACTCCCCCGGACCGACTCAGCCGCAGCGCCGTCGTCGGCGCTCCCTCGTCGGGGCCACCCCCCGCCGCGGCCATCACGCCCACCTCGCTCCAGGCAGCGGAGACGGCCTCCGCCTCGGCCGACTCCTGGCCATATCGCGCCCGAGCCGCCGTCACGGTGAGTCCGGCGAAGGTCACGAAGTCGCAGTCCGCGCCGATCTCCCCGGTGATGACGTCGAACCACACCAGGCCCGGGGCCTCCCACGCGGGCCCACCGAGGGTGGTCGCCACCAGGTGGAAGGCCTTGTTGGGGATGCCTGAGTTGATGTGCACGCCGCCGTTGTCGTCGCTGGTCTCGACGTAGTCACGCATGTGCGCGGGCTGCGGATCGGTCCCGAGTCGCGGGTCGTCGTAGGCCGTCCCCGGCGCCTTCATCGACCGCAGCGCCTCCCCCTGCACGGATGGCATGAGGAGCTCGGCGCCGATGAGCCAGTCAGCGGTCTGCGCGTCCTGCTGCAGGTGGTGCTGCTTGACGAGGGTCCCGAAGACGTCGGACACGTGCTCGTTGAGCGCCCCCGGCTGACCTTGGTAGGTCAGGCCCGAGGTGTGCTCGGTGACCCCGTGGGCCAGCTCGTGACCGATGACGTCCAGGCTTGCGGTGAACCGGGTGAAGATCTCCCCGTCGCCGTCACCGAAGACCATCTGCGTGCCGTTCCAGAAGGCGTTGACGTACTCGCGCCCGTAGTGGACCGTGGCGACGAGCGGCAGGCCGGCACCGTCCAGCGAGTCCCTGCCGTACTCCTCGCTCCACAGTCGCCAGGTGTGCCCGAGCCCGTCGTAGGCCTCGTCGGCCGCCGCGTCCCCGGTGGCATCCCCGCCCTCGGACCGGACCACCGTGCCCGGCAGCACCTCGGCCCCCTGGGCGTCGTGCACCGTGCGGTCCGGACCGTCGCCGGCTCCACCGGCGATGGCGAAGGACGCGCGAGCGATCCGACCGATCCTCGCGTGGCGGGCCTCGTCGTCGAGCAGGAGCGTGCGCTCAGCGCACCTGGCAGGCACGGTGAGGTCCGAGCGGGACAGCGCCCGGAGCATGTGGGGAGGGACGATGCTGCAGTGGCTCATCACCCCAGTGAACTCCGGTGCGCCGACAACCGCACCCCCTGATCGGTGAGCGGAGGGCGTGGGATTCGAACCCACGAGAGGCTTGCACCCCTAGCGGTTTTCAAGACCGCCGCACTAGGCCACTATGCGAGCCCTCCACGTCCGCCGGGTGGCCGGCGGCAGGTCCACGGTATGGCATGTGTTGCGCGGGTAGTGTCGGCGGTGAGGCCGACCGCCCCATCGAAAGGACACTCCATGGCAAAACTCTCCTTCGTCCTCGGCGCTGCCGCCGGCTACGTCCTCGGCGCCCGCGCCGGACGCCGACGCTACGAGCAGATCCGCTCGGGCACCCAGAAGCTGTGGCAGTCCCAGCCGGTGCAGAGCCAGGTCTCCTCGGCCAAGCACGCGGCGAAGACGAAGGCCGCGCCGGCGGCCCTCGATGCCGTGGGCACCGCCGCGAATGCCACCGGCGACAAGCTGCGTCAGGGCGCCGGCAAGATCACCCGCGATCCCGATCGGGACGTCGCGGGCGATGTCTCCCGCGGCGCGCAGGGCCCCTCGACCTTCCCCCTCAGTGGGGGGAACGGCCACCAGGCCTGAGGCACAACGCAATGCATGACGAAGGGGGTGGACCACCTCGTGGTGGTCCACCCCCTTCGCGCGGGTGTGTGGCGCTCAGATGAAGAGCGCCGGATCGGCGTAGAGGCGCTCCTCCGGTGCCATCATCGGGCTGTCGTCCAGCTGGGGGTAGCGGTACCGGGCCGGGATCCCCGTGGCCACCGCACCGGTCGGCACGTCCTTGACGACGACCGAGTTGGCGCCGACCCGGACATTGCTGCCGACGTGGATGTCGCCGAGGATCTTCGCCCCGGCCCCCACCATGACGTCGTTGCCGAGCGTCGGGTGACGCTTGACCCGCTTGCCGGACGTCCCGCCGAGGGTCACCCCGTGGAAGAGCATGACGTCGTCGCCGACGACCGAGGTCTCGCCGATGACGACACCCATCCCGTGGTCGATGAAGAAGCGGCGACCGATGTGCGCACCGGGGTGGATCTCGATGCCGGTCACCGACCGGGAGACATAGGCCAGGAGGCGGGCCGGCCACTTCCCGGAGGGCTGCTGCCACCACCGGTGCGCGATCCGGTGCAACCAGATCGCGTGCAGGCCGGCAGAGGTCAGGAGCACGACCCACCGCGAGGTCGCGGCGGGGTCGTGATCCATGGCCGCGGCCAAGTCCTCACGGACCGTTGCGCGGATCGGTAGATGGGTGGCCACGGTCAGTCGACGAGACCCTCGAAGAGGGGCGTCGACAGGTAACGCTCACCGAAGCTGGGCACGATGACGACGATCGTCTTGCCGGCGTTCTCCGGACGACGGGCGACCTGGTCTGCGGCGGCGAAGGCAGCACCGGAGGAGATCCCGACGAGCAGCCCCTCGTCGGTGGCCGCCTTGCGGGCCCACTCGATCGAGGTCGGCGCGTCGACGTCGATGACCTCGTCGTAGAGATCGGTGTCGAGGATCTCGGGGACGAAGTTGGCGCCGAGGCCCTGGATCTTGTGCGGGCCGGGGGCTCCGCCGTTGAGGATGGCCGACTCGGCCGGCTCGACCGCGACGAGCTTCACGTCGGGGTTCTGCGAACGCAGGTAGCGGCCGGCGCCGGTGATGGTGCCGCCCGTGCCGATGCCGGAGACGAGGATGTCGACCTTGCCGTCGGTGTCCTGCCAGATCTCCGGTCCGGTCGTCTTCTCGTGGATCGCCGGGTTGGCCTCGTTGGCGAACTGCTTGGCCAGAACGGCTCCCCGCTCCGCGGCGATCTCGTCGGCCTTCTCGACCGCGCCCTTCATGCCGCCGGGGCCGGGGGTGAGGACGAGCTCGGCACCGAAGGCGCGCAGCAGGGCGCGGCGCTCCTTGGACATCGTCTCGGGCATGGTGAGGACGATCTTGTATCCGCGCGCCGCACCGACCATGGCCAGGGCGATGCCGGTGTTGCCCGAGGTCGCCTCGACGACCGTGCCGCCGGGCTTGAGCTCACCCGAGGCCTCGGCCGCGTCGATGATCGCGGCGCCGATGCGGTCCTTGACCGAGCTGGCCGGGTTGTAGAACTCCAACTTCGCGGCAACGGTCGCCTCGGAGTCGATGATGCGGTTGATCCGCACCAGCGGGGTCCGGCCGACGAGCTTGGTGGCGTCTTCGTAGATGGGCAACGCGGTTCCTTCCATCGGGTGTCCAGGTGCCGCACGACTGCGGCTGTCTCGATCGCACCAACGAACGAGATGTTATGGGTATTCCAACACCGCGTTATTCCGTGCTGCAAGGGTGTCTCACCCTCGGCCGCCGCCCTCTTCGCCGGCCCACGCCGGTCCACACCGACCCTGAACTAAGGCATGCCTCGGTGACGAGGGACGCATCACCTCAGGATCCCTCGGCCCCCGTCGAGATCTAGACTCCCCTCCATGTCTGCCCTCCAGATCGTCGCGATCGTCATCGGGGTCGGGATCACCATCGTCGGATGGGGCCTGCTCGCCCGCGTCGTCAAGCACTTCGTCACCCTCTTCAAGCTCGGCAAGCCCACGCCGGAGGGAGAGCGAACGAGCCAACCCGGTGCCCGCACGACAACCCTGCTGCGTGAGTTCCTCGGTCACACCCGCATGTCCCGGCTGCCGGTCGTCGCGATCGCGCACTGGGTCACGATGATTTCCTTCGGGGTCCTCTTCCTGACCCTCGTGCAGGCGACGGTGCAGCTCTTCGACCCGCACTTCGTGCTGCCGCTCATCGGCTCGTTCTTCCTCTACGAGTGGATCACCGAGTTCTTCGCGATGACCGGCATCGTCACGATCCTCATGCTCATGGCGATCCGCCAGAAGAACCACCCGCGGTCGGCGAAGGGCGAGGAGGGCCGCTCCTCCCGCTTCTACGGTTCGACCTTCTGGCAGGCCTACTACGTCGAGCTGACGATCCTCGGCGTCGGCATCTGCATCGCGCTCCTGCGCGGCTTCGAGTACGCCCTGTTGTCGAACACGGGCGACTCCGAGCACGCCTCGCTGCTGCACTTCCCGCTGACCGCGTGGCTGGGCTCGCTCTTCGAGGGCATGTCCGTGGGCGCCCTGGAGACCGCGATCATCGTCGTGGCCCTGATCAAGCTGGTCATCTCGTACGCGTGGATGATCACCATCTCGCTCACCCCGACGATGGGCGTGGCCTGGCACCGCTTCCTCGCCTTCTTCAACATCTACTTCAAGCGGCACGCGGATGGGCGCACCTCGCTCGGTGAGCTGCAGCCGATGATGGTCGACGGCAAGCCCTTCTCCATGGAGGTCATGGAGGACATGGACGAGGACTCCACCCTCGGCGTCGGTCAGGTCGAGGACTTCACCTGGAAGGGCCTTCTCGACTTCTCCACCTGCACCGAGTGCGGCCGTTGCCAGAGCCAGTGCCCTGCGTGGAACACCGAGAAGCCGCTCTCGCCGAAGATGATGATCATGGCGCTGCGCGACCACGCGCAGGCCAAGGCGCCGTACCTGGCCGCAGCCAATGACGTCTCCGGCACGATCTCCTCCGTCGGCGGCGCACGTGCGCAGACCGCGTCCGGTGCCGTGGCACTGGCCGACGGGACGAAGGGGGCCGACGCCGAGGGGTCCGTCGCCACCGCAGAGCCCGACGCGATCAACTGGGGCGAGATGGCCCTCGTGGGCCAGACCGGCTACGACCCCGACCACCCGCTGTCGGCGTACAACCCGCACGGGCCGGACGCCGTCATCGACGAGGACGTCCTGTGGTCGTGCACCACCTGCGGCGCCTGCGTCGAGCAGTGCCCGGTGGACATCGAGCACGTCGACCACATCGTCGACATGCGCCGCTACCAGAATCTCATCGCCTCGGCCTTCCCGAGTGAGCTCAACGGCCTGTTCAAGAAGCTCGAGTCGAAGGGCAACCCCTGGGGCATGGGCGCCAAGGCGCGCATGGACTGGGCGAAGGACCTCCCCTTCACCGTCAAGGTCCTCGGTGAGGACGTCGAGTCGGCCGACGACGTCGACTACCTCTTCTGGGTCGGCTGCGCCGGCGCCTACGAGGACCGCGCGAAGAAGACGACCCGCGCCGTGGCCGAGCTCTTCGACCACGCCGGCGTGGATTTCGCCGTCCTGGGCAACGGCGAGACCTGCACCGGCGACTCGGCTCGCCGCGCGGGCAACGAGGTGCTCTTCCAGATGCTCGCGGAGCAGAACGTCGAGACCCTCAACGAGGTCGGTGCGACGAAGATCGTCGTCACCTGCGCGCACTGCTTCAACACGATCAAGAACGAGTACCCGCAGCTCGGTGGTCACTACGAGGTGCTCCACCACACGCAGCTGCTCAACCGCCTCGTCCGTGAGAAGAAGATCGCCCCGGTCAACCGTCCCGAGAGCCCGCGCAAGTCAAGCCTCAAGGACGTCGCCTCGACCGCACCGTCGGTGACCTACCACGACCCCTGCTACCTGGGTCGCCACAACAACGTCTACGCCCCGCCGCGTGAGCTCATCTCCGCCCTGCCGGGCGTCGAGCTGAAGGAGATGGAGCGCTCGAAGGAGAAGTCCTTCTGCTGTGGCGCCGGTGGTGCCCGCATGTGGATGGAGGAGCAGCTGGGGTCGCGCATCAACCTCAACCGCACCGAGGAGGCCATCGCCACCGGCGCGGACCGCATCGCCGTCGGCTGCCCCTTCTGCCGCGTCATGCTCAGCGACGGGCTGACGGCCAAGCAGTCCGAAGGCGCCTCGGAGGAGATCGAGGTCGTCGATGTGGCCCAGATGCTCCTCGCCTCCGTCAAGGAGACCGCGACCACCGCGAAGGAGGCGAAGACGGAGTCCGAGGAGCAGGCCGAGGCCGAGCCCAAGACTGCCGTCCCCGCGCCGACCGAGGGGCAGGACGCGAAGGGGGCGACCCCCGAGCCCCCGAGCGAGGCCGAGACCGCCGCGACCGCCGAGGCGGTTGAGGAGGCCGGCGAGGACCCGAAGGCAGTCGAGGGCAAGGAGACTGTCGCGAACAAGAACGCGGCCCCCTCGTGGGAGACCGGGACCTCCACCTCGGCCGCACCCGAGGAGCCCAAGGACGAGGCGCCCGCCGCCGAGGCAACCCCCGCAGACAAGAACGCGGCGCCGTCCTGGGAAACCGGCTCAGCTGCCGCGAAGAACGCGGCCCCCTCCTGGGAAACCGGCGCACCGGCAGCCACCGCACCGGCAGCCACCGAGGAGCCCACGAACGAGGAGCCCAAGGACGAGGGGCCCGCCACCACGGACGACTCGACCGCTGCGAAGAACGCGGCCCCCTCCTGGGAAACCGGCGCACCGGCAGCCACCGCACCGGCAGCCACCGAGGAGCCCACGAACGAGGAGCCCAAGGACGAGGGGCCCGCCACCACGGACGACTCGACCGCTGCGAAGAACGCGGCCCCCTCCTGGGAAACCGGCGCACCGGCTGCCACCGCACCGGCTGCCACTGAGGAGGCCACGAGCGAGGAGGCCACCACGGCCCCGGCCAAGGACGACACGAACGAGGCCCCGGCCGAGGACACGTCCTCGGTACAGGCCACGGACACGACGTCCGAGCCGGCTGCTACCACCGAGGTCCCGAGCTCAACCGGCGACAGCGACCTCGCTGCCAAGAACGCCGCTCCTTCCTGGGAGTCCGGCGCCCCGGCTGCCACTCAGGCCCCCGCAACACAGGAGCCGGAAGCGGCCCCCAAGGAATCCACCGACAAGGAGTCCACGGACCAGGAGTCCACGGAACCAACCGAGGACGACACGAACGAGGCCCCGGCCGAGGACACGTCCTCGGTACAGGCCACGGACACGACGTCCGAGCCGGCTGCTACCACCGAGGTCCCGAGCTCAACCGGCGACAGCGACCTCGCTGCCAAGAACGCCGCTCCTTCCTGGGAGTCCGGCGCCCCGGCTGCCACTCAGGCCCCCGCAACACAGGAGCCGGAAGCGGCCCCCAAGGAATCCACCGACAAGGAGTCCACGGACCAGGAGTCCACGGATCCAACCGAGGACGACACGAACGAGGCCCGGGCCGAGGACACGTCCTCGGTACAGGCCACGGACACGACGTCCGAGCCGGCTGCTACCACCGAGGTCCCGAGCTCAACCGGCGACAGCGACCTCGCTGCCAAGAACGCCGCTCCTTCCTGGGAGTCCGGCGCCCCGGCTGCCACTCAGGCCCCCGCAACGCAGGAGTCGGAGGCTGAGCCGGAAGCGGCCACCGAGCCCGAGTCGGACACTGCCCCCGAGCCCCAGCAGGAGCAGGCCGAGCCCGCGGCAGCCACCGAGCAGACACCCGAAGCGGACGCCGCCCCGGAGGAGGCCGCGTCCACCGAGGAGTCCACTCCCCCGGCGGCCAGTGACTCCGACCAGTCGGACCTGGCGAAGAAGAACGCCAACCCGTCCTGGGAGTGACCAGCCGAGACCGAAGGGGCCGTCCACCACTGGTGGGCGGCCCCTTCGTCCTGCCTTGGACATCCCTCGTGGCCCGCCGTGGTCGGCGGGCTGCGGGGCGGGACAGCTACAGATGCCAGGTGACCGCGGTGTCAGTGACCGTCGCGGTCAGGTCCTGGGTGTGGACCTTGGTGTGATGGCGCTGGCACAGCAGAGCCGCATTGCTGACATCGCTCGCCCCGCCGCGGGACCACCAGTCCACGTGGTGCGCATCGCACCACTGCGGGGGCATCGTGCACCCCGGATACGTGCAACCACCATCCCGTAGCCACACCGCTCGGCGTTGACCGGGCGTGAACAGCCGGACCGAGCGGCCCAGCTCCAGGATCTCCCCGTCACCGCCGAGGACGACGGGGATGATGCCTGCGTCGCAGGCCATCCGTCGCACCACCGACGGGGCGAGGACCTGCCCGGTCATCGTCACCCCGGCGCCGTGCGCGCCCTGACCCAGCAGATCGCTCAACGGGATGCTCACGTGCACTTGGGCCTTCTCGCTCTTGGGCTCCTGCCCGGGTGAGGAGACCCCACGTCGCACGACCTCCACCACCGCATCCGCCCGCCGCTGCGCCGCCGGGCGCTCATCGTGCTCCCCGTCCGGCCCCTTCACCGGCGCCGACAACGCAGCCACCGCGCCATCGACCACGGCGGCGCCCTCGGGGTCGAGGACCAGCCGGAAGGTCGTCATCCCCGCCGGGCCCTCACTGCGAAACAGCGCCCGACCGGCCTTGGCCCGTCGGTCCTCTCGCTCAAGCTCCGGGTCGGGCCGCAGCAGGCGGCCCGTGCGGGTGATCGCCACCGCCAACTCCCTCTCCGACAACCCGGCCACCCGCTCGCGCGGCCCCCGCCCCTCGGGCCCGGTCGCGACCTCCTCGTCCCGCGCACCCTGCACCAGCACACTCACCGCGTCAGCCAGCTCCTCGGGGTCAGCCACCCGCGAGACGTGTTCCTCGAAGCGCACCAGCTGGTCCGCCTTGACCAACGGCAGATCACCCGCGGCGAAGGCCTCGGTGACCTCCGCAACGCGGGCCTCCCCCTTCGCCACCCGCACGACCCGGGTCACCTGTCGGCCATCCGGCGCCGGGGCCATCACCGACTCCGCCCGCGAGACCCAGTCGTGCGCCGACCACGACTCCTGCGCCGGCAGGCCCCGCTGGAGGCCCTCACGCACCAGGCCGACCTCGGCCACGTCGATCAGCTGCCGCAGTCGACCCACCAGCGCCAGCCCCTCGGCCACCTCACCCTCGCCCAGTCGCCACAACGACTCCACGTCCTCGGCGGCACCCATCACGGAGCGCAGCGCGTCACGCAGTCCGGGCAGGACCCCCGCCTCGTGCCACTGTGTCATCATCGACATGAGTCGATCATACGTTCGACCACCGACAGCGCTCGGCCGTCGGCGCAGAGCGGGCTCGTCAGCCACCCACGACGATCAGGCGAGCCCCTCCTCCTTGAGGAAGTCCTCGGCCACCTTCTCCGGGTCCTCCTTGTCGACGTCGGTCCGCGTGAGCATCTCCTGCAGCTTCTCGGTGGTGAGCTTCTCCGAGACGCCGTCGAGGGCGTCGGCGACCGTGTCCTCGGCGTCGGTGCGCACCAGGGGCACGACGTTCTGGCTGCCGAAGAGGTTCTTCGAGTCCTCGAGCACGACGAAGCCGTTTTCCGGGATGGCCGGGTCGGTGCTGAAGATGTTGGCCACGTCGATCTGACCGTTCTTCAGCGCGCCGTTGGTCGCCTGCCCCGGCTTGAGCGGCCGGAAGTCCCCGAAGGTGATGCCGTAGGTCTTCTCCAGCCCCGGGATCCCCTGGGCGCGCGTCTTGAACTCCGAGGGGGCGCCGAGCGTCATGTCGGCGGCACCACCCTTGAGGTCCTCGACGGCCTCCAGGTCATCCTTCTCCGCGGTCTCCTTCGTGACGACCATCGAGTCCTTGTTCTCCGCAGCCGACTTCTCGAGGACCACCATGCCCTCGGGCAGGACCTCCTTGAGACCCTCGTACGTCTTCTCCGGGTCGGTCTCCGCGAAGTCCTCGTCGTTGTACAGGGCCAGCCCACCGGTGTACTCCGGCAGGACGTCGACGGATCCCTCCTCCAGCGCCTTGAGGTAGACCTCTCGCGAGCCGATGCCCGTCTTCGTCGTCGCGTCGACACCCTCGGCATCGAGCGCGCCGGCGTAGATGTGCGCCAGGAGGATCGACTCCGAGAAGTCCGCGGACCCGACCACGATGTCACCTGAGCCGTCTCCCCCTTCGCCGGAGTCGGAGGAGAGCGGGTCCCCGCCTCCTCCGCAGGCGGTCAGCGTGAGGGCACCGGCCGCCGTGAGGGCCAGTGCTGCGGTGCGGATCCGGCGAGGACGAAGGGGGGTGACGCTGCGGCTCATGAGGTGCCTCCTGATGGTGCGGGTGTGGGGGTGGAGTCGATGGTGCGGGCGTCGCGGCGCTGCGACCGCGGGGTGCGCCCGGTGAGCCCGGGCGAGACGAGGAGCCGCTCCAGGAGAGCGAAGGGGGCATCCAGCCCGAGCGCGAGGAGGGCCACGAGGATCGCGCCACCCGCGGTACTCACGTAGTCCTGGGTCGCCAGGCCGTCGATGAGGAAGCGGCCGAGCCCGCCCAACCCCACGTAGGCAGCGATCGTCGCCGTGGCCACGACCTGGAGCACTGCCGCGCGCAGGCCGGAGATCAGGAGCGGCAGGGCGATCGGCAGCTCGACCTGCCAGAGGACCTCGCGTCCGGTCATGCCGATACCGCGGGCGGCATCCCGGGTCGCCGGCTCGATCGCCTCGACGCCCGCGTAGGTGCCCGAGAGGATCGGCGGCACCGCGAGCAGCACGAGGACCGCGACGCTCGGGACGAGGAAGGCCGCGTCCCCCGGGAGCACGGGCAGGAGCACGAGGGTCAGCGCGAAGAGGAGGCCGAGCGTCGGGACGGCACGCAGCGCGTTGGCCGTCGTGACGAACCACCGACCGCGCCCGGAGTGGCCGATCCACAGCCCGAGGGGCACGGCGATGAGGGCGGCGATGGCCACCACGATCGCGGTGTAGGCGATGTGCTCGAGCAGTCGGGCGAGGATGCCGTCGGACCCGGACCACGCCTGCGCGCTCGTGAGCCACTCGAGGATCGAGCCGATCATCGGGCGCCTCCCGGACCGAGCCGGCGCCAGGGGGTGAGCGCCCGCTCCACCACGCGGATGAGGACGTCGAGGACGAGGGCGAGGACGACGCAGCCGGCGATGCCCGCGAGCAGCTCTCCGCCGATGGCCCGGTTGTACCCGTCGATGAGCAGGTCACCGAGCTGGCTGACCCCGATGAGCGAGGCGATGGAGACGATGCTGACATTGCTCACCGCGGCCACCCGCAACCCGGCCGCGATGACCGGTACGGCCAGCGGGAGCTCGACGCCGAAGAACCGGCGCAGCGGGGTGAAACCCATCGCCGTTGCGGACCGGGCGACCTCCTCCGGCACCGATCCGAGCCCGTCGACGACGGAGCGCACGAGCAGCGCGATCGTGTAGATCGTCATCGCGACGACGACGTTGATCGGGTCGAGGATGCCTGTGCCGAGGATGAGCGGCATGAGGACGAAGAGCGCCAACGAGGGAATCGTGTAGAGCAGCCCCGAGAGGGTGATCACCGATCCCTGCAGGCGCGGGTTGCGCCGGGCCAGCCACCCCAGGGGAAGGGAGAGGAGCAGCCCCAGCAGGAGCGGCACTCCGGCCAGCCAGGTGTGGCGCAGGGTGAGCACGATGATGTCGTCGGGGTGGGCGAGGATCCAGTCCACGTCAGCCCCCTTCGGCCCCGGGATCACGGGGCCGGTCGCGGGACTCGATGACGTCGAGGACCTCCGTCGCCAGACAGGTGCCCATGAGCACGCCGTCGTCGTCGACGACGACCCCGCGTCGGCTCGGGGAGGACAGTGCGGCGTCGAGCGCGACGCGCAGCGGGCCCCCGGCCGTGGCCAGGGTGCCGCCCAGCGCGAGGGCGCCCTCGTCGACACTCCCGTCGTCCGGCAGGACGGCCGGTCGGATCCAGCCGAGGGGATGCCTCTCGGGGTCCACCACGAGCGTCCATCCGTCGTGGCCGGCTTCGCGCTGCGCCGCGCTCACGGAGGCGCCGATGGCGACCGTCGACTCCGGGTGGATGGGGATGTCCGCCGCGTCGAAGCCCAGTGCCCGGTATCCGCGGTCGCGGCCGAGGAAGTCGGCGACGAAGGCGTCCGCCGGATGAGCGAGCAGCTCGTGCGGACGAGCGAACTGGCCGATCTTCCCGCCGACCCTCATGACCGCGACGTGGTCACCGAGCTTGATCGCCTCGTCGATGTCGTGGGTGACCATGACGATCGTCTTGCCGAGCTCGGCCTGCAGGCGCAGGAACTCCTCCTGCAGCTGCTCGCGCACCACGGGGTCGACGGCGGAGAAGGGCTCGTCCATGAGCATCACCGGGGGGTCGGCCGCGAGCGCGCGGGCGACGCCGATGCGCTGCTGCTGCCCGCCGGAGAGCTGGCTGGGGTACCGCCGGCCGAGCGCCGGGTCGAGGCCGACGAGCTCGAGCAGCTCGCGGGCACGGGAGAGGGCCTGCCGCTTGGGCGTCCCCAGCAGGATCGGCACGGCCGCGACATTGCGCTCGACCGTGTGGTGGGGGAAGAGACCGCCGTGCTGGATCACGTACCCGATCCCCCGACGCAGCTCGGCCGCGTCCATCGACATGATGTCCGTGCCGTCGATGCTCACCGATCCCGAGGTGGGCTGGACCATCCGGTTGATCATCCGCAGGGTCGTCGTCTTGCCGCAGCCGGAGGGACCGACGAGGACCGTGATCTCCCGGTCGGGTGCGGTGAGGCTGAGGTCGTCGACGGCGAGCGTGCCGTCCGGGTACTGCATCGTCACGCCGTCCAACCGGATCACCGGCACAACTCCTCGCGGTTGATGATGGTCAAACCTATCCCGCGCAGGGGCGAGAGACCCGGGGACCCGCCACGCCGTCGGCGCGGCCGGGACTGCACGACCACCATCGGCGCGCCGTCAGTCCGCGCGGGTCGACCGGTGCTCGCCGAGCACCATGTGGTCCATCTCGTCGTCGGTCAGGGCGACTCCCTGCCGCGAGCGGTGGGCGAAGAAGAACACCACACCGAGGACCGTCCAGATGCCCAGGGCGATGAGCGACTCCGTGCCCAGCTGGGCCGGCGAACCAGGCGTCATGAGCAGCAGGAAGAAGCCCACGCCGGTGATGGCGCCCAGGGCACTCATGACCTTCTTGGCGGACGAGCGCACACCCTCGGGGTCACCGGGGGCTTCGGGCGCGCTGGACCACTTGAAGAGACGGAAGGCTGCCAGGCACGTGTACGTGTAGGCGATCGTCACACCCACCGCGCTCATGTCGACCACCCACACCAAGGCCTCCCGCCCGAACCACGGCGCGATCAGGCAGATGGCGGTGACGAACGCGATGGCGGTCGCCGGGGTGCCGCTGCGCGGGTGCAGCCGGGCGAAGACGGTCGGGATGGTGTGCGCGCGTCCCATGGCGAAGAGCAACCGGCTGGCGGAGATGTAGAAGCCGTTGAGACCGGTGAAGACCCCCATCGAGACCCCGACCGCCAGGACGACCAGGCCGAGGGTTCCGAACATGGCCGACATCCCGTCCGCGGTGCCCCAGGCCGGCTCGCTCGCGACGAGCTCGGCCCACGGGATGGCCGCGCCACTGGCGAGCACCATCGCGACGTAGATGCCTGCCGCCGCGATGATGGCCAGCACGATGAGTCCGAAGGCCTTGCCCGGGGGGAAGTCGAACTCCTCGGCCGCCTGGGGGACGTTGTCGAAGCCGACATAGGCCCAGGGGGCGATGGCCACGATGGCCAGGGTCGCGGACACCGGCGCCACCCCGTCGGGGAAGCCGGGCTGCAGGTTGCTCCACGGCGTCCCCGGGTGCAGCACGGTACCCACCACCAGGAAGGCCACCGCAACCAGCATGATCAGGCAGAAGGCGTACTGCATCCGGCCGGACAGGGTCGTGCCCCGGATGTTGAAGACCGCGAAGACCACGAGCGCCAGGCTCGCCACCAGCACCTCGCCGAGGTAGACCTGCCAACCGGCGACCTCCCACAGCGGCACCCACTCGACCATCCACGGCAGCATGCGACGGAAGAGCAGGGCCAACGCCGAGGCATTCAGCGCCACGATCGAGATGTAGCCGAGCGTCAGGAACCACCCGCAGACATAGGCGTGCAACCGACCGAAGGCCGTGTACGTGTACGCGTACTCACCCCCGGACACGGGGAAGGTGCGGATGAGGAAGCCGTAGCTCACCGCGATCAGGCACATCAGGGCGGCACCGATCACCAGCCCGATCATGGTGCCGAAGGGTCCTGCGGTGGCCAGCCAGTCGGTGGGCAGGACGAAGGCCCCCCACCCGATGGCGGAGCCGAGGGCGATGGCCCACACCCACTGCGGTTTGAGGGTTCGCTCCAGTTGGGTGCGTTCCGGGGCGGCTGATGAGCTGGTCACGATGGGATCACTTCCGTCGGAGAGAGCTTCGCTGAGAGTACGCCCACTCGGCGTTGACGAACAGGAGGCTGGCCGCCTTGTTGGCGACATCGCCAAGGACCCCGCGCCCCGTCACCGTGCCGCGGCGAAGAGTGCGAGAACCTCCTCCCGGGTCACCTCGTCCAGCCTGGCGTGCTCCCACGTCGGTGACCTGTCCTTGTCGACGAGCTGGGCCCGCACCCCCTCGGTGAAGTCGGCCCGTTCGAGCAGCCGGGCACTGACGGTCGTGTCGGTCTCGAGCACCTCGCGCACCGAGCGCGCGTCGGCAGCGCGACGCAGCGCCTCGAGGGTGACCGCCACCGACAGCGGTGAGCGCGCCGCGATCTCGACGGCAGCCGCCCGGGCGTCCTGGTGCGGGTGCGCACGCAGACGCTCGAGGATGGCCGCCGGGTCGTCGCTGGCATAGCACTCGTCGATCCATCCGCGGGCCGGGGCGAGGAGGCTCCCTTCGTCTCCTGCAGCACCGGTGGCGACGGCCTCCACGGGCCGACCGTCGGCGACCTCGGCCAGCAGGTCGGGCACGCTCGTCGAGTCGATGACGCTGTCGGCCAGACCCACGTGCACCGCATCGGCCCCGGTGATGGTCGTTCCGGTCAGGGCCATGTGCGTCCCGAGCTCCCCGGGCGCACGGGAGAGGAGGTAGGTCGCGGCGACATCGGGGAAGAATCCGATCCTCGTCTCGGGCATGGCGACCTTCGATCGCTCCGTCACCCACCGGGCGTCCGCGAACATCGAGATCCCGAGCCCACCACCCATGACGATCCCGTCCATGACCGCGATGACCGGCTTCGGGTACTCGGCGATCTGCGCATCGAGCACGTACTCGTCGGCCCAGAAGTCCACTCCCCCGGTGGTGCCGGCCAGATGCGCCTCGCGCACCGCCCGGATGTCGCCGCCGGCGCACAGTCCGCGCTCCCCCGCACCCTCGATCGAGACGACGCTCACCGCGTCGTCATCGGCCCAGGTCTCGAGCCGGGCACGTACCGCGCGGACCATCTCCCGCGTCAGGGAGTTGATCGCCCGGGGGCGGTTGAGCAGGACACGGCCCAGCACACCGTCCTGCGCGAAGAGGACCTCGTCGGTGCCGGTCTCGCCGGGAGTGAAGTCAGGCATGGGCGTCACCTTGGCACACGCCGTGGGACGACCGATCCTCGCGTGCCCGATCAGCCGAGCCGGGCGAAGGGGGCCGCGGCCTCCAGCTCGAAGGCCAGCTCGAGCAGCAGTCGCTCCTGCCCGCGACGGGCCGAGATCATCACGCCGATCGGACGCCCGTCATCGGTCACACCCAGCGGCAGCGAGATCGCCGGTTGCCCGTTCGCGTTGTGCAGCGGGGTGAAGCCGACGTACGGCGGGAGCCGCTCGAAGTGCGTCTCGAAGTCCAGGTCCCCGGACAGGTAGCCGATGCGCGGGCTGGTGTGCGCGAGCGTCGGCGTGAGGACGAGGTCGGCGGTCTCGGGGAAGAGTCGCTCGGACCCGGGTCCGGTCAGCGCCAGCCGGGCGATGGCCAGCGGGAGCCGGTACAGACGCTTCTTGGCGCGAGCGGCGAGCCCGCGGGTGAAGGGATCGAGCCGACTCGCGTCGAAGCCCTCGCCGTAGATCTTCGCTCCCTGGGTCGCGGAGCTCAGGGCGAGCAGACCCCAGTAGTCCTCGAAGTCGCTCTTGAAGAACCCGGGGACCGGCAGCGACAGGTCCGGGTCGACCGAGTGCCCGAGCCCCTCGAGCAGCCGACCGGCTGCCTCGACGGCCCCGCGGGTCTGCGCGTCGGTCGGCGGGACGAGCGGCGAGTCGATCATCATCCCGATCCGCAGCCGGCGGGCCCCCGGCCCCTCGACGAGACCGACCGGGGGCAGCGTGCCCGCGGGTTGGTACTGCTCGGCGGCGGCGAGGAAGTGCGCGGTGTCGCGCACGGTCCGCGAGAGGACACCGTTGACGACGATCTTCACCGGGGCCCGGTCGGTCGCCGGCTCACCGAGCAGTCGTCCGCGGCTGACCTTGAGACCGACGAGGCCGCACGCTGCGGCGGGGATGCGGATCGAGCCACCGCCGTCGTTGCCGTGGGCGATGGGGAGGGCACCGGAGGCGACGAGCGCGGCGGACCCGCCGGAGGAGCCTCCGGAGGAGTAGCCGGTCGCCCACGGGTTGCGCGTGACCAGCCCACCCGGACGCTCGGTCGTCGCGGTCCACCCGAAGGGCGGACAGGTCGTCGTCGCGATCGGGATGAGTCCGGTGGAGAGGAACTGCCGGACGAAGGCCGCGTCGGTGGTCTTCGGCGTCCTGGACAGTGCCTCGGAGCCGGCGGTCATCGGCAGCCCGGCGACCGGCACGTTGTCCTTGATCGCGGTCGGCACCCCGGCGAAGGGGGCGGATGTCCCCGCCGGCAGGTGGGCAGCACGCTCCCGCGCCCGGTCGACGTCGCCGACCGTCGTGGCGCCGAGGACCGGGTCGACCGAGGCCACCCGCTCGATGGCCGCCTCGACGGCCTCCCCCGCACTGACCCGTCCGGCCCGGATCTCGGCCGCGACCCCGGTCGCGTCGAGAGCACCGAGGGCGTCGTCGCGGAAGGCCGAGACCCGTCGCGACTCGTGCTCCTCGCGGATCGTCTCGTAGGGAGCCTGGCTCGTGGGGTCGGCGCTCATGGGAGAGACGTTACCCGCGGGTCACGACAATCCGCGGCGCGCGTCCTTCGCCATCTCTGCCGGCCCGGGGCACCGACTCAGACGTCGGTGCGGTGGAAGTTCGCGAAGGACCGACTCGCGGTCGGGCCGCGCTGGCCCTGGTAGTGCGAGCCGTAGGCCGCTGAGCCGTAGGGGTGCTCGGCGGGTGAGGAGAGCCGGAAGAAGCACAGCTGGCCGATCTTCATCCCCGGCCACAAGCGGATCGGCAGGGTCGCCACATTGCTCAGCTCGAGAGTGACGTGACCGGAGAAGCCCGGGTCGACGAAACCGGCGGTCGCGTGGGTGAGCAGACCGAGGCGGCCGAGGGAGGACTTGCCCTCGACCCGGGCGGCCAGATCATCCGGCAGGGTGATCGTCTCCAGGGTGGAGCCGAGGACGAACTCGCCCGGGTGGAGGACGAAGCCCTCTCCGGAGTCGACCTCGATGAGCCGGGTGAGATCGGGCTGGTCGGCCGCAGGATCGATGACCGGGTACTTGTGGTTGTCGAAGAGGCGGAAGTACTTGTCCATCCGCACGTCGACACTGCTCGGCTGGACCATCGCCGGGTCCCACGGATCCAGCACGACCCGCCCGCCATCGATCTCGGCCCGGATGTCCCTGTCGGAGAGCAGCATGCGTTCACCCTAGGCGTCAGAGACCCGGCTCGGAGGCCCACTTCCTACCGGCCTCCTCGGGCACGTCACCGCACAGTCCGCGCCCACGTCACCGACGGGCCTGCCATCGCCCTGGGCTGCACGGTCAGTAGGTGATCGAGAAGACCCAGACCGCCAAGGTCATGACCGTCAGGGTCACCAGCACGATGCCGATGAGGTTGAGCCAGATCCCTCCCTTGACCATCTGCGGGATGGTCACGTACCCCGAACCGAAGGCGATCGCATTCGGCGGGGTCGCGACCGGCAGCATGAAGGCGCTCGTGGCCGCGAGTGCCACCGGGATCGTCAGCAGCATCGGATCGACCCCGATACCCATGGAGACTCCTCCGGCGACGGGGAGGAAGGTCGCCGCAGTCGCGGTGTTGCTCGTCAGCTCGGTGAGGAAGATGACCCCCGTGGCGAAGGCAGCGACGAGCACCACGACCGGGAGGCCCCCGAGCCCCTCGGCCTGCTCGCCGATCCACTTCGTCAGCCCGGACGAGCTGAACTGCCCGGAGAGCGCCAGCCCACCGCCGAAGAGCAGCAGGACGCCCCACGGCAGCCGGACCGCGCTGTCCCAGTCCAGGAGGCGAACTCCTCGGGCCGATCCGGCCGGCAGGAGGAAGAGGAGGACGGCGACGGTCATGGCGATGCCGGCGTCGCTGATCGGGACCTCGTCGTAGATCAGCGGGATGGCCACCCACGACACCGCGGCGAGCACGAAGATGCCCAGGACCCGCACCTCCCCCTGGGACATGCTCCCGAGCTTCGCGATCTCCTGGTTCATCAGCTGGCGCCCCCCGGGGATCTCGTCCAGCTCGGGCCGGAAGATCACCTTGGTCAGCAGGAACCAGCAGATGACGAGGAAGACGACCGCGAGGGGGACCCCGACGATCATCCACTGACCGAAACCGATGGTGATGTCGTGGCTGTCGGAGAGATAGCCCACGAGAAGGGTGTTGGGCGGGGTGCCGATGATCGTGCCGAGGGACCCGATCGACGCGGCATAGGCGATGCCGAGCATGAGGGCGGTGCCGAAGTTGGTCTGCGTCACCGCGGCCTCGACCCCGGGCGGCTCCGCGGCGGATCCATCGTCTGCGGCCGGCTCCGTGCGCGCCTCGAGCTTGGTCACGAGCATGAGCACCGAGACCCCGATCGGCAGCATCATCACGGCGGTGGCGGTGTTGGACACCCACATCGAGAGGAAGCCGGTGGCGATCATGAACCCGGCGATGACCATCGACGGGTTGGTGCCCATCGCCCGGACGGTCACCAGGGCGATCCGCCGGTGCAGGTTCCAGCGCTGCATCGCCAGCGCGAGCATGAACCCGCCCATGAAGAGGAAGATGATGTCGCTGCCGTAGGACCCGCCGACCTCGGCGATGTCCGCATCGGCGAGGACGGGGAAGACGATCAGGGGCACCAGCGCGGTCGCGGGGATCGGGAGCGCCTCCGTCATCCACCAGATGCCCATGAGCACGGCGGTGCCCGCAGTGACCCGCGCGGCATAGGGGACATCGCCCGGCATGAGCACGAACACGAGCACGGCCCCGACCAGACCTGCGGCCAGACCCACCCAGCGCACGCGGTTCGCCCGCTGTCCGATGCCCGGGTCACGCTCTCCGGGTGACTTCTCGTCGACCTCGACGCCCGGGTCGGACTCCGGTGCGTGGTCGTCCGTGCGCCGCTCCGGCACGGGTGGCGGTTGACTCATGTGGTCCCCCTTCATCGCGGGTCAGACGTCCACGCTAATGGTTGCCGGCCGCACCAGCACCCAGAGGACGAGGACGGCCAAGGACGTGGCGACCCCGACGAAGGCCACCACCCCGGCCCACCCGGTCCAGTGCCACGCCAGACCACCGGCCCACCCCAGCACGCTGGACCCGCCGTAGTAGGCGAGGTTGTACAGCCCGGTGGACTGGGAGCGCGCGGTGACCGCCCTCGCCCCTGCCCACCCCGAGGCCACCGAGTGCGCGCCGAAGAATCCGGCGGTCATGACGACCAGTCCGAGCAGCACGAGCCACAGCGGGCGGGCCAGGGTGGTCAGGAGGCCGGCCAGCATCACCACGACCATGGTCACGAGGACCGGGTACCGCCCGTGCCGGGCCGCAAGCACCCCGGCGCGAGGGGCCGAGATCGTGCCGGCCAGGTAGGCGAGGAAGGTCAGCCCCACGGCCCACGCCGGCAGCAGGTAGGGCTCGTCGACGAGCCGGAAGGCCAGGTAGTTGTAGACGGCGACGAAACCTCCCATGAGGAGGAAGGCCACGAGGTACAGGCCGGCGAGCGGAGCATCGCGCAGATTGGTCAGCACGCGTCGCGCCCGGTCGAGTGGACCCTCCCCGTGCACCCGGACGAAGCGGCGCTCGGGGGGTGCCAGCACCACGAAGGCCACTGCGGCAGCCGCCGCGACGAGCGAGACGGTGGTCATCCCGACCCGCCAGGACGTCGCGTCCGCGACGGGTGTGGCGATCACCCGACCGAGGAGTCCACCGATCGTCGTCCCACCGACGAACCATCCCGCCGCAACCGCTGCGGCCCGCGCCCGGATCTCCTCGTTGAGGTAGGCCATCGCCAGGGCCGGCACACCCCCGATGAAGACCCCCTCGAACAGCCGGACGAGGAGCACGAGCTCGAAGGAGGGCATCCACGCAGACCCGAGGCCGAGGACGGTGGCACCGGAGACGGCGACGATCATCGCCGGTCGCCGCCCGTACCGGTCGCCGACGAAGGACCACGGCACCACCGCGACCGCCAGGCCGAGGGTGGCCGCCGAGACCGTCAGGGCCGCACGGTCGGCACTGACTCCCAGGTCGGTGGCGATCTGCGGCAGGACCCCCTGCGGCGAGTAGAGCTGGGCGAAGGTGGCGACGGCCGCGCAGACGAGAGCGACGAGGAGGCGTCCGTAGGAGGTGTCACCACCCGTCGCCTCGGAGATCATCCACTCATCAGATCACTCCCCGCGGAGCACGTCCTCCGCGGGACCCGGGCCATCGACACGCTCCTCGGTGGCCTCGGCGCGCAGCCGGTACCCGGCGAACGAGGCGATCAGCAGGGTGACTCCGGTGACGAGCACGGCGCCGATGGCACCCAGGGAGCCCTCGGTCCAGTCCGAGACCACCTCGGGCACGAGCAGGGTGACGCCGCCGACCGCTCCGGCCAGGTAGGGCCAGGCGGTGGTCCGCAGGTAGGCGACGATGCCCACGAGGACCACGACCAGGGTGAGGACGTAGCCGATCCAGGAGTCGGTGCCCTCGATGACCGCGAGCTGCGCACCGACGAGCGCGGTCGCGACCCCTGCGGCGCGGGCGACAGCGAGCTCGCGGAAGGCACCGGCCTCGGCGAGCGCGAGCCACAGCGCCCCGGTGAGGAACAGCGCGGCACCCACCATCCAGAAGTCATCGACCACGCTGACGAGGCTCATCACCGCCGTCACCAGGAAGGCGAGCATCCCCAGCACCCCGAGTGCGGTGGGCGCCAGCCGGTGGCCGACGGCGCAGACCACCAGCCCGAGCACACCACCGGCGACGACGGGCCAGGAGATCTCCTGCAGGTTCGCGTCCACGTGGTGGTCGACGACCAGGCCGGCCAGGAAGGCAGCGGTGAGGGCCGCTCCGGTCAGCAGGGTGCCCGAGAGGCGACGCCGGGAGTCGTTGACCGGATGGCGAAGGGGGGACTCGGCCGGCATCCTCGCGCTCACCGCCCCGGCACAGCCGAGCACGACCATGACCACGGCGAGCATGGTCACCCGTGTCGGATAGCCGAGTCCGGGCCACTCCTGGGCCAGGAACAGCGCTCCGGCGGCGAGCACCAGCGCGCCGCCGACATAGGCGACCACCTCGACGAGCCGAGGCAGACCTCGGCGTGCCGGGGTTGCGCCGGGCGTCGAGGCGGGCGCCTGCACCTGGGGCGCAGCGAGGGCAGCCACGACCACCCGGAGGGAGCGCTCACGCGCGGCGGGGTCCAGCAGGTGCTCGCTGATCAGTGCGTCCACGACGGCGCGGGCTGAGGAGTGGTTCATGCCGTCACTCTGGCCCAGAGAGCCCAGATGACGACATGGGGGAATGTACCCATCGTTACTCCCTGGCCCGAGGGAGTGGGATACCCACCTCTCACGATGGCAGGGGGCAGGCACCTTCTCGGCGGATACGCGTGGTCAGGGCCCACCCGAGCAGGGCGATGGCCGTGGCTGCCAGGAAGGGCTGGACGGGGGCGAAGTACTGCAGGGCCCCTGAGTACCCCAGGGCGATCAGGACGAGCTTGTTGCACACGGGGCACCCGACGGCGAAGAACGTGGTCACGGCCCCGAGGCCGCCGAAGCGCGACCCCGGGTCACGCCCTTCGCTCGGGTCACGTCGGGCGACGTAGGTGGCGGCCACCATGCCGGCCAGGGCCGAAGTGAGCACGAGGACCGGCCACGCCCACAGTGTGGTGGGCACGTCACGACTGAAGACGGGGGTGGGGATCATCGCCGTGGGCATGGCGGTGACCAGCACGGTGAGCACGGCGACACCACCAGCGGTCCACCATCGGCGCCCGGGCCACGCGCGGAGCTCACTGATGGCCGAGGGCCGTGGTGTCGCCGTGCGGGTGAGCGTGTCCACGTCAGCGCTCTCGGCTGACGAGGTCCGCACCCTCGACCACCTCGGGCTGCTGCCGCGCCCGGTGCCGAACCGCCCTGCGTCGCCAGCCGAGGAGCACGACGAGGACGAGTCCGACGGCGAGGACGAACCAGACATCGGAGATCCCCTCGCTCCACGTCGCGAGGGTGGACTCGGCCGCCTGCTGGGTGCCGATGGTGAACATGCCGCCGAGCGAGGCGGTGCCGTCGGTCACCAGCAGCAGGACACCGATGGCGACCGAGAACAGCCCGGAGACGACCATCGTCCAGGTGTTGCGCCAGGGCCCGAGGCTGACTTCCCTGGGGGCCACCAGGGCACGTCCGCGGGTGCCGATGCGCTTCCAGAGGGCAGCGAGGGCGAAGAGGGGAATGGTCATGCCCAGCGCGTAGAGCGCGAGCATGGAGCCGCCGTAGACCGGGTTGCCGCCGAGGGCCGCCACCATGAGCACCGACCCGAGGATCGGCCCGGCACACACTCCGGCCACGGCGTAGACGGCCCCGAGGGCGAAGACGGAGACGACCGAGGTCCGGTCCCCGCCGGCCCCCCGGGTGCGGGTCAGTCCCGGGACCGGGAGCCCCGAGAGCTGCCAGATCCCCAAGAGGATGACCACGCCCGCGGCCACCGCGACCAGCGCCGACCGGTTGGTCGTCACGAGCGATCCCAGGGAGCCGGCGAAGACCCCCAACGGGATCAGGGTGGCGCTCAGCCCCGCGTAGAAGACGGCCGTGCGCCCGATGAGCGCCGTCGGGGACGTGAAGGCGTAGGCGAAGAACGCGGGCAGCAGCATCACCGAGCACGGGCTGAGCAGCGTGAGGACGCCGCCCAGGAGGGCCCCGGTGTAGCCGATGTCCACTACTCCTCCCCCAGGGCCTCGAGCTGGGCGTCGATGGCCTGCCGGAAGGCATCGACCGGCTGCGCACCGACGAGGAGCTCGGTCCCCAGGACGAAGGTGGGGGTGCCGGTCGCGCCGACCGAGCTGGCCTCGCTCGCGTCGGCCTCGACCTTCGCCCTGAGGTCGGGGTCGTCGAGGTCCTTCTCGAACTGCTTCAGGTCCGGGACGTCGACCTCCGTGGCCCAGTCCATGATCGCGGCGCGGGTGATCTCCAGGTGGCCGCGCTCGGGGGCGTCCTCGTACATCGCCTCGTGGTACTCCCAGTACCGGCCCTGCTCCCCGGCCGCCCTGGCAGCCATCGCCCCGTCCATCGACTCCTCGCCGAAGACGGGGAAGTCACGCCACTCGAACCGGACCTTGCCGGTGTCGATGTACTCCTTGGTCAGCTCCGGCATCGTGTCGCGGGCAAAGGCGCCGCAGAAGGGACACCGGTAGTCGGAGTACTCGATGAGCACCAGAGGGGCGTCCTCGTCGCCGAGGGCCGTGACGTCGTCGGCATCCCGACGGGCCAGCCCGGACTCCTTCTCGGCCGCCTTCGGGTCGCTCCGGCGCGCTCGCCGCCCCCTCGTCGGAGGCCGTGCTCCCGCCGCCACGGTCGGAGAACATCACCCCTCCCGCCAGGAGAGCAACGATGGCCACAGCCGCGACTATGGTGAGGATGCGTCGGGTGGAGTCGCTCATGGTGACGACCCTACGTCAATGTATAGACATTCCGAAGGGGTGGGTGTGCGGGCACTTCCACGGTGGCGACAGATCAGCGATGACCTGCTGCGCAGGCTGCAGGAGGGCCAGTTCGTCGACGGGTTCCCCGGCGAGCTGGCGCTGACGCAGGAGTACGCGGCCAGCCGCGGCACCATCCGCCAGGCCCTCGGGCCGCTGCGCGAGCAAGGCATCGTCGGCGGCGCCCGCGGACGCCAGTCCTATGTCATCAGCGCCGGCCGCACGACCGGTCTGGGTCCGATGTACAGCCTGCGCGAGGCGATCACCGCACACGGCAGCGACGAGCGCTCGGAGGTCCTCTCGCAAGGGCTCGTGACCTCTCCCGAGGTCTCCCGGGCCCTCGGCCTGGGACCGGAGACCCCCTACGTGCAGGTGACCCGGATCCGCTATGCCGACGACTCCCCCTTCGCCCTGGACCGGTTGTGGATCATCGCCAGCGCGGCCGAGCCACTGCTCGAGGCCGACCTGACCCAGACCTCCGTCTACGAGGTGCTGCGATCGCGGTGCGGGGTGGAGTTCGACGCCGGCGTGGAGTACACCCGGTCCGTCCCGGCGAGCGCCACGGTGGCCGCGCGACTCGACGTCCCCGAGGGCAGTCCCCTGCTCGCCATCCGTCGCAAGTCCTGCCTGGCGGGCCGGCCGGCGGAGCTGCGGGACACCTGCGCCGTCGGTGAACGCGTCACCCTGACCCATGTCTTCGGCGATGCGTCGGCCGTCCTCAACTGCGGCGGTGGCGACGGCCGTCCGATCGACATCCCCTGGGACTGAGGGGACGCCCCTCACCCTTCTCGGGTCCTCCGGCCGAGCGCCTCGGGGTGGCTCGCCAGCCACGCCTCGAAGGCCTCGGCGCTGGTGTGGGTCGGTGTGTAACCGAAGACCTCGCGCAGCCGGGTGTTGTCGAGCACGGGCCGGTACTTCAGGAATCGGGTCTGCTCCGGCCCGTAGCGGCTGACGCCCACGGTCGAACCCACCGCGAGCGCTGCCCGGAGCACCCCGCCGGGAAGCCACAGGACCTGCTTGCCGAGGCGCTCGGCGATCTGGGTGATCGGCAGCGCCCCGTCGCCGGCGACGTTGAACGTCCCGATGACGTCCCCGACCACGGCCCGCTGCACGATCGCGGCGACGTCGGCGTCCCAGATGAAGACGAAGGGCGATCTGGCGCCGCGGATCCCGAGCAGCCGCTTCCTGAGGAACAGGGCCGTGATCTGGTTGTCGACCCGCTCGCCGAGGATCGTCCCGATGCGCAACACCACCTGCTCCAGCTGGGGGTGCTCCCGGCGCGCGGCGGCCAGCAGGTGCTCGACCTGCGCCTTGTGATCGGAGTACGCGAACTCGACGCTGCCGCGGACCGGGTGGTCCTCGGTGATCCAGTCCGGGTTGTCGGGGTGGTACCCGTAGGCGGCACCCGAGGACGAGACGACGAGGCGACGCACACCCGCGGCGACGCACCCGGCCACGACGTTGCGGGTGCCGTCGACGTCCACGCGTCGCTCGACCTCCCGCTGCGACCCCTTGCCGGGGGTGACGATGGCGGCCAGGTGGACCACCGCCTCGGGGCGGTGCTCCAGCAGGAGGGAGCGCACACCGACCGCGTCGGTCACGTCGAGCGGCGTCGAGGTGACGCCGGGTGTCACGGCGGGGCGCAGGTCAGCGCTGATGACCGAGTGGCCGGCGGACACCAGGCCGGCGCCGACCGACGTTCCGAGGAAGCCACTTCCTCCGGTGATGAGGATCTTCACGCGATCGCCCCCGGCGCAGGGTCGGCCGACGCGCTGCGCGCCTTCCAGGCCGCAGCCACCGCCAACCCGGCGATGATGTCCCAGATGCCCCACCACGCGGCCACGAGGGCCATCCCACCGAGACCATCGAAGTACGTGAAGACCAGGAGCAACCCGAGACCGGCGTTGCGGATGCCGACCTCGAAGGTCATGGCCTTGGTGCTGGGACCGGGGAGTCGGGCCACCCTGGCGATGACGTACCCGAGCGCCATCGCGAGGGCGTCGTGGAGGAAGACCGCAACGAGGACGACGCCGATGAAGGTGGTGAAGATGTCCCAGTTGTTCCGCACGCCGATGAGGATGACCGCGGCGAGGGCGAGGAAGGAGACCGGCCCGATGATCGTGTGGGCGACCTTGGCCGCGCGCGGCCAGACCTTGGCGAGGGTGATCCCCAGGACGAAGGGGATGCCGATCACGAAGGCGATCTCGAGGAGCATGTCGAGCGCGGAGAGTTCGATCGACTCGAGCACCCTCTTGCCGGTGGGATGCAACCCACCCCAGAACGCCACGTTGAGCGGCATCAGGAAGATCGCGAGCACGTTGCCGACGGCGGTCATCGAGACCGAGAGTGCGACGTCACCGCCGGCGCGGTGCGTGAGGATGTTGGAGACGTTCCCGGGTGGGCAGCAGGCAACCAGGATCATGCCGAGCGCGACCGAGCCGCGGACGTCCAGGGCCAGCGTCAGCAGGAACGTCAGTGCGGGCAGGAACACGAACTGGGCCGCCACACCGATGGCGATCACCCCGGGCCGCTTGAGGGCGGCGGTGAAGTCCTGCACCCGGGTGTCGAGGGCTATCCCGAAGAGGATGGAGCCGATGACGACCTTGAGAACGGTCAGCGAGCCCGCGTCGAAGGCGATGGTGATCGAGTCGACGTCGCCCTCCATCGGCAGGAGCCCGAACATCAGCGTCCCTCCAGCGCGGAGACCGCGGCACGCACAGCATTGCGGTAGGCGTCCTTGTTGACGTAGTAGGCCATGCGGTCGAGACCGAGATAGTCGTATCCCCCGGAGAGATCCGGGCTGGGCCCGGCGATGCTCTCGGCGAGAGCCCGGGCCCGGTCCGGGGCCGCGGTGCGCGCACTGATGAGTCGGGCGATCAGCTCGGCCTGCTCGTAGCGTCCTTGCCACCCGATCCCCGAGGCCTCGACCATGCCCACGACGAAGAGGTTGGGGTCACGACGACTGAAGATGTTCAGGTACAGGTCCGGGGCGGCGCCGCTCCAGTCGAGCAGGTCGCGGTCGAGGAAGGGGTAGCTCAAGACGTATCCCGTGGCCAGCAGCACCATGTCGTACTGCTCGCGACGCCCGTCGGTGAACTCCACGAACGCACCGTCGAAGGCCTCGATGTCGCTCATCACCCGCAGGTCGCCGTGCCCGAGATGGTGGAGCACCAGGGTGTTGACGACGGGGTGTGACTCGTAGAGCCGGTGATCCGGCTCGGGGAAACCCAGCCGTACCGGGTCGCCGGTGAAGATCTTGAGCAGTCGCGAGTCGACGGCCTGCTTGATCCGGGCCGGCAGGGGCTTGCCCTGGTTGAGGGTGTCCGCGGGTCGACCGAAGATGTACTTGGGCACGAAGTGGTAGCCGCGGCGCACGCTCACGTCGACGGACCTCGCGTGGTGCACCGCATCGACGACGATGTCGCAGCCGGAGTTGCCGGCACCGACGACCAGGACTCGCTTGTCGGCGAACACGGTGGCCGAGGAGTAGGCGCTCGAGTGGAGGAGCTCGCCGTCGAACCGTCCGGCGAAGGACGGGATGTTGGGCTCGCTCAGGGTCCCGTTGGCGACGATGACGCCCGCATGCCGGTGGGTCACGCCGCCCGCGACGACCTCCCAGGTGCCGTCCCCGACCGGAGTCGCGGAGGAGACCTCCGCGCCGAAGGTGTAGCCCTCCCGCAGGTCGAAGTGGCGGGCGAAGGCGTCGAAGTAGCGCTTGAGCTCACGGTGCGAGGGGTAGTCGGCCACCGACGCGTCCATGGGGAACTCGGTGAACTCGGTCGTGGTCCTGGAGGAGATCAGGTGCGCGGACTCGTACACGGTCGAGCGGGGTGCGTCGATGTCCCAGAGGCCACCCACGTCGCTGGCGAGCTCGTACCCCTCCCACGGCACACCGAAGCGTTGGAGGTTCCGGGCGGCCGCGAGCCCTGAGGGGCCGGCTCCGATCACGGCGTACGAGAGAACTGTCACCGGGACAGTATGGACAGTCTGCGTGGACGAGGCGGCGGCATGCGGAGGTGGATGGAGCCGGTGACGGGAATCGAACCCGCGTGTCCAGCTTGGGAAGCTGGCGCTCTACCATTGAGCTACACCGGCGCGCGCCGTGAAGCGTGCAGCCGACATCGTAACCCACCGACCACGGACCGTTGAGCACGGTCAGCCGTCGACGAGCTTGCGGTCCCACCCGCCGTATGCGACAACGCCTCCCGTGAGGGCAAGTCCCATGAGGAGCACGCTCAGTCCGATCCCCGGACCCACCGCGGCGACGGCGAGCACGGCGGCCGAGAGCACGAGGGCAGGTCCGAGGGTGCGAGCCACGCCGTCACCGCCGAGCAGGTGCAGCACCGACAAGGTCATCAGATAGGTGACCACCGCGGCCCCGACGAGCCACTCGACCGACTGGGCGGCCACGTGGGCGTGATGCGTGGAGACCTCGACCCCTGCGGTGATGCCCGCGCCGGCTGCGGCGATGGCCGCGTAGATCAGGTAGTGGAGGTAGCCGAAGGCCCACACCCCCTTCGCGCTCCCGACGAGGTCCGCGTGGTCCCGCCGGAAGTACAGCCACCAGAGCGACACGACCACGAGGAAGGCTCCGACGACGAGCAGCAGCAGGTCGAGCGAGACCCCGCGGTCACCGCCGTCCCCGGCGATGGCGCTCTGGGTCGCGCCGACCGTGGCGAGGACCACCTCGCCGAGGACGATGATCACCAGCAGGCTCGACCGCTCCGCGCCGCGCTCCGGGTTGAAGGGGGTGTGCGCCGCGCGCTCGGCGATGAACGGCACCGCCAGCTCGGCGACGACTCCGATGGCGAAGGTCGGCACGAGCAGGCGCTCGTCCTCGATGAGCAGCCGCGCGATCCAGAAGGCCTGCACCACGCAGATCCCGACCGCATAGCTCAGCGCGATCGCGCGCCGCCCGGGATCGTGCCGCGCCGCCCGCAGCCACAGCACCACCAACCCCAGACGCATCACCGCGTACCCGGTGACCGCGATCGGCGACTGGCCCCCGTCGAAGAGCTGCGGGATGCCTGCCGCGAGGATCAGGGCGCCCGCCATGATGACGAAGGTGAGCAGTCGGAAGACCACGTCGTCGTTGTCGTAGGCCGAGGCGAACCACGTGTAGTTCACCCACGCCCACCAGATGGCGAAGAAGGCCATGAGGTAGCCCCCGAGGACGCCCCAGTCACTGTCGACCACACCGTCGTGCAGCTGCGTCGCGGCCGCTGCGATGGCCGTGACGAAGACGAGGTCGAAGAACAGCTCGAGCGGCGTGGCGGCCCGGCCCGGCTCCGCGGCGATTGTCCGTCGCCCCACGCCCGGCCGTACCTTGGGGCCATGGGCAGCAGCACCTGGGACGAGCACGCCGAGGCCCCCATCGAGGGCGCCATCTCCTTCGCCGACGCCCCCCTGCCGGAGGTGGGCGCGCGCCAGCGCACGACCCTGGCCTCGCGCGCGGACCCGCGACTGGACCTGGAGACCCTGCTCCTGCGGCGAGAGCACCCGGACCTGATCGTCCTCCTGCACGGGGCGCTGGTCCGCAAGGACGTGACGCTCCCGCGCTTCGAGTGGCTGCGGTCGCTGCGCGATCGCCCGGAAAACCTCCTCTTCGTCTCCGACCCGTCCCTCGCCTGGGACGAGGCCCTCCGGCTGGCGTGGTACGTCGGCCCGGAGGAGCACGACGTGGGCGCCCACATCGCCGCCGAGGTCGCCCACCTCGCCGACCGCCTCGGGGCCACCCGCACGGTCTTCGCGGGCAGCAGCGGCGGCGGCTACGCCGCGTTGGCGCTCGCCGCGCGCACACCGGGGTCGCTCGCGGTGAGCTTCTCACCGCAGACCCGGGTCTCGCGCTACGAACGGATCCCGGTGAAGTCCTTCCGGCAGCGGCTCTTCCCCGGGCACCCGGACATGGACTCCGTCGAGGCCGCGCACCGCGACCGCGTCGACCAGACCCACCGCTGGGCCGCCGGGGAGCGCCAGCCCGACTCCTTCGTCCGTCTCGCCCAGAACTCGCAGGACCACGGGCACATCACCTCCCACATGCTCCCCTTCCTCCGAGCGACCGGGGTGGACCCGGACACCTTCGAGGGCAACCCGCGCGTCTCCGTGGTCCTCGACGACTTCGGCGAGGGCCACACCCCACCGCGCCCCACCCAGATCCGCGAGCACCTCGACGCGGCCCTTGCCTGGCACGAGACGGTCCGCCGCCGCTGAGCCCCGCCCGCACCCCGTGTGGGTCAACTCACCGCCCCCTTCGCTTGCCGTGCCCGGGTCCGCGGACGAAGATGGCTGCGAAGAGAGCGGTAAGCGCTCGCTTACTATCGTCCCACCGGGAGTTCCCGGCACACCGACCTGACCAGGGAGACGCCACAATGGGTCACTACAAGAGCAACGTGCGCGACCTCGAGTTCAACCTCTTCGAGGTCTTCGGACGCGGCGAGGTGCTCGGCCAGGGCCCGTACGAGGCCGTCGACGCGGACACCGCCCGCGAGATGCTCAAGGAGTACGCGCGACTGGCCGAGAACGAGCTGGCCGAGTCCTTCGAGGACGCCGACCGCAACCCGCCGGTCTTCGACCCCGCCACCTCCTCGGTGACGATGCCCGAGTCCTTCAAGAAGTCCTACCGCGCGTACACGGACTCGGGATTCTGGTCACTCGACCTCCCGGAGGAGCTGGACGGCACCGTCGCACCGCCGTCGCTGCGCTGGGCGATGAACGAGCTCGTCCTCGGCGCGAACCCCGCCATCGGGATGTTCGGCGCGAGCTACTCCTTCGCCAACCTGCTCCACCTGCTCGGCACGCCGGAGCAGAAGAAGCTCGCCCGCTGGATCGTCGAGAACCACTGGCACTGCACCATGGTGCTCACCGAGCCCGACGCCGGCTCCGACGTGGGCGCCGGTCGGACCAGGGCCACCGACAACGGTGACGGCACGTGGAACGTCGAGGGGGTCAAGCGCTTCATCACCTCGGCCGAGTCCGACCTGAGCGACAACATCGTCCACTTCGTCCTCGCCCGCCCCGAGGGCGCCGGGCCGGGCACCAAGGGCCTGAGCCTCTACATCGTCTCCAAGTACGACGTCGACCTCGAGACCGGCGAGCTCGGGGAGCGCAACGGCGCCTACGTGACCAATCTCGAGAAGAAGATGGGCCTGAAGGTCTCCACGACGTGCGAGGTGACCTTCGGCGAGAAGCACGCCGCCGTCGGCACCCTCCTCGGCGGGGTCCACGACGGCATCGCCCAGATGTTCCGCGTCATCGAGAACGCGCGCATGCTCGTCGGGACCAAGGCCATCGCGACCCTGTCCACGGGGTACCTCAACGCGCTCGAGTACGCCAAGGAGCGTGTCCAGGGCGCCGACCTGACCACCCCGGCCAAGGACGCCCCACGCGTGACGATCACCCACCACCCCGACGTGCGCCGCAGCCTCATGCTGCAGAAGGCCTACGCAGAGGGTTTGCGCGCGCTCGTGGTCTTCACCGCCACCCAGCAGGACACCGTCGACATCGAGCACCGTGCCACCGGCCTGGAGGAGATCGCCGACGACTCCCCCGCCGCCATGGCCAACCGGGTCAACGACCTGCTGCTGCCGATCGTCAAGGGGTCCGGCTCCGAGCGTGCGTGGACCCTCCTGGGCACCGAGTCGCTGCAGACCCTCGGGGGCTCCGGCTTCCTGCAGGAGTACCCGATCGAGCAGTACGTCCGCGACGCCAAGATCGACACCCTCTACGAGGGCACGACCGCCATCCAGGGCCAGGACTTCTTCTTCCGCAAGATCGTCCGGGACAACGGCCAGGCCCTCGGTCACCTCGCCATGCAGATCCAGCAGTTCGCCCAGGACGTCGACGCGCAGGGCGGCGCACTGCGGGCGGAGCGCGAGCTGCTCGCCAAGGGCCTCGAGGACGTCCAGGGCATCCTCGGCGCGATGTTCCGGGCGCTCATGGCCGCCGACCCCACGCAGGAGGGCTCGGACATCACGCAGATCTACACGGTCGGGCAGAACACCTCCCGCCTGCTCCTCGGCGCCGGTGACCTCGTCATCGGTTGGCTGCTGCTGCGTCAGGCCGCCATCGCGACCGAGGCGCTCGAGGCCGGAGCGAGCGCGAAGGACACGGACTTCTACACCGGCAAGATCGCCGCGGCGAGCTTCTTCGCCAAGAACGTCCTCCCGCGTCTGGGCGCCGAGAGGGCCATCGCCGAGGCCATGGACACCACGCTCATGGACGTGCCCGAGAGCGCCTTCTGATCCCGGCGCACCCGCGACCGAAGGGGAATCCCGCCACTGTGGCGGGATTCCCCTTCGTCGTGCTCGGCCTCAGACGCGCTCGTCGTAGACGACCGGGCGACGACGCCGCCGGTCGACGACGAAGCTGAGGATGATCGCCAGTGCGCCCAGGCCGATCGCGATCCAGCCGATGACGCCCAGATCCAGTCCCGCGATCAGCTGGTCACCGGTGTAGGCGAAGACGAGGATGAGTCCGACGAGGAGGAGGAAGATCCCGACTCCGATGTACATGTGTCACTCCACTCTCCGGCTGCTCACAGCCGGCTGTCGGTCTCTGCTGGGTCGACCCGCTCCGCGGGACGGTGGCGCCCCCTCGGGTCCGACGAATCGGTGTGCACCGAGAGCTTGGTGGGGATGTTACGGGATGGCTTGGGTCGATCGAGGAAGAAGAAGGCCCCGAACATCACCACGGTGAAGACGACGATGAAGATCCAAAAAACGGCCTCGCCGCTCATGAGGGCCCCTCTCTGCTGCGTGTCGACTCAAGCGTAGACCCGACCGGTCGACTCAGTCGGCATCCCGACGGTTGAGCTCGGCCAGGCCGGCGTTGTAGGCCTCGAGCTCCGCGTCGCCGTCGCGGTCCGCCCGCCGGTCGAGCCGTGTGGTCTCCCGGCTGTCGCTGCGCATCCACTGCCAGGCGACAGCGATCGCGAGGATGAGCGTCGGGGCCTCACCGACCCCCCAGGCGATCGCACCACCCTTGCGTTGGTCCGCCAGCGGGTCGGGCAGCCAGGGCAGGTCGAGCCGGCCGAAGAAGTTCTCCGCGAGCAGCTCCGGGGACTGGGTGATGACCACGCCGAAGAAGGCGTGGAAGCTGATCGTCACGAAGAGGACGACGAGCAGCCCGAGTGGCTCCCACCGCTTCGGTCCGGGATCGACCCCGATGAGCACCCAGGTGAACATGTACCCCGTGGCGAGGAAGTGGATCATCATCAGCACGTGACCCGTGTGGGTGCGCAACGCCAGCTCGAAGAGCGGGCTGTAGTAGAAGATCGCCAGGCTGAAGAAGAACAACGAGGCCGCGACGATCGGGTTGGCGAGCACCTTCATGACGCTCGAGTGCACCGTCGCGAGGATGAGCTCGCGCGGACCGAGGGTCTTGTCCTTGCGGGCCGGCAGCGCCCGCAGCGCGAGGGTCAGCGGCGCTCCCGGCACCATGAGCAGCGGGGCGATCATCGCCACCCCCATGTGCTCGATCATGTGCCAGGAGAAGCTGACCTTGCCGTAGACGCCCGGCCCCCCGGACGTGAAGTAGAAGAAGACGAGCCAGCCGAGGACCCAGCTGATCGTGCGCAGCATCGGCCAGTGGTCACCGCGGGCACGCAGCCGCAGGACCCACCGGACGTAGACGAGGATCGCGATGATCGTCACGGGCAGCCAGAGCCAGTCGATCTGCCAGGCCGTGAGCCAGCTGCTCGAGTCGGGAGCACCCGGGTCGGGGTAGCCGGACAGGTCGTAGACGATCGAGCCCTCGGGCCGCTCCTGCGCACTCGGCGGGATCGGGGTGCGCCCGACGGCGGCGCCCAGCCCCATCGCGGCGGCCATCACCACCACCTCCCCGAGGGCCAGACGGACGAAGGGGGTGGCCCCCTTCGCGCCGTGGTCCAGGGCGGCGATGATCTGGCTCCGGTGCCACCAGCCGGCGGCGCCCAGCAGGACCGCGGCGACGGCCTTGAGGATGAGCAGGACGCCGTAGCGCGAGTCGAGGCCGGACAGGCCCCCCATGTTGATCCACGAGGCGAGCAGCCCGGAGCCCACGAGGAGGACGAAGCACCAGGCAGCCACCGAGGAGTAGCGCCGCACCGTCACGGCGAGGTGGGAGCCCAGGGAGGGCCGGATGACCAGGAGCGCGACGAGCCCGCCGACCCACAGGCTCGCCGCGAGGAGGTGGAAGGCGAGGGCGTTGACGCCGGCCATGTGGTCGACGCTGGCCGAGGAGTGCCCGGACAGGGCGAGCGGCAGCAGGGCGAGCAGGCTCGTCGCGGACAGCCACGCGAGCGCCGACTTCGTCCGCACGAGCGGCGCCGCCACCGCGACCACCGCGACGAGGGCGGCGGAGATCACCCCGGTGCGGGTGTTGTCGAGGTCCCAGACGAAGGCGGTCAGCTGGGAGAGGTAGCTCGGGTCGGTGAGCTTGAGCCCGGCCAGCGACGCGAAGGTGGTGAGGATCCCGCCCACCCCGGCGAGGAACCAGATGATGGCCGCCCCTCCGGCCAGCCGCGAGAGGGTGCGCCGACGCAGGGTCCGCGTGGTCTCGGGGACGATGAAGGCCGCGAGGGCGAGCGCGCCGATGGTCACGGCCGCGGCCGCGTCGTGGATCGTCCTCAGGACGGGGAGCGACCAGCGCACGAAGGCACCGGGGTCACCGAGGTCCAGGGGCGCGGCTCCCCCACCGAAGGCCGTCGCCGCAACGACGACCACCACCGTGACGAGACCAAGGAGCGTCAGCGGAAGTGACGTGGTGCGGGGTGCGGTCTCGGGGGTGGACATGATGTCTAATCTAGGCAACGCACTCAGTCCGGTCACCGCCGGTCTGCGCCCAGGACCCCAGGAGACCATCGTGCCCGCCTCCGCCGGCAAGCTCAGCGTCAGCGTCATCAGGATGCTGCGCATGCTGCAGGCCACCCGTGCTCGGGCACCCCGGGTCCACCCGGCACTGGAGCCGACCCACCACGCCGTCCTCGTCGCCCTGCGCGACCACCCGGCCCGCGTCGGGGACATCGCGGAGCGCACCATCGCGGACGCCTCGACCGTCAGCCGACAGGTCAGCCACCTCACCGCCCTGGGACTGGTCGAGAAGGTCCCCGACCCCGAGGACGGCCGCGCCCAGCTCGTCGCCCTCTCGGACGACGGTCAGGCCCTCCTGGCCGAGCTCGTCGTCCGCCGCGAGGCGTGGTTCAGTGAGCTCCTCGCCGACTGGCCGGAGGAGGACGTGCAGACCTTCATCGGTTACGTCGACCGCTTCTGCGACACCGTCGCTGCCGACCAAAGGCACCGCCCCGACGCCGGGTGAGACCCTGCTCGGACGCGGCGAGGGGCTGCTGTCCGCATCGGACAGCAGCCCCTCGTCAGGTCCCGGTCGGCGCTCAGGCCCAGAGGAAGGCCGTCCCCGGGTCGTGGAGCAGCGCCGCGACATCGGCGAGCAGCTTCGAGCCGAGCTCGCCGTCGACGAGCCGGTGGTCGAAGGAGAGCGCGAGCTGGGTCACCCAGCGCGGCTCGATCGACTCGCTCCCGTCGGCGGCCGTGACGACCCACGGCATCCGCCGGACCGCGCCGAAGGCGAGGATCACGGCCTCCCCCGGGTTGAGGATCGGGGTGCCGGTGTCGACACCGAAGACGCCGACATTGGTGATCGTCGCCGTGCCCCCGCCCAGGTCGGCCGGTGAGGTCCGCCCTTCGCGCGCCGTGCCGACGAGCTCGCCGAGCGCCGCCGCGAGGTCGTGGAGGGAGAGCCGGTCGGCAGCCTTGATGTTCGGCACGAGCAGGCCGCGCGGGGTGGCCGCCGCGATGCCGAGGTTGACGTCGCGGTGAAGGACGATCTCCTGGGCGGCCCCGTCCCAGCTCGCGTTGGCCCCCGGGTGGCGCCGGAGCGCCAGCGTGAGGGCCTTGGCGACGAGGAGCAGCGGGGTCACCTTGACGTCGGAGAAGGACCGGTCGCCCTTGAGCCGATCGAGCAGGTCCATCATCGCCGTGACGTCGATGGTGACGAACTCGGTGACGTGCGGCGCGGTGAAGGCCGAGGAGACCATCGCCTCCGCGGTCGCCTTGCGCACCCCCTTGATCGGCACCCGGGTCTGCTCCGGGCCGCTCGCGGCGGGAGCGACCGCTCCCGGCGCCTCGGTGGCGGGGGCCGGGGCGCCGGCCCCGGCGGATGCCGCCTCGACGTCGGCGCGGGTGACGATGCCCCCTTCGCCGGACGGGGTGATCGACTGCAGGTCGAGCCCGAGGTCCTTGGCGAGCTTGCGCACCGGGGGCTTGGCCAGGGCGCGCGTCTGCTCACCACTAAGGGGTGCGGCGGGGGCAGCGGGTGCCGGCGGGGCTGCCGGTGCCGCGGGAGCGGCCGGCGCTGACGGCGCCGGAGCCGCCGGCGCCTCCGGCGCACCCTTGCGAGCGCGCCGTCGGGTGCTCCCGGCCTTCGCCCCGTAGCCGACGAGGTTGGGCCCGGAGGCCTCCTCCGGCTCGTTGGCCGAGGGGGCGGCCGGGGCCGGCTCCGCGCCCTCCTGACCGGCCACCTCGACGGCGATGATCGGGGCACCGACGTCGACGGTGTCGCCCTCCGCGACAAGCAGCTCGCTCACGGTGCCCGCGAAGGGGATCGGCAGCTCGACGAGGGACTTGGCGGTCTCGACCTCGATGATGATCTGGTTGACGGTGATCTCGTCACCCGGCTGAACCTTCCAGGAGACGATCTCGGCCTCCGTGAGGCCCTCACCGGGGTCGGGCAGGGTGAAGTTCTTCAGTGCCACGGGTCCTCCTGGTCAGTGGGTGAACGAGCGGTCGACGGCGTCGAGGACGCGGTCGAGGGTCGGGAGGAACTCCTCCTCGAAGCGGCTGGGCGGGTAGGGGATGTTGTAGCCCCCGACCCGCAGCACCGGCGCCTCGAGGTGGTAGAAGCACTCCTCCTGGATCCGGCTGGCGACCTCCGCGCCGAGCCCGAGGAAGGTCTGGGCCTCGTGGACGATGATCGCGCGGCCGGTCTTCTTCACCGAGGCGGTGATCGTCGGCAGGTCGAGCGGGCTGAGGCCACGCAGGTCGACGACCTCGAGGTCGCGACCCTCCTCCTGCGCCGCGGTCGCGGCCTGCAGGCAGGTCTTGACCATCGGTCCGTAGGCCATGAGCGTGGCGTCGCGCCCTTCGCGGACCACGCGCGCGTCGTACAGACCGAGGTCCGGGGCGCCCCCTTCGTCGATCTCGGTCTCGCCCCGCTCGTGGTACCGGCGCTTGGGCTCGAAGAAGATCACCGGGTCATCGGTCTCGATCGCCTGCTGGATCATCCAGTAGGCGTCTGCGGCGTTGCTGCAGGAGACCACCCGCAGGCCGGCGGTGTGGGCGAAGTAGGCCTCGTTGGACTCGCTGTGGTGCTCCACCGCGCCGATGCCGCCACCACAGGGGATGCGGATGACCAGGGGCATCTTGAGGTGACCGAGCGAGCGGGCGTGCATCTTCGCGACCTGGGAGACGATCTGGTCGAAGGCCGGGTAGACGAAGCCGTCGAACTGGATCTCCACCACCGGCCGGTACCCGCGCAGGGCGAGCCCGACGGCAGTGCCGACGATCCCCGACTCGGCGAGCGGGGTGTCCATGACGCGGTGGTCACCGAAGTCCTTCTGCAGTCCCTCGGTGATGCGGAAGACGCCGCCGAGCTTGCCGACGTCCTCGCCCATGAGGACGACCTTCGGGTCCTTCTCCATCGCGCGTCGCAGGCCGGCGTTGAGGCCCTTGGCGAGGCTGAGGCGGGCGCCGCTCATGCCTGGCCCCCTTCCTCGGCGAAGCCGGCGTGGTAGGCGAGGAAGTCCTCGCGGTCGGCCTCCACGAGAGGGTGGGGCTCGGTGTACTGGTGGTCAAACATCGTCGACAGCTCCGGGTCGGGCATCTCCTGGCAGGCCTTGCGGATCCGGACGGCGATCTCATCGGCCTCCGCGTCGACGGCGTCGAAGAAGTCGGCCTCCGCGTGCCCGCGCTCGGCCATGAAGCCGCGCATGCGCTTGATCGGGTCCTTCTGCTTCCAGATCTCCACCTCGGCGCTGCTGCGGTACTTCGACGGGTCGTCGGAGGTGGTGTGGGCGCCCATCCGGTAGGTGTAGGCCTCGATGAGCGTCGGCCCCTGACCGGAGCGCGCCTTGTTCAGCGCGTCCTTGGCGACGGCGTAGGTGGCCAGCGGGTCATTGCCGTCGACGAGCACGCCGGGGAAACCGAAGCCGCGGGCGCGCTGGTACGGCGGGATGATGAACTGGCTCGCGTTCGACTGCGAGATCGCCCACTGGTTGTTCTGGACGAAGAAGACGACCGGCGACTGTGCCACCGCGGCGAAGACGAGGGCCTCGTTGAAGTCACCCTGGCTCGTGCCGCCGTCGCCGGTGAAGGCCATGACGGCCGAGTCCCGGTCCGGGTCGCCCGTACCCATGTCCCCGTCGGCGGCGATACCCATCGCATAGCCGGTCGCGTGGAGCATCTGGTTGCCGATGACGATCGTGTAGAGGTGGAAGTTGTTCTCGTTGGAGTCCCACCCGCCGTGGTTGACCCCGCGGAACATGCCGAAGAGGCTCACCGGGTCCACGCCGCGGCACCAGGCGACGCCGTGCTCGCGGTAGCCGGGGAAGGCGTAGTCCTGCGGGCGCAGGGCCCGACCGGCGCCGACCTGGGCGGCCTCCTGGCCGAAGAGGCTCGGCCACAGGCCGAGCTCGCCCTGGCGCTGGAGGGCGAAGCCCTCGGCGTCGATGCGCCGCACGAGCACGAGGTCGCGGTAGATCGTGCGCGCGTCCTCGCTCGTCATGTCCTCGACGATCTGGGCGTAGGGCGCATTGGTTTCGTTGGTCGCCAGGCGATTGCCGTCGGCGTCGACGAACTGGACCATCTCCGGGTTGTCGTCGGAGAAGTGTCCGGTGATCTCGGATGGAGGCGTCGGCCCCATCCCCGGCGAGGGCTCGAAGGCCCCTGCCATCCGTCCCCGGGTGCCGGCGTGGCCGGCGACCTCGTTGTCGCTCACTGCTGCTCCCTTCAGCCGGCACGGAGGATCGCCCTGTGACCGGCAACACACGTCTTGGGTCGTCCCAACCTAGCGTCTCACCCACTGGACCCCCAAAAGCCCCACCACCCCGTCGCATCTGCCTGGGCAGATGCCACGCCGCCGCCCCCGTGGTCGCATCTGCCTAGGCAGATGCGACCGGGAGGGGGCGTTAGGGTGCCGCGCATGGACACCCCGCGGTTGCGCTCCGCCCTCGACCAGGTCCCGGCGTACGTGGCCGGCCGGCCCCCCGCCCCCCGGGAGGGACTGACGGTCTACAAGGTCTCCTCGAACGAGAACCCCAACCCGCCGCTGCCGTCAGTGCGCTCGGTCATCGAGGCCGCTGCCACGCAGGTCAACCGCTACCCCGACATGGGAGTGACGGCGCTGACCGATGCCCTCGCCGCGCACCTCGACGTCCCCCGCGACCAGGTCGCGACGGGCACCGGCTCCGTGGGCGTGCTCGCGCAGATCATCCAGTCGACGTGCGACCCGGGCGACGAGGTCGTCTACGCGTGGCGCTCCTTCGAGGCCTACCCGATCGTCGTCGCGATCGCCGGCGCCACCCCGGTGCAGGTGCCGCTGACGAGCGAGCACCGCCACGACCTCGACGCGATGGCCGCCGCGATCACCGACCGCACCCGCGTCGTCCTCGTCTGCACGCCCAACAACCCCACCGGCCCGTCGGTGACCCACGCCGAGCTCGAGGCCTTCGTCGCACGGGTCCCCAAGGACGTGCTCGTCGTCGTCGACGAGGCCTACCTCGAGTTCGTCGAGGGCGACGATGCGGTGGACGGACTCGCCCTGCGCCGGGCTCACGACAACGTCGCGCTCCTGCGCACCTTCTCCAAGGCCTACGGACTGGCCGGTCTGCGGGTGGGCTACGCCGTCGCCGCGGAGCCCGTGGCCGAGGCGCTGCGCAAGACCGCGACCCCCTTCGGCGTCAACCTCATCGCCCAGGCCGCGGCCGTCGCCTCCCTCGAGGCCAAGGACGAGCTCGACGCCCGGGTGCGCGAGCTCGTGGCCGAGCGGGCCCGGGTCGTCGCCGCGCTGCGTCGGTCCGGCTGGGAGCTCCCGGAGAGCCAGGCGAACTTCGTGTGGTTCCCGGTGGCGGACCGCGCCGGCGCCTTCGTCGCCGCCTGCGAGGAGGCCGGGCTCTCGGTGCGTCCGTACGGCAACGAGGGAGTGCGGGTCACCATCGGTGAAGTCGAGGCGAATGACCGGCTGATCGAGGTTGCCGCGGCCTTCCACCCGGGCAGCTGAGCCCGGGGGTCACGCCGCCGGCCGTGCCTCGTGGATGGCCGCCAGGACACGCAGGCGCAGCTCCCCGTCATCGTCGAGGTCGTCCCACCCCGCCCTGACGAAGACCCACCCCTCGGCACGCAGGTTCGCCTCACGCGCCAGCTGGGCCTCCATGACCTCCGGGCCGGTGTACTTGATCGCGCCGTCGAACTCGAAGGCGACCTTGTGCTCCCGCAGCCCGAAGTCGAGGCGATAGAGACGGTCGCCCGCGCGCACCTCGACCTGCGGCTCGAAGGCCCAGGGCAGGCGGCGCAGGACGGCCGCGGCCAGGGTCTCGCCCGGAGACTCGTGGCGCGGCTCGAGGTGGCCGAGCGCCTCCCTCGCCGCGGCGATCCCCCGGCCTCCGCGGCTGCGGTCCAACGCCGCGTCGGTGTCCGCCCGGGTGCACATCCGGTGACGAAGGGCGTGGTCCCCCGCCACCAGCGCACCCAGAGGATTGGTGGTCATCGCCGTCCCGACGATGGCGGTGGCGACGTCGACCACCCGCGCCGTGGTCTCGGCGAGGCCCACCTCGACCTCGGCGCGGGCTGCTCCCTTCGTGTCCAGCCGGCTGACCCGCACGCCGTCGCGGGTGCGACCGTGCCCGGCACCCGACCTGGCGATCTCGACCGTCGACAGGTCACACCGCGCCAGCGGGAGTCCGTGCAGGAGGAGGGCCGAGTGCCGGCAGGCGCAGGCGTGCTCCCCGTGCAGGCGCAGGGTGGCGACGGTCCGCAGGATGTGACGTTCGTCCTCGGTGGCGTCCGGCCGCGCCGAGTACCAGCCCCGCGCCGGCTGCCACAGGAGCTGTCGGCGCACCAGGATCGCCAGGTCCTTGCGCGAGATGCCATCTGCCTCGGCCGCGCCGGTCGAGAAGAGCGGGATGTCGCGCAGCCGCGAGGGGTCGATCCGCAGGGTCGGGAGGGTCATGCCCTCCACGGTGGCCCGATCGCGGTGGACGCGGCGACGGTTTTCCACACCCCTTCGCATCTGCCTAGGCAGATGCGAAGGGGGGCGCTCGGCTGGCGCATCTGCCTAGGCAGATGCGACGGGTCAGCGGTCGAGGTCCGCCTTCTCCGGAAGGACCCAGTTGAGGACCATCGAGACGATGGTGATGACCAGCGCACCGATGACGGCGTCCCACCAGAAGTCGGTGATCTCGAAGCTCAGGCCGAGCGGCGAGGAGAGCCACTCGGTCAGCTGCAGCAGGAAGGCATTGACGACGAAGGTGAACAACCCGAGCGTGAGGACGATCGCCGGGAGGGCGAGAACCGTGGCGATCGGCTTGACCACCGCGTTGACCACGCCGAAGACCAGTGCGACGAGGGTCACCGTGGTGAACTTCGCGGCGAAGGTGGACTCGTCCTCCGCGAGGACGATCCCGTCGAGGAGCCACGCGGCCACCCAGAGGGCGACGCCGTTGATTGCCGTCCTGATGAGGAAGTTGGTCATGTGCCCAGCATGTCAGGTGACGCTGGGCACACGCACCCACCGCACCCTGCGCCTGAGGGCTTCCGGTGGGCATACTTGCGACCGGCCGGTAACGACGCAGTGCCGGTGACGAAGGAGAGCACGGATGAGTGGCGAGGGCCGACCCGGTCGACGACACGACCTCTGGGACGACGACGTCGAGTCCCGGGGTCCAGCGGGCACGACCACGCCCGCCGCGCCCGAGACCCAGTCCGAGTCCGCGACCGAGTCCGAGTCCGCGACCGGGCCCACAGTCGAGGCCGGGCCCACCCCCTCCACCGGCGCTCCTGCACCGACCGCTTCGCGCCGGGAGCGTCGCCGCGCCGGCCGCCACACGCGCCGCCGCCGCGTCCCGTGGTGGCTCATCGTCGTGGCCGCGCTCCTGGTCCTGCTGCTCTGCGTCGGCGGTGCCTTCGCCGCGCTCGGCGGTGGCGGCGACGAGGACGCCTGCGGCGGGGACCCCATCACGGTGGCCGCCACGCCCGAGATCGCCGATCCCCTCGACGAGGCCCTGGCCAAGGTCAAGGAGGAGGACGCCTGCGCCGACTTCGACGTCTCCTCCATCACCGCGGCCCAGGCGGCGGAAGGCATCAACGAGGGCCGGGCCCCCGACGTGTGGATCCCGGACAGCTCGACGTGGATCGACGCGATCGACGCGGACCAGACCTCCGGCCAGTGGCGCGAGGGCCAGTCCATCGCCTCCTCCCCGGTGGCCCTCGCCTCCGGCGCCAGATCGAAGGGGGCGACCACCAGCGTCTCCTCGTGGACGCGCCTGATCAACGAGGAGGGCTCGTTGACGATGGCCGACCCGGACGTCGACACCGCCAGCCGGCTCGCCTTCCACGCCAGCCGCGTGGGACAGCCGGGGAGGATCGGCCTGAAGACGGGCAAGCGCTTGATCTTCATGTCCCGCTTCGCGGCGCCGTCGGTCAACAAGCTCTTCGACGACTACTCCGGCGACCCGACGAAGACCTCGCCCTTCCCCGCCTCCGAGCAGCGGATCGCCACGTACAACCAGGACAACCCGGACCGGTCCCCCCTTCGCGCCGTCGTACCGAAGCAGGGCACGTTGTCCCTCGACTACCCCTGGATCACCAACCCGCAGCTCGGCGGCGACGTGCTCGAGGCGGCCGACCGGGCCCGCACGGAGCTCGGGACGCTCGAGATCCGTGACTCCCTCGCGGAGGCGGGCTTCCGCGACGCGAGCGGGCGACGTGGCCCCACGGTCGCCGGCAAGGCCGCTCCCGAGGTCACGCCGCTCGAGGCGCCGGACCGCAACCAGCGTCTCGCCGCCGTCGAGCAGTGGGACCTCATGCGCACCGACATGCGGATGCTCGCCGTCATCGATGCCTCCGGCTCGATGACGTGGGACAGCCCCACCCCCGGGATGACCCGCTGGGACGTGACGAAGGGGTCCCTGCTCGAGGGGGTCGACATCCTGCCGGCGGGCAGCCAGGTCGGCGGGTGGATGTTCTCGGTGGAGGAGGGCTCCGAGCGCAACCACGAGGAACTCGCCCCGGTCAGGCCGTTGAACTCGGCGGCCGGGTCGGGGGACCACCGGGACCGGCTGCGCCGACTGATCACCGGCGGTGACGCCTACCTCGGCGGGGATACCCCGCTCTACGACGCCATCTGGGACTCGCACCAGAAGATGGTCGAGGACTACGACCCGGACTACGTCAACTCGATCGTCGTCTTCACCGACGGGGAGAACGACAACCCCAACGGCGGGCTGTCCCTCACCCAGCTGCTGACCAAGCTCGACGAGTCCTACGACGCGAAGCGCCCCGTGCGCATCATCACCATCGGCATGGGCGAGGCGGACCCGACGGCGCTGCAGCAGATCTCGGACGAGACCGGCGGGACCTCCTACATCGCGGAGACCCCGGACGACATCGAGCGGGTCTTCGTCCAGGCGCTCCTCGCACGCGGTCGCAGCTGAGTCGTCACGAGTTCATGACGGTCGGCCGGGTGGCTACCGGCAGGCGGCGCCCAGTGGCACCATGTCCCCAACCGGGCACGGAACCAGTGCCCCCTGTCACTGCTGGAGGATGGCCATGCGCCGTGCCCATGTTGCCCTGTTCGCCTCGATCGCCCTCGGGGTGAGCACCCTCGCCGGTTGCGGATCGGACTCCCTCGACGGGAGCAGCGGCGGCGAGGAGAAGGACAACGGCTCCGAGACCAAGGTCGAGGTCGACGACGACGTGGCCAAGCTCGTCCCGAAGGACCTCGAGGGCTCGACCCTGAACATCGGCTCGGACGCCTCCTACGCCCCCAACGAGTTCCTCGGCGACGACGGGCAGACCGTCGAGGGCATGGATGTCGACCTCTTCGACGCCGCGGCCGCGAAGATGGGCCTGAAGACGAAGTGGACCAATGCCCCCTTCGACGCACTGATCCTCGGTGTCACCTCGGACAAGTACGACATGGCGGTCAGCTCGTTCACGATCAATCCCGAGCGCAAGAAGCAGGTCTCGATGATCAGCTACTTCGACGCGGGCACCCAGTGGGTCGCCCCCAAGGGCGACCAGGAGCCGATCGACCCCGACAACGCCTGCGGCAAGAGCATCGGCGTCCAGAAGGGCACGGTCCAGATCGACGACCTCGACGCCCGCAGCAAGCAGTGTGAGAAGGACGGCAAGCAGCCGATCAAGCAGGTCGTCGACCAGAAGCAGTCGAAGGTCACCGCGAGCCTGATCTCCGGCAAGACCGAGGCGATGCTCGCCGACTCGCCGATCGCGCTCTACGCGGTGAAGCAGAACGACGCCGAGCTCGAGGCGCTCGGCGACATCTACGACTCGGCGCCCTACGGCATCGTCGTACCGAAGGACGACACGGAGTTCGGTGAGGCCATCGCGGCCGCCTTCACCTCCCTGGAGGAGGACGGTACCTACGAGGAGATCCTCAAGAAGTGGGGCAACGAGAGCGGCGCCACCGACAAGTTCGCCGTCAACCCCTGATGCCCCCGGAGCCCGACGCAACGCTCCCCCCTTCGTCCGCGGAAGGGGGGAGCGCCCCCGTGTCCGCGGAGTACGGCCCGATCGACGCGGCCCCCGTGCGTCACCCCGGGCGCTGGGTGGCCCTCGTGGTCATCGCGGTGGTCTTCGCGATGATCCTCAGCAGCCTCATCACGAACGAGCGCTGGGACTGGCCCTACGCGTTCCGGGTGATGAACTTCAACCCGGTCCTCGAGGGGCTGCTCAAGGGCACGATCATCGCGACCATCGGGTCGATGATCATCGGCGTCGCACTGGGCGTGGTCGTCGGCATCATGCGGCTGTCGTCCAACCCGTTGCTGAAGTTCGTCGGATTCCTCTACACGTGGTTCTTCCGCGGGATCCCGCGACTGGTGCTCGTCGTCCTCTTCGGCACCGGCATCGGCTACCTCTACCCCCGCTTCGACATCGGCCCCTTCCCCTTCAGCCAGCAGCTCGCCGGGTGGTTGGGGATGAGCACCGACCTGACCCTCTTCACGCTCGACGTCAACCAGATCAGCACCACGCTGATCTGGGCGATCATCGCGATGGGCCTGTCCGAGGCCGCCTACATGGCGGAGATCGCCCGGGCCGGGATCATGAGCGTCGACGAGGGCCAGCGCGAGGCGGCGGCTGCCCTCGGGATGAGCCCGAGCCTGTCGATGCGCCGGGTCGTGCTGCCCCAGGCGATGCGGGTGATCATCCCGCCGACCGGCAACGAGACGATCGCGATGCTCAAGGACACCTCCCTGCTCGCCTACCTCCCGCTGGCGACCGAGCTGTTCAACCAGACCCAGATCATCGGCAACCGGACACTGAAGATCATGCCCTCGCTCATGGCCGCGTGCCTGTGGTACCTCGTCCTCACGAGCGTGCTCATGGTCGGGCAGCACTTCCTCGAGAAGCGCTTCGGCCGCGGTTACGGCAACACCGCAGCGGCGACGAAGAAGGATGTCACCCGGACCAAACTCATGGGTCTGACGATCGGAGGCGGCAAGTGAGCCAGGCACTCGTCCATGCCGTGCAGGTGCGCAAGTCCTACGGCAGCACCGAGGTGCTCAAGGGCATCAACCTCGACGTCAACGCCGGCGAGGTGGTCTGCCTGCTCGGGCCCTCGGGGTCGGGCAAGACGACCTTCCTGCGGTGCATCAACCAGCTCGAGGAGATCCAGGCCGGACGGATCTTCGTCGACGGCGACCTCATGGGTTACAAGGACAAGGGCGCGAAGGGGGGCCGCCTCCAGCGCCTGAAGGACAAGGAGATCGCGGCGCAGCGACGGGAGATCGGCATGGTCTTCCAGCGCTTCAACCTCTTCCCCCACATGACCGCCGTCGACAACGTCATGGAGGCGCCGGTCAAGGTGAAGGGCCAGCGCCGGTCCGCGGTGCGCGCCGAGGCGCTCGAGCTGCTCGAGAAGGTCGGCCTCGGTGACAAGGCGAGCGCCTACCCGGGGCAGCTGTCCGGCGGTCAGCAACAGCGGGTGGCCATCGCCCGTGCGCTGGCGATGCAACCGAAGCTCATGCTCTTCGACGAGCCGACCTCCGCGCTCGATCCCGAGCTCGTCGGTGAGGTGCTCGAGGTCATGCGCGACCTCGCCAAGCAGGGCATGACGATGCTCGTCGTCACCCACGAGATGGCCTTCGCCCGGGATGTCGCCGACCGGGTGGTCCTCATGGACGCCGGAGTCGTCGTCGAGGAGGGCGCACCCAGCCAGGTGATCAACCACCCGAAGCACCAGCGGACGAAGGACTTCCTGGGGCGGTTGCGCAGCGAGCACGAGCGCGTCGCCGAGGCCGCCGCCGAGCTGATCTGAGGCCGAGCGTCATGGCTCCCCCCCCTTCGTCCATGAGCCTCATCGGGGTGGTGCGCCACCTCACCGAGGGCGAGGCCTACTGGTTGCGGGTCGTCCTGCACGGCCACGACGTCGACGACTACTGGTGCACCGAGCAGAGCCCGGACGGGGACTTCGACGACATCACCGCGGAGGCGGCCTCCGAGGACATCGCGACCTACGAGCAGGAGCTCGTCACCACCCGCGCAGCGCTCGCGGAGTGGCCCGACCTCGACGGCGCGGCGATCGGGCGGCGCCACGGCAAGCAGGTGAACCTGCGCTGGATCCTCGTCCACCTCATCGAGGAGTACGCCCGCCACCTCGGGCACATGGACCTGCTGCGCGAGGCAGTCGACGGGCGCACCGGGTACTGACCGCGGCGTAGTGTGTCGCGGTGCGTCGACTCCGTGGACTCCTGGCCGATACCCGGCCACTGCAGACCCCGGCGTACCGGCGCCTCTTCACCGCGCAGATCATCACGGTCATCGGCGCGCAGCTGACCATCGTCACCGTGCCCGCGCAGATCTACTCGATGACCGGCTCGAGCGCCTACGTCGGACTGACCGGTCTCTTCGGGCTGGTCCCGCTCGTCGTCTTCGGGCTCTACGGCGGCTCGCTCGCCGACCACTTCGACCGTCGGCGTCTGCTGACGATCACCACGTGGGGCCTCATCGTCAGCTCCGCGCTCTTCTTCGTCCAGGCTGCGCTCGGCAACACCAATGTCTGGCTGCTCCTGGGGATCTTCTCGGTCCAGCAGGCCTTCTTCGCCGTGAACCAACCGACCCGCTCGGCCGTGCTCCCACGGATCCTCCCGGCCGAACACCTCCCGGCCGCCAATGCGCTGAACATGACGGTCTTCACCGGGGGCGCCATCGCCGGACCGCTCGTCGGCGGCGCGCTCATCCCCCTTCTCGGCTTCTCCTGGCTCTACCTCGTCGACACGCTCTTCCTCTTCGCGACGTTGTGGGCGGTGGTCTCCCTTCCCCGGTTGCCGGTGCAGGTCCTCGCCGGGTCCTCGCCCGGCCTGCGCTCGGTCGTCGACGGCTTCGTCTACCTCGCCACGCAGCCGGTCCTGCTCATGTCCTTCGTCATCGACCTCATCGCCATGGTTTTCGGGATGCCGCGGGCGCTCATCCCGGAGATGGCCGACCTCGACTTCGGCGGTCCGACGGAGGGCGGCGTCGCCTTCGCACTCCTCTTCGCGGCGATGCCCGCCGGCGCCTTCATCGGCGGCGTCCTCTCCGGATGGGTCTCACGGGTGGAGCGGCAGGGGCTCGCGGTGATCGTCGCGATCCTCGTCTGGGGTGGGGCGATCGTCGGCTTCGGCACCGCCGTCGCCCTCGCCGACGGCGCGATGATGCCGTGGCTCGCGCTCGCCTTCGTCTTCTTCGCGATCGGCGGCGCAGCGGATGTCGCGTCGGCCGCCTTCCGCTCGACGATGCTGCAGAGCTCCGCGACCGACGCGATGCGCGGACGCCTCCAGGGCGTCTTCATCGTCGTCGTCGCCGGAGGGCCCCGTCTCGCCGATGTACTCCACGGACTCGTCGCGGGCAGCCTCGGTGCCGCGACGACGACCATCCTCGGGGGCGTGCTCGTCATCGTCCTGACACTCGTCGTCTCGACGGCCTTTCCCGCCTTCGCCCGCTACCGGGTCCCGCGGACGGGATAGGCACGCCCCTCTTCGCGCTCGGCATGACTTTCCTCGCCTTCGCAAGGGTTTGAAACTCGTGCGAAGGCGAGGTTTTCCGGGTGACCCGAGAATCTGGACGGCCGACGCTGACCAACGGCTGACCCCCTCTTCACGGACGACTCACGCAGGGGGCCCACCCGGTTCACGTCGCAGCACTGAGTGGTTCACGTGACCGGGACAGCGTGGCGCCCATGCACCTCACCCGACGCCACGCACTGGCCAGCGGACTCGCCGCCGGCACCACCGCTCTCATCGCCGCACCGGCCGCACGGGCCAACCAGTCCAGCCCCCTTCTTGTCGCCGCCGGCCCGGTGCGCCAGGACCCCTTCGCCCTCGGCGTCGCGTCCGGGGACCCCACCTCGACGGGCGTCGTGCTGTGGACCCGTCTGGCCGTCGATCCGCTCGCCGCGGACGGGCTCGGCGGGATGCCCGGACGGGACGTCCCCGTCCAGTGGCAGGTCGCCGACAACCCGCAGATGCGTCGCCCGGCCGCACGGGGCACCGCTCACGCGAGGGCCGCCGACGCGCACAGCGTCCACGTCGAGGTCGAGGGGCTGCGGCCCGGTCGTGAGTACTGGTACCGCTTCAAGGTCGCACGCTTCCTCAGTCCCGTTGCGCGCACTCGGACCGCCCCGGCCCTCCACGAGATGCCCGCCACCCTCGCGATGTCCTTCGCCAGCTGCGCGCACTACGAGGTCGGGTACTTCACCGCCTACCGCTACCTCGCCGACGACGAGCCCGACCTCGTGCTGCACCTCGGTGACTACCAGTACGACTACGGGACGAGCAGCACGCCGACGCCCCGCAAGCACGTCGGCCCCGAGACCGTCGGCCTGGACACCTACCGGCTGCGCCATGCCCAGTACAAGAGCGACCCCGACCTGCAGTCGGCCCACGCGATCGCCCCGTGGCTCGTCGTCTGGGACGACCACGAGGTCGACAACAACTGGGCGGCCGGCGTGCCGGAGAACGAGCGTGCGGACCAGTGGAACGACACCCCGCAGCGGTTCCTCGCGCGACGGGCCAATGCCTTCAGGGCCTACTACGAGAACATGCCACTGCGCCGCTCCTCGATGCCGCGCGGTTCGACCATGCAGATCCACCGACGTCTGCAGTGGGGCCGGCTGGCGACCTTCCACATGCTCGACACCCGTGGCTACCGCGATGACCAGGCGTGCGAGGACGGGTGGGACACCAACTGCGAGGAGACGCTCGACCCCGCGCGCTCGATCACCGGCGACGCACAGGAGGCCTGGCTCACGGAGGGATTCCGGCAGAGCGACGCCCGGTGGGACATCCTCGGCCAGCAGGTCTTCTTCTCCCAGCGCGACGGCAGGGTCGAGCCGGAGCTGCGGCACGTGAGCAACGACGCGTGGGACGGCTACGTCGGATCCCGCGAACGGATCACGCAGGCCTGGCAGGACGCCGGGGTCCGCAACCCGGTCGTGCTCACCGGCGACGTCCACAAGCACTGGGCCGCAGACATCAAGGCCGACTACGACGACCCGGACAGCCAGGTCCTCGGCACGGAGCTCGTGGCGTCCTCGGTGACGAGCGGCGGGGACGGCGATGCGGCCTGGTCGGACCCGATCATGGAGTGGAACCCGCACCTGAAGTTCTCCGGCGACCAACGCGGCTACGTCCGCACGACGATCACGCGCAGCGACCTGCAGGCCGACTTCCGCTCCCTGGACCGGGTGACCACCCGCGGCTCCTCCGTGCGCACCCAGGCGCGGTTCCGGATCGCCGACGGCGTGCGTGGCCTCCAGGCCTGATCGGCGACGTGGCGGGCCTCCCTTCGCGCTCAGCATGACTTTCCTCGCCTTCGCAAGGGTTTGAAACTCATGCGAAGGCGAGGTTTTCCGGGTCACCCGAGAAACCTGTGACTACCGGGCCGCACATTGTGCGAGCAGCCTCGGGAGGAGTAACGTCTCCTACGTCCAGTAGTACTAGACGTCGTAGGAGCCCCCTGTGGACGTGCTCGAACTCGCACGGTGGCAGTTCGCGATCACCACCGTGTACCACTTCTTCTTCGTGCCGATCACGATCGGGCTGTCCGCGATCGTCGCCTGGTACCACTCGCGCTGGGTGCGCACCCGCAACGAGGACCATCTGCGGATGGCGAAGTTCCTCGGCAAGCTGTTCACGATCAACTTCGCGCTCGGCCTGGTCACGGGCATCGTCCAGGAGTTCCAGTTCGGGATGAACTGGTCGTCCTACAGCCGCTTCGTCGGGGACATCTTCGGCGCCCCGCTGGCGCTCGAGGCGCTGCTGGCCTTCTTCCTCGAGTCGACCTTCCTCGGCCTGTGGATCTTCGGCTGGGGCCGCATCCCGGAGAAGCTGCACGCCGCGTGCATGTGGGTCGTGCACATCGGCACCGTGCTGTCCGCGTACTTCATCCTTGCCGCCAACTCCTTCATGCAGAACCCCGTCGGCTACCGGATCAACCCGCAGACCGGCCGCGCCGAGATGGCCGACTTCCTCGCCGTGCTCACCAACGAGGTGCAGCTCGTCGCCTTCCCGCACGTCATCACCGCCTGCTACATGGTCGGTGGCGCCTTGGTCATGGGCGTCGGGCTGCACAAGCTGCGTCAAGCGAAGGGGGGCGCCCTCGCCGACCGCAGGATGTACCGCCACGCGGCCCGCCTCGGCGCCGTGGTCACCCTCGTCGCCGGCCTCGGCGTGACGATCAGCGGTGACCTGCAGGGCAAGGTCATGACCGAGGTCCAGCCGATGAAGATGGCCGCCGCGGAGGCCCTCTACGAGACCCCGCCCGACGGGCAGTGCGCCCCCTTCTCCGTCCTGACGATCGCGGGCCTCGGCGGCGAGGACCCGACCCACGTCATCGAGGTGCCCTGCCTGCTCTCCTTCATGGGCACAGGCAGCTGGGACGGCGAGGTCCAGGGCATGGTCGAGCTGGAGGAGCAGTACCGCGCCAGCTTCGGCGAGGGCGAGCTCACCAGCGCCGACACCTACATCCCGCCGATCGCCATGAGCTACTGGAACTTCCGCCTGATGATGGGCGCCGGGTTCTTCGCGATGGCCGTCTCCGCGTGGGCGCTCTTCGCCACCCGCAAGGACCGGGTCCCGATGCAGCGCTGGGCCTTCCCGCTCATCGTGCTCGCACCGATCGCCACCGTCCTGGGCCACAGCTTCGGCTGGATCTTCACCGAGGTCGGCCGACAGCCGTGGGTCGTCTTCGGCGAGATGGCCACCCACACCGCGGTCTCGCCGTCCGTCGGCACCGCTGACGTGTGGACGTCGATGATCGTCTTCACCCTGCTCTACGGGGCGCTGGCGGTCGTCGAGGTCCGCCTCCTGCTCGACTACATCCGCCGCGGCGCCGACCCCTTCGAGGAACCACGCCTCGTCGAGGACGACGAGCCGCTCGAGTTCAGCTACTGATCGGGGAGCACCACCATGGATCTCATCACCGTCTGGTTCGTCCTGCTGGCGGTCCTGTGGACCGGCTACCTCGTCCTCGAGGGTTTCGACTTCGGCGTCGGCATGCTCCTGCCCGTCCTCGACCGGGGTGACACGACACAGGAGTCGTCGAGCCGGCGCCGCACGCTGCTGACGACCATCGGCCCCCACTGGGACGGCAACGAGGTGTGGCTGCTCACCGCGGGCGGAGCGACCTTCGCCGCCTTCCCGCACTGGTACGCCACCATGTTCTCCGGCATGTACCTCGCCCTGCTCCTGCTGCTCGTCACGCTGATCCTGCGCAACATGGGTCTGGAGTACCGGCACAAGCGCACGGACGCGACGTGGGTGGCCCGCTGGGACCTGACGATCATCGCCGGCTCCGTCCTCGCCCCCTTCCTCGTCGGGGTGGCCCTGACCAACCTCGTCGACGGCCTGCCGATGACCGAGCACCTCGCCGGCACGACGAGGTACACCGAGTTCGACGGCTCGTTCCTCAGCCTCCTCACGCCGGTCGCGCTGCTCGGTGGACTCACCCTGACCGTGCTGTGCCTGACCCACGGCGCCCACTTCGTCGCGCTGAAGACCGCCGGTCCGATCCGGCAGGAGGCCCGTCGCCTCGCGACGCGCTCCGGGCTCGTCGCTGCGGTCCTCGCCGTGGCCCTCTTCCTCCTCCTCGGCGTCGGGCGCGGGACGACCGCCTCCTGGGTCGCGGCCGGGGTCGCGGCGGTGGCCCTCCTCGCGGCGATCGCGGCCAATGCGAAGGGGGCGGAGGGCTGGGCCTTCACCGGCACCTCCACGACGATCGCGATGACCGTCGTCAGCTACTTCCTCATGCTCTTCCCCAATGCCATCAACGGCCGCGGGTCGAGCCCGGACCTCACCCTCGAGGCGGCAGCGAGCTCACCGCTGACGTTGACGATCATGACCTGGGCGGCGGTGGTCTTCACCCCGATCATGCTCGGCTACACCGTGTGGACCTACTGGGTCTTCCGTCGGCGCCTGTCGGTCGAGCACATGCCCGCACTCGCCGACGCCCACTGATGAGGCCCTTCGACCCACGCGTCCTCCGGGTGGTCCCCTCGACCAGGGCTCCCGTCGCCACCCTCGGCCTCGTCGGGGTCGGGCAGGGCGTCGCGACGATCGGGACCGCCTTCGCCCTGGCCGCGCTCGTCGTGGCCGTGGTCCGGGGCGATCCGCTGCTCGAGCCGGCCGCGTGGACGGGTGCGCTCTTCGCCCTCAGGGCCGCCCTCGCCGCACTGTCCGAGACCATCGCCGCGCGTGCCGGCGTCCTCGTCGCGACGCACCTGCGGGAGCAGCTGCTCGCAGCCTGGTCGACGCGGACAGCGGACGAGCGCCCTTCCCGGGACACGGCGCTCACGCTCGCCACCCAGGGGACGAGCGCAGTCGAGCCGTACATCGCGAAGTACCTCCCCGCGCTGATCTCGGCCGCCGTCGTGCCGCCCCTGGCGATCACCTGCCTCTTCGTCGTCGACTGGCCGAGCGCCGTGGTGGTCGTGCTCACGGTGTGGCTGCTGCCGCTCTTCGCCGCACTCATCGGGGCGACGACGCAGGAGGACACCGAGCGCCGCTGGGGTGCCCTGACCGACCTGTCCGGGCACTTCCTCGACGTGATGCGCGGCCTGCCGATGCTCGTCGGCTACGGCCGGGCGGAGCGGCAGATCGAGGTGATCGGCACGGTGAGCCAGCGGCACCGCCGGGCGACCATGCGCACCCTGCGTCTGGCGTTCATGTCCGCGGCCGCCCTCGAGCTGCTCGCGACGATCTCGGTCGCCATCGTCGCCGTGGTCGTGGGCCTGCGCCTGACCACCGGGTCGATGGAGCTGCTCGTCGGCCTCACCGCGATCCTCCTGGCGCCGGAGGCCTACTGGCCCATCCGTCGGGTCGGCACCGAGTTCCACTCCGCCGCAGACGGCGCCGCCGCGCTCGAGGACGTCCTCGCCGAGCTCGTCACGCCGGCCGCCTCTTCCGTCCCGCACCCCGTCGACGGGGCGACGGTGCGCCTGCGCGGCGTCGGCTACGCCTACCCCGGCACCGAGCGACGGGTCCTCGAGGACATCGACCTCATCGCCGGCCCCGGGCTGACGGTCATCACCGGGCCGTCGGGGTGCGGCAAGACGACGCTGCTCGAGGTCCTCGCGGGTGTCCGTCGTCCCGACTCCGGGGAGGTGCGCTGCCCCGAGTCGCACCTCGTGACCCAGCGGCCCTTCCTCGGGGCCGGCACCCTGCGCGCCAACCTGACCATCGGCGGCCCGAGCGAGTCCCACGACGTGTGGCAGGCCCTGCGCGCCGTCGGTCTCGACGGGGCCGTCGCCGCCCTCCCGGACGGGCTGGACAGCCCGATCGGTGACGACGGCTTCGGTCTGTCCGCCGGCCAGCGCGCACGGCTGGTCCTCGCCCGAGCGCTCCTGTCGACGGCGCCGGTCGTGCTCCTCGACGAGCCCACCGCCCACGTGGACCCCGACTCCGCCACGACGATCGGAGCCACCATCACCCAGCTCGCGCGCACCCGCACCGTCATCGCGGTGAGCCACCAACGCGACCTCGTCGCGCGTGCCGACCACGAGGTCGCCCTCGGCGAGCCGGTGGTGTCCCGGTGATCCGCCCCCTTCGCCTCACCTCCGGGCTGGTCACCGCAGGCCTCCTCGGTGGCGTGGCCACCACCTCCGGCATCGCCCTGACGACGACCTCGGGCTGGCTCATCGTCCGCGCCGACCAGGGCCCGCAGATCATGCTGCTGCTCACCGCGATCGTCGCCGTGCGCACCTTCGGCCTGGCCCGTCCCGTCTTCCGCTACTGGGAGCGGCTGCGCAGCCACGACGCCGCACTCGCCGACCTCGCCGAGGCGCGCACGGAGACCTACGCCGCGCTCATCCCCCTCACGCCCGCCCGCCTCGGCACCCACGGTCGGGCCGACGTGCTCACGGGTGTCGTCGACGACCTCACGGATGTCGTCGAGGCCTCGGTCCGGGTCACCGTGCCGGGGATCGCCGCGCTGCTCGCCGGGACCGGGGCCGCTGCGCTGACCGCCGTCGTCGAACCCCGCGTCGGCCTCGTCCTCGCGGCGATGCTCCTCGCGGTCGCCGGGATCGCCTCCCTGGCGGACCGGCTCGAGTCCCGTTCGCAGACAGAGGTGCTCGCGGCCCGAGCGGAGGTCGCCCGGGTCGCACAGCTCACCGCCGACCACGCGGACGAGCTGCGCTCGATCGGCGGCACGCAGACCGCATCCGGGTGGCTGCGCAGCGCGCACTCCGAGCTGTCCGACAGCACCACCCGTCAGTCCCTCGGTCGATCCCTCAGTGCGGCAGCGGTGCTCGTGATCACCGGTCTGGCGACGATCACCGCGGCAGCCGTGGCCGTCACCTCGGACGCCTCCACCCCGGTCCGGGCGCTCCTCGTACTCGCCCCCGTCGCCACCGGCGAGGCGCTCGGGGTCCTCACCGACGCCACCCGGGCACTCGCCCGCGCGAGGGCCTGCGCCCAGCGCCTCGACGAGCTCCTCGGCCGGACTCCTGCCGTGGCCGACCCCGGCGACGTCGACGCCCTTGGGGTGCAAGGGATTCCGCACCTGCGCCTGGCGGGTGTGCACGCAGGCTGGCACCCGGGTCACACCGACGTCGGCCCGGTGGACCTGACCATCGAGCCCGGCGACCGGGTCGCGATCACCGGCCCGAACGGCAGCGGCAAGTCCACCCTGCTGGCCGTCCTCGCACGACACCTCGACCCGACCTCCGGCAGCTACACGATCAACGGCCGCGACGTCACCCGAGCACGGCTCGAGGACGTCCGGGCGCTGTACGCGATCGTCGACGACGAGCCCCACGTGCTCGCCGCGACCCTGCGGGCGAACCTCGCCCTCGCGGCCCCCGAGGCCGACGACCCGGCGCTGGTGGACTCCCTTCGTCGGGCGGGGCTGGGCGAGTGGTTCACCGGTCTCGGCGACGGACTGGACTCCCGGCTGGGCGCCGGTGGTCTGGGCATCTCCGGCGGGGAGCGTGCCCGTCTGTCCATCGCCCGCGCCATCGCCAGCGGGCGGCCGGTCATCCTGCTCGACGAGCCGGTCGCGCACCTCGACCACCCCACCGCGGAGGCCGTCATCGCCGACCTGCTGCAGCATGCGGGCCGGCGGTCGGTGATCATGGTGACCCACCACGGAGTCGGTCTGGATCGGATGGACCACGTCGTGACGATCCCGAGGGAAGGAGTGCCGAGCCATGCCGAAGAGCGTGTCCTTGGGTGATCTCGAGCAGGCGATCATGAACGTCCTGTGGGCCGCCGACGGCGCCTCCGGGCTGACCGTGCGTGAGGTCCTCGACGGACTCACCGGCCGGGAGCTGGCCTACACGACCGTGATGACGGTGCTCTCCCGCCTCGAGACGAAGGGCATGACCACCCGCGAGCGCGACGGTCGGGCCTGGCGCTACCGGCCCGCTGCCAGCCGGGAGTCGCTCACCGCCGAGGCGATGCGCAGCCCCCTCCACGACCTGAGCGACGAGGACCGGCAGGCCGCGATCCTGCACTTCCTCGCCGAGGCGAGCGCCGACGACCTCGACGCCGTCCGCGAGGCCATGGCCGAGGTCGAGACGAAGGGGGATCGTCCCGCCCGTCGCCGTCGAGGACGCCCTGCGGCAGACTCGACCGGGTGATCGCCGCCCTGCTGCTGCTCTGCGCAGCGGTGCTCCTCGTCGCGCCTCGCGTGCTCGTGCGGCTCGAGCGGTTGCGGCGCAGCCCCCGCGCGGCGCTCTTCGTGTGGCAGTCGCTCTCCCTGTCCGCGGTCCTGTGCCTGCTCACGGCCGCACCGCTCGCGCTGGTCCACCCCCTTCCTCGCTCGAACCTCGCCGAGGCCGTCATCCTCACGATCGCCTCGATCGCCTCGGTCGGGGTGCTCGTGCGCCTGCTGGTCAACGGCCACAACGTCGGCCGACGGATCCGGGCCGCCCGGGCAGAGCACCGGCAGCTCGTCGACGTCATCGGTCGTCACGAGGGTGACCACACGCGGGTGATCCCCTCCCAGCGGCTGTCCGCCTACTGCGTCCCCGGCGCCGGCTCACGACTGGTCCTCACCGAAGCCGCCTTCGCGTCGCTGTCCGACGACCAGCTCGCGGCAGTCGTCGCCCACGAGGAGGCGCACCTGCGCGAGCGACACGACCTCGTCCTCGAGTTCTTCACCGTGCTCCACACGGCGACCCCTCGCCTCCTGCGCAGCGACGCCGCACTGCGTGAGGTGGCCCTGCTCGTCGAGGTGCTCGCCGACCGCGCCGCGCGGGAGGAGGCCGGCGAGGTGGCACTCGGCCGTGCGCTGGTCTCCCTCGCGGAGGCGGCAGGGGCCCAGGACCTCACCCCGGGCGCCTCGGCCGGGGCCGGGGCCGCCGCAACCCGGATCCGGTTGCTGGCGACGGACGACCCGGCTCCCTGGCAGACCCTCGTGCTCTACCTCGCCTGCGTGGGTGCGCTGGTCACTCCCCCGGTGCTCGCGGTCCTCATCGCGCTCTGAGCTGCCTCCGTGCGGCGCACGCGGCTCCTCGCGGGAGCGCCGCCTCAGCGGGGCGGCGGGCCCCAGGTGCCGCCGACCTGCGGGGGCGGCGGAGGCGGTGCCGGCGGCGGGGGCGCCGCCGGACGCGGGCCGGTGGTCTCGTCGGGATCGCTCGGCGCCCAGGTCTGGGCCGGACGCGAGTGGGTGAGGAAGTCGCCGTGCCGACCGGCACGCTCCGGCGGGGGTTGCGGGATCCCCTCCGGGCCACCGCGCCGCTCGGGCGCCTGCGGCGCGCCCGCAGGAGGGTCCTCGCTCGTCTGCAGGCCGAAGTCCCGGATGGCGCCGCGCTGCTCCAGCGCCTGCAGGGTCTGCAGGATCCGCTGCTGCGCGGCGGAGTCGGCGGGTCGTCCGGTGGCCGCCAAGTAGGCCAGCACCCCGAGGTCGCGGTAGTGCTGGTCGATGTCCCCGAGCTCCCTGCTCGCGGTCACCGAGTCGAAGGCGGTGTCCGCCCGACCGGCCAGGTTCTCGTACCCGACCCGAGCCCTGTCGAAAAAGCTCATCGTCATCCCTTCGCCGTCTCCCGGGCACCGGGGCCCGAATGGGGAGTCCTCACCATAGATCCAGCAGCCGTCCCGGCTCTACAGTGGCGCCACCAGACGCCCGCCGGGCGGCCGCAGCCCCGAGAGGACCTCCCATGCCCATTCACGGCTCGCTGTTCCAGGACTTCCAGGAGGAGACCACCTCCGACCAGTTCTCGCTGCAGAACAAGAAGATGCTCAAGGTCCAGACGGGGCATGGACCGGTCCTGGCGAAGATCGGCTCGATGGTCGCCTACCAGGGCGATGTCCGTTTCGAGAACCAGGGCTCCGGAGGCGTCAGCAAGTTCCTCAAGCAGGCCACGACCGGCGAGGGCGTGAAGATGATGACCTGCACCGGTACGGGCGAGTTCTTCCTCGCGAGCGACGCCACCGAGATCCAGGTCATCTACCTCGAGAACGACATGATCTCGGTCAACGGGAACAACATCCTCGCCTTCTCCTCCTCGATCGAGTGGGACATCCACCGCGTCCACGCGCGCGGCGCGACGATGACCGGTGGCCTCTACAACGTCACCCTGCGCGGCAGCGGGTACGTCGCGATCACCACGAAGGGAGAGCCCGTCGCCCTCGACGTGTCCGGTGCGCCCACCTTCGGCGACGCCCAGGCGGTCGTCATGTGGACCGGCGGCGTCACCATGGACATCAAGGTCGACACCGGTGGGCTGAAGTCGATGGTCCGCGGCGGCACCGGGGAGACCTTCCAGATGGCCTTCGGTGGTCGAGGCTATGTCCTCGTCCAGCCGGCGGAGTCGGTGATCGAGGGCGGCCATCAGTCCTAGACCAGACGCCGGGCGCTCTGCATGGGTTTCATCGCCTTCGCATGGGTTTGAAACTCTTGCGAAGGCGAGGATTTCCGGGTCACCCGAGAAACGAGGGGCACCTGGGGCGGTGGGCCGCCCCGGGGCGCTTCCGAGGGGCTCCCGACACGGGCCCGGACGCCATGGGCCACAATCTCCCGCATGACTGCTGTACCCACGCCACTCGCCGAGACCCTGTGATGAGCGACTTCCCCACCGCCGGCGATCCGAGCTACAGCGACCCGGACACGCTCGGGGCGATCCCCCCGGTGGTGTCGGTGACCTACTGCGCCGACTGCGGCGCGTCGGCCAACCGGGGCAGCCACATCGCCTGCCGGCAGCACCTCGAGGTGCTGCCGCCGACCTACTGCACGACCTGCCGTCGTCAGCTCACGGTGGAGTCGCAGGGCAGCGAGTGGACTGCGACCTGCAAGAAGCACGGCGAGACCACGGGCAGCACCGCGACCTCCTGAGCCGGATCAGGCCCGCCCGCCTCTCGCCGGCGCGCGACGGATTTTGCACGATCGGCAGCGGAGTGCAACACTGCACTTTGTGAAGAAGAGTGCAACTGCAGCCCGGGGGGAGCGACGACCGGCGATCATTGCCGCCGCGCAACGCCTCGCCGTCACCTGCGGGTACTCCGGATTCACCTTCGACGACCTCGCCGAGGCCGTCGGGGTCTCCCGCAGGACACTCTTCAACCATGTCTCCTCCAAGGAGGAGGCCGTCCTCGGGGTGCTCCCCGTGATCACGGACGCGCAGATCGAGACCCTCCGCGCCGGTGGCCCGACCGGGCTCATCGTCGAGGACCTGCTCACGACCATCGTCGACAGCCTCGGCGCCGACGGCGGGACGGTCGAGGACTGGCAGCGGCTGCACGATGTCGTGCAGCGCAATCCCGAGCTCCTCGCCCGGGTGCAGGCGTACGTCGACGAGGTCGGCGGCCACCTGGTCACCCACCTCGCCCAGCGCACGGGTGTCGACGAGGACGTCGCGTGGATGGGTCTGACGATCGCCGGCGGCATCGTCGGGCGCTCCGTGCGCGACTGCATCGACGACCCGACGCTCGGCCCGCTGCACGCCCGCGTGCAGCACAACCTCGCCCTGTCACGGGAGATCCTCACCCCTCGGCGGTGACCCTGCGGCACCATCGTCGGCCTCGATGACGCGGCCACCACCACCATCACGCCCGAAAGGCATCCCATGGCTCACGCTCTCTACCGGCTCGGTCGGCTCGCGCACCGGCGCTGGCCCGCCTTCCTCGTCGGCTGGCTCGCCGTGCTCATCGCCATCGGCGGTGCCGCGGCGACGATGCAGCAACCGATGAGCGACAAGTTCACGATCCCGGGGATCCCCTCCGAGCAGGCCCAGTCCCTGCAGAAGGAGCTCTTCCCCGACGCCCAGGACCCGCTCGACACGCCCACGGGCAGCGTGGTCGTCGTCGCTCCCGAGGGCGAGAAGCTCTCCGACCCCGCCAACACCACGAAGGTCGAGGACCTCCTCAGCGAGCTGCGTGCGGTCCCCCAGAGCGGGGACGCGGAGCAGTTCGTCAACCCGGTCGTCGCGTCCAAGGGGCTGGAGCAGCAGTACCAGCAGCAGGCGCAGAAGAACGGCACGCCCGCATCCGTCGCGACGGAGAACGCCGACGCGGTCTCCCCCCTGTCGCAGGACGGTCGCGCCGGCCTGATCCAGTGGACCTTCGACGCCGACTCCGTCACCGACGTCGAGCCGGCCACCCAGGACGCGGTCGAGGCGGCCGTCGACTCCGCCGAGGAGTCCGGCCTCACCGTCGCGGTCTCCGGCTCCGGGATGCAGGGCATGCCCGACCTCGGCGTCACGAGTGAGCTCATCGGCATCGCCGTCGCCCTGCTCGTGCTCGTACTGACCTTCGGCTCGCTCGTCGCTGCCGGCCTGCCGATCCTCACCGCCCTCGTCGGCGTCGGCATCGGCGCCCTGGGCGTCAGCGCCGCCACGTACTTCTTCGACCTGTCGACGACCACCCCCATCCTGGCGACCATGCTCGGCCTCGCCGTCGGGATCGACTACGCGCTGTTCATCCTCTCCCGCTACCGCACCGAGCTGCGGCACACGCAGGACCGTGAGCACGCGATGGGTCTGGCCGTCGGCCGCGCCGGATCGGCAGTCGTCTTCGCGGGACTGACCGTGATCATCGCGCTGGTCGCGCTCGCCGTCGTGAACATCCCCTTCCTCACCGCGATGGGTCTCGCCGCGGCCGGGACCGTCCTCGCCGCCGTCCTCGTCGCTCTCACCCTGCTGCCGGCCATCCTCGGCGCGCTCGGCAAGCGGGCCTTCGCCGGCCAGATCCGCAAGGACCGTGCCGTCGACGAGGGTCAACGCATCGACAACGGCGGCACGAAGTGGGCCACCGCCATCGGCGCCCGGCCGGTCATCGCCGCGATCATCGCGGTCCTCGCGCTCGGCGCACTGGCGATCCCGGCCAAGGACCTCCACCTGTCCCTGCCGACGGACTCCACCGCCTCCGAGGGCACCAGCCAGCGTGAGTCGGCCGACCTCGTCGCCGAGCACTTCGGGGAGGGCCAGGAGAGTCGGATGATCGTCGTCATCGACGCCCGGGACTCCGGCGACCCGCGCGCCGCCGGCCAGGCCTTCGGCGAGATCACCGAATGGGCCAGCGGCCTCGACGGGGTCGCCAATGCCCAGATCGTGGCCTCGAGCAAGGACGGCACCGGCGCCCAGCTCATGGTCACCCCGACCACCTCCGCCAGTGACGCCGCGACCGAGGACCTGCTGTCCACGATCCGTGACGGGCTTCCGGCACAGGAGAGGGCGACCGGCACGACCACGGGCGTCACCGGGCTCAGCGCGATCCAGGTCGACGTCTCGGAGAAGCTCCAGGACGCGCTCCTGCCCTACCTCGCGGTCGTCGTGGGCCTGGCCTTCGTCCTGCTCATGCTCGTCTTCCGCTCGATCCTCGTGCCGCTCACCGCGACCGCCGGTTTCGTCCTGTCGACCCTGGCGACGCTCGGCGCGACCGTGATGATCTTCCAGGAAGGAGCCCTCGGGCTCGTCGACGGTGCACCGCTCGTGAGCTTCCTGCCGATCCTCATGGTCGGGATCGTCTTCGGGCTGGCGATGGACTACCAGGTCTTCCTCGTCACCCGGATGCGTGAGGCGTACATCCACGGCGACTCTGCGCGCGAAGCCATCGTCGACGGCTTCCGGCACGGCGCACGGGTCGTCTCCGCGGCGGCCATGATCATGATCTCGGTCTTCGCCGCCTTCATGCTCCAGCCGGACAACCTCATCAAGTCGATGGGTTTCGCCCTGGCGACCGCCGTCCTGCTCGACGCCTTCGTCGTGAGGATGGTGCTCATCCCGGCCCTGATGTTCCTGCTCGGCGACCGGGCCTGGGCCATGCCGAAGTGGCTGGACACGCTGCTGCCGAACGTCGATGTCGAGGGTGAGGCGCTGACCAAGCACACCTCGGCCTCCGACGCCGAGCCGACACTCGTGCCGACGAACTGAACCGGTCACCACACCGAGTGGGGGACGGGAGGATATTCCTCCCGTCCCCCACTACGATCGTCACGCCGGGTCCCACCGCAGGGGCCGTGAGGAGACAGGGGGCGACGTGCAGCGAACCCGGGTCGCGATCATGGGTGCCGGAAACATCGGCTGCCATCTCGGTGGCTGGCTGGCCGCGGCCGCCGACGTCACCCTCATCGGGCGTCCGCGCATCATCGACGCCATCGAGCGCGAGGGCCTGACGGTGAGCGACCTGCGCGGTCGCACCCGCACGGTCCCCCCCGAGGGCCTGACCCTCGCCACGGAGGCGAGCGCGGTCATCGATGCGGACTACGTCCTCCTGACGACCAAGACCAACGCCACCGAGCACGCGACACGTCAGGTGGCCCCCTACCTGCAGCACGACTCGGTACTCGTCTCCTTCCAGAACGGCCTGCGCAATGCCTCGATCATCGAGGAGGCGCTGGCGTCCTCCTTCCCCAGCATGGCCTCGCGCCCACTCGCGCTCACGGGCATGGTCCCCTTCAACGTCGTCCGCACCGGTGAGACGCACTGGACGCAGACCGTCAGCGGCCGGATCAAGGTCAAGGACCACCCGCGCATCGATCCCTTCATCCGCGCCGCACACGGTGCCGGCCTGCGGATCGATGTCGAGCCGGACATGCGCGCCGTCCTCTTCGGCAAGCTCCTGCTCAACCTCAACAACCCGATCAACGCACTGACCGCCCTCCCGCTCGCGGTCGAGCTGCGGGACCGTGACTGCCGCACCGTCCTCGCGGCCTGTCAGGGCGAGGCCCTCACCCTCGCCAAGCGCATCGGGGTCCCCCCGGCGCGGATGACCCCCCTTCCGCCCGTGCTCGTGCCCCGGCTGCTGCGCTCCCCCACCCCCGTCTTCGCCGCCCTCTCCCGGACCTCGCTCAAGGTCACGCCGCAGGCGCGCTCGTCCATGGCGGACGACCTCGAGGCCGGTCGCCCCACGGAGATCGGCGAGCTGCAGGGGGCGGTCACCTCGCTCGCCGCGCTCCACGGCACGCACGCCCCCGTCTGTGCACGGATCGTCGAGCTCGTCCGCGAGGCCGAAGCGGCCGGCGCGGACCGTCGGCGGTGGACCGGCGCACAGCTGCGGCGGGCCGTCGGCCTGTGACCGCGGCACAGGCCCTCCCATGGATCGCCCAGCAAGGTGGGAGAGGATGAGGCCATGACGGCATTTCGGATCACGGTCGTGTGCACCGGCAACATCTGCCGCTCCCCCATGGCCGAGTTCGTCCTGCGCGAGCGATTCGCAGCGGCCGGCCTCGCGGACCGCGTGAGCATCGACTCGGCCGGCACGACAGCCTGGGAAGAGGGCAACCCGCCCGACCCGCGGACGATCGCGGTCCTCGAGCGACGCGGCCACACCGGTGGTTACGCAGGGCACCGCGCACGGGTCTTCGACAAGCGGTGGTTCGACGACATCGACCTCGTCCTCGCCACCGACCACGGCCACTACGCGATCCTGCGTCGCCTCGCCGGTACCCCCGAGGCGCAGGCGAGGATCCGGATGCTGCGGTCCTTCGACCCGGCCGGACCGAAGGGGGACGCCCTGGCCATCGACGACCCCTGGTACGGCGACGAGGCCTCTTTCGAGCGCACCTACGACGAGGTGACCGGTGCAGCGGACGGCGTCGTCGACTTCGTCCGCGCCCGGCTGGACCGATCCCTCCCGCTGGACCCGAACGGGCGCTCCAGAACGGGCGAGTAGCCTGCCCTCCATGCTCAGACGTCGCCGAATCCCCGTCGCCGCCACCACGGCCCTGGTCAGCGGAGCCCTCGTCCTCTCCGCCTGCAGCGGCGGCGCCGGCGCGGCGGACGACAGCTCGACGAAGAGCACGCCGGCCAACACCTCCAGCAGCGCGGCGCCGAGCAGCTCGTCGGCCACCTCCGAGAGCACCTCGCCCGGCGACGCCGGCTCCTCGGGCACCCCGGACAGCAGCTCGACGACGCCCGACCCCTACGAGATCGACTGCACGCTCATCCCGCAGAAGACCGTCGATGCCTGGGTCCGCGGCGGCCAGGCCGCGAGCATCGAGCCGACCGAGGAGGGGTGCCGGGTGGTCAGCTCCTCCGAGGACGGAGCGGTCATCGTCGAGTGGCGGTGGTTGGACGTCGTCGGCTCGGGCGGTGACGCGGGCATCCTGCGCGAGCAGGAGACGGCCGGCGACCCCGTGACCGTGGCCCCGGGGATCTCCGGCACCCGGATCGAGACCGACGTCGCCCCGACGCGCAAGGCCCGGGTCGCGGCCAAGATCAACGGTCGGATGCTCTACGTCGAGTCCACGGTGACCCTCGACCGGAGGCAGACCCTGACGGACATGCGTCGCGCGACGACGCAGATCGTGCGGGCCTACGAGGACACGACGCCGAACCCCCACGCGGAGCCCTGACCCTGGCCTCGTCGACCGGGGCGGGTCGCCCCCTTCGCCTGATGGGAAGATGGGCGCATGCAGAGCCTCGCTGATGCCACGCCCCAGATCGCCCTCGGCGCACTGGATGGTCGCTACCGGCCCTCCGTCGCACCGCTCATCGACCACCTGAGCGAGCCGGCGCTCAACCGGATGCGGGTGCACGTCGAGGTCGAGTGGCTGATCCACCTCACCTCGAAGCAGGTCGTCCCCGGGGTCCGCGCCCTCACCGACACCGAGCAGGCCGCCCTGCGACAGGTCGTCGAGGACTTCGGACCCGAGGACATCGCCGAGCTGGCCGCGAGCGAGAAGGTCACCCAGCACGACGTCAAGGCCGTCGAGTACTACCTCAAGCAGCGCCTCGGCCGGATCGCACCGGACCCCCAGGACGCCGGGCTCGGTGAACTGATCCACTTCTGCTGCACGAGCGAGGACATCAACAACCTCGCGTACGCCCTCATGGTGCAGGGTGCGGTCGAGCAGGTGTGGCTCCCCCGCGCCGACGACTTCGCGAAGACCGTGGCCGCGATGGCCGAGGAGCTGCGCGACGTGCCACTGCTGGCGCACACCCACGGCCAGCCGGCGACACCGACGACGATGGGCAAGGAGCTCGCCGTGCTCGCCCACCGCCTGCTGCGCCAGGTGCGCCGCGTCGCCGCCGGCGAGTACCTCGGCAAGATCAATGGTGCGACCGGGACCTTCGGCGCCCACCTGGCCGCCGTGCCGGACGCGGACTGGGTGGAGATCTCGCGGTCCTTCGTCGAGCACCTCGGCCTGACGTGGAACCCCCTCACGACGCAGATCGAGTCGCACGACTGGCAGGCCGAGATCTACGCCGACATCGCGCGGTTCAACCGGGTGCTGCACAACCTGTGCACCGATGCGTGGACCTACATCTCGTTGGGCTACTTCGCCCAGGTGCGCGGCCAGGGCACCGTCGGCTCGAGCACGATGCCGCACAAGGTCAACCCCATCCGCTTCGAGAACGCCGAGGCCAACCTCGAGGTGAGCAATGCCCTCCTCGACGTCCTGGCCACCACCCTCGTCACCTCGCGTCTGCAGCGGGACCTCACGGACAGCTCGATGCAGCGCAACATCGGCACCGCACTCGGGCACTCGCTGCTCGCCCTGGACAACGCCGGCCGCGGCCTCGCCGGGCTCGACGCCGTACCCGAGGCGATGGGTGCCGACCTCGATGCGAACTGGGAGGTGCTCGGTGAGCCGATCCAGTCGGTGATGCGTGCGCTGGGCGCCCAGGGTGTCGAGGGCATGGACGAGCCCTACGAGCGCCTCAAGGAGCTCACCCGCGGTCACCGCATCGGCCAGCCGGAGCTCGTGGAGTTCGTCCGCGGCCTCGGCCTGCCCGCCGACGTCGAGGAGCGCCTCACCGCGATGACCCCCGCGACGTACGTCGGGCTGGCCCCGCAGCTGGTCGACCTCCTGCGCTGAGCTCAGGCGCGGTGGCGACCGGCGCGCGATCGCTCGACGTCCACGCGTGCGGCGTCGGCGGCCATCCGGTCCGCGCGCGGCCACCAGATGCGGTTGCCCAGGTCCGCCGCGATCGCCGGCACGAGGATCGAGCGGGTGACGATCGTGTCGAGGAGCACGCCGAAGGCGACGATGAAGGCGATCTGGGCGAGGAAGAGCAACGGGATGACCGCCAGTGCGGAGAAGGTCGCTGCCAGGACGACCCCGGCGCTGGTGATGACCCCGCCGGTGACCGCGACCGCACGACGGATCCCGCGCCGGGTGCCGACCTGCAGGGACTCCTCGCGGGCCCTCGTCATGAGGAAGATCGAGTAGTCCACGGCGAGAGCGACGAGGAATACGAAGCCGAGCACCGGCGTGGACGGGTCCGCGCCCGGGTACCCGAGGACGTGGTTGAAGAGCACGGCCGAGATCCCCAGGGTCGCGGCGAAGGTCAGCAGATTGACCGCGACGAGGATCACCGAGGCGGCCACCGAGCGCAGCAGGGCCATGAGGATGAGCGTGACGACGAGCAGGATGCTCGGGATGACCACCCTCAGGTCACGCTCGCTCGCGTCGTCCGTGTCGACCGTCGTCGCCGTCGCGCCACCGACGCGGATCGTCGGGTCGACGGCGTGCAGGTCCGTGCGCAGATCCCGCACCACGTCACGCGCCTCCTGCGACTCCGACCCGACCGCGAGGGTCGCCGTCAGCAGGGTGGAGTCCGCGCCGGTCGTCGACGCCGTCTCCTTCACCGTGCCGGTGACGTCCGCGCTGTCGGACAGCACTCCCTTCGCGTCCGTGACGACTGACGAGGGGGCGATCACCTGCACGGGGCGCTGGTCGCCACCGTCAAAGTGCCGGTCGACCACGTCCTGCCCGTCCACCGACTCGACCTCGGTGGTGAAGAACTCGGCCTGGGTGATCCCCGAGGAGTTGAAGGTCAGCGCACCCGCCGCAGCGATGAGCAGCACGCCGCTCGTGACGAGCCACGTCAACCGTGGGCGGGCGGTGACCCGTTCGGCGACCGAACCCCAGAAGCGGTGCTGCGGAGCGGTCCCCCGCTTCGGGACGGAGGGCCAGAAGGCCACTCGGCCCAGCAGCGCCAGCGCCGCGGGCAGCAGGGTGAGCGCGGAGACCATGGCGCCGACGATGCCCAGCGCACCGATGGGACCGAGGCCCGAGATGTTGCCCAGGTCCGACAGGAGAAGGCACAACAGGCCGGCGATGACCGTGCCGCCACTGGCAGCGACCGGCCCGAGCGTCTGGCGCCAGGCCACGGTGAGGGCCGGCAGCGGGTCGCGCTCGTGCAGCTCCTCGCGGTACCTGGCCACCAGCAGCAGCGAGTAGTCCGTCGCGGCCCCGACGACGAGGATGAAGAGGATCCCCTGGCTCTGGCCGGACAGCTGGATCCACTCGGCGCTGGCCATCGGGTAGATCAGCAGGGCCGCCAGGGCCAGGCCGAAGATGCTCGTGAGGAGGACGACGAAGGGCAGGATCGGGCTGCGATAGACCACGAGCAGGATCACCAGGACGACGCCGAGGGTGACCCCGAGCAGGAGTCCGTCGATGCCGGCGAAGGCCTTGACGAGGTCGGCCGTGAAGCCGGCCGGTCCGGTGACAGCGACCGTCGCGTCGACATCGGGGGCGAGGTCGCCGCGCAGGTCCTCGACGATGAGGTCGGAGACCGCGCTCTCGTCGACCGTCTTCTCGACCGCAGCGGCGTCGAGGCTGACCACGAGCATGGCCGCCTGCCCGTCCTCCGCCGGGATGACCGGGATGCGCGGCTCGGCCAGGTAGTCACCGAGCGTCCCCGGCGCACTCGTGAGGCTGGCCTCCGGGAGGCCCTTCGCGTAGCTGCCCAGCTCCTTGAGCACCGCCGGATCCAGGCCGTCGGTGTCCTCGACGACGATGAGCAGCGGCAGGGTGGCATCGGCATCGAAGTCCGACAGACGTTGCGTGACCTGGGTCGACTCGGCATCCTGCGGCAGGAAGGACGCTTGGTCGTTGTTCTGCACGCTGCTCAGCTGCCCGACGAGGGGGCCTCCCACACCAGCGAGCACGAACCAGACGAGGACGGCCACCCCCGCGAGGACGCGCAGAACGGTCGCAGACGGCCTGGGTCGTGACATGGCCCGAGCGTAGTCGCCCCGTCCGGCCCGCCGACGTCGCCGGCCCCGTCCTCGGGGTCGGTCAGGCGAGACGGACGAGCGCTGAGGGGTCCTCCGTCGGCAGGGCACCTTCGACCAGGGCTGCCGTGACCATCTGGCGGTTGAAGACCATGCGGCCACCGCGGGTGGTGAGGAAGGCGGTGTCCGCCGCGTCGCGCCCGGTGGCGATGCGGACCATCCCCTCCCGCGGAGCGAGGTGGGTCGCGTCGGCGATGTGCCAGGCGCCCTCGACCCAGGCCTCGGCGACGGCGTGGAAGTCCATCGGCTGCAGTCCGGGCGCGTAGACCGAGACCAGGCGCGCCGGCGTGCCGAGCGCACGCAGCAGCGCGACGACGACGTGGGCGAAGTCGCGGCACACCCCGGACGCCTGGAGGATCGAGTCCACGGCGCCGTCGGTCCCCCGGCTGGCTCCGGAGATGTAGGCCATGTGGGCGTTGACCCACTCGGTGACGGCCTCGACCCGTCGACGACCGGACTGGTTCGGGAAGAGCCGCGCAGCCATGGGCGCGAGCCGGTCCGACTCCGCGTAGCGGCTCGGCCGGGTGAAGACCCAGCGGTCGAAGTCGATCTCCTGACCGACCTGGCCCCCCGTGGGGCGGGTGATGTCGACGAGCGCGGAGTAGGTCACCTCGAGCCAGCCGTCGCCGACCTGCTCCACCAGGTGCAGTCGCGTGCCGTGGTTGCCGGCGAGCTCGACCGCGTCCACACGGCGCCCGCCCGCGTGGATGAGGATCTCCTCCTCGAGGATGTCGTGCGCGCTGGAGACCGCGAAGGACAACAGCGCCTCGTGGACGCCCGTGGTCCCGTAGGCGAACTTCGTCCCCACCCGAGCACGAAGGGGGGTGGGGGCGGCGTCGACGATCGCGAGGTCGGTCATGGGGCAATGGGACACCCCCGCCACCGGTGCGTCAAACCTCGACGTGCGGTCTGCCGCTCAGACCGGGGCCTGGACCGCCAGGAGGGTCGACAGGGCCGCGAGCGCCTCCGGGTTGATCCAGTAGTAGACATAGGTGCCGCGACGCTCGCAGCCGACGAGCCCCGCCTCACGCAACAGCCTCAGGTGGTGCGAGATCGTGCCGGACGAGAGGTCGAAGGCCGGCGTGATCTCGCAGACGCACAGCTCCGGCTGGGCGGCGATCATCGAGGCCATCCGCAGACGGACGGGGTCACCGAGGGCCTTGAAGACCGGCGCCAGCCGGGCCGCGTCCTCCGGCGACACCGGGGAGGTCGCGAGACCGCAACAGGTGGCGGCTCGCTCCCGGGGGTCGGACTCGATGAGGCTCACGAGAGTTATCTTGACACACTTCGAAACAGGGGTCACCCTAGATTCGCACCACTGATTCGATGTACGTCAAACCAGGAGTCCTCGTGCCCCAGCCGTCCGACACCCACGACGCCGTCCGCACCCGCTACGCGCAGGAGGCGCGCCGCTCGCTCGACCCCTCGGCCGACCCGTGCTGCGGCGGGCAGGCCACGGACCCGATCACCATCGGCCTGTACGAGGGCACGGACACGCCGTCGGACTCCGCGCTGGCCGCCTCGCTCGGCTGCGGCAATCCCACGGCCCTCGCCGAGCTCTCCCCGGGCGAGGACGTCCTCGACCTCGGCTCCGGCGGCGGGCTCGACGTCCTGCTGTCCGCCCGCCGGGTGGGCCCGGACGGCACCGCGTACGGGCTCGACATGACCGACGAGATGCTCGAGCTGGCCCACCGCAACCGGGCCGAGGCCGGCATCGACAACGCCCAGTTCCTCCGCGGGACGATCGAGGACGTCCCGATGGCCGACGGGTCGGTCGACGTGATCATCTCCAACTGCGTCATCAACCTCTCCCCCGACAAGGACGCCGTGCTCGCCGAGGCCCACCGGGTGCTGCGCCCCGGCGGGCGCTTTGCCGTCTCCGACATCGTCCTGCTCCGCGAGATCCCCGACGCGCTGCGCGGGATCGTCGGCCTGTGGACCGGCTGCGTCTCCGGAGCGCTCCTCGATGCGCACTACGTCGACAAGCTCACCACCGCGGGGTTCACCGACCCCGGGGTCGAGGTGACGCGCACCTTCGACCGGGACGAGCTGCACCGCATGTCCGACATGGTCGACGACCAGGTCCCCGAGGGCTGGACCCTCGCGGGGATCATCGACGAGCTCGACGGCGCCTTCGCCAGCGCCTTCATCCGCGCGCGGAAGGGGGCCTGATGTCCACCACCCCCACCTCCGCGCCGCGCCTGTCCACGCTCGATCGGTACCTCCCGGTCTGGATCGGCCTGGCGATGGTCGGCGGCCTGCTGCTCGGCCGCCTCGTCCCCGGCCTGGGCGAGGCCCTCGGCACGGTCGAGATCGACGGCATCTCCCTGCCGATCGCCCTCGGGCTGCTCGTGATGATGTACCCGGTCCTGGCGAAGGTCCGCTACGACCGCCTCGACACCGTGACCCACGACCGACGGCTGCTCGGGTCCTCCCTGGTCCTGAACTGGCTCGTCGGGCCGGCGCTGATGTTCACCCTGGCCTGGCTCCTGCTGCCCGACCTGCCCGAGTACCGCACCGGCCTGATCATCGTCGGGCTCGCGCGCTGCATCGCCATGGTCATCATCTGGAACGATCTGGCCTGCGGGGATCGCGACGCGGCGGCCGTGCTCGTCGCCATCAACTCCCTCTTCCAGGTCGTCGCCTTCGCCGGGCTCGGGTGGTTCTACCTCTCCGTCCTGCCCGGCTGGCTCGGCCTCGAGCAGACGGCGCTGGACGTCTCCGCCTGGCAGATCGCGAAGTCCGTGCTGATCTTCCTCGGCGTCCCGCTCCTCGCGGGCTACCTCTCGCGCCGCGTGGGCGAGCGGCGGTGGGGCCGTGAGCGCTACGAGGGCTCCTTCCTGCCCGCCATCGGGCCGTGGGCCCTGTACGGCCTGCTCTTCACGATCGTCGTCCTCTTCGCCCTCCAGGGCGAGGCGATCACCTCCGCCCCGCAGGACGTGGTGCGGATCGCCCTTCCCCTCCTGGCGTACTTCGCCCTCATGTGGGGGATCGGCTACCTCACCGGCCGCCTGCTGCAGATGAGCTACGAGCGCACCACCACGCTGGCCTTCACCGCCGCCGGCAACAACTTCGAGCTGGCCATCGCGGTCGCCATCGCCACCTTCGGCGCCACGAGCGGGCAGGCGCTGGCCGGGGTGGTCGGTCCGCTCATCGAGGTCCCCGTCCTCGTCGGCCTGGTCTACGTCAGCCTCGCGCTGCGACGGCGCTTCCCCCACACAGGGCCCACCACCCCGACAGCTGTTCGCTCCCAGGGGGCGGTATGACGACGACGTCGGACACCGACGGGACCTACAACCGGATCGTCGACGACCTGAGCTACACCTACGAAGGGGTCTTCTCTCGCGAGACGGTCGCCGAGGTCGTCCGGGAGGCCCGCGCCCTGTTGGAGCCGACCGCCAGGCTCACCCGATACCTCCCGATCTTCGTCGCCCGCGAGTCCCGTGAGCAGCTCATGGCGATCGCCCAGTCCGAGGGGCGCATCGCCACACAGGTGCCCGAGATCCTCTTCGTGTGCGTGCACAACGCGGGTCGCTCCCAGATGGCCGCGGCACTCACCGAGCACCTCTCGGCCCGCAGGGTGCACGTCCGGTCGGCCGGGTCCCGGCCCGTCGACGAGGTCAACCCCCTCGTCGTCGAGGCCCTCGCCGAGCGGGGGATCGACCTGACCACGCCCTATCCGAAGCCGGTGACCCACCGGGTCGTCCAAGCCGCCGACGTCATCATCACCATGGGCTGCGGTGACGCGTGCCCGATCTTGCCGGGCAAGCGGTACGAGGACTGGGACGTGGCCGACCCGGCCGGGCAGCCGCTCGAGGTCGTCCGAGACATCCGCGACGACATCCAGTCCCGCGTCACCCAGCTCCTTCGTGAGCTGCTCTGATGACCAACCCCACTGATCCGAGGCCTTCCATGACTGATCGACCGAGCGTGCTCTTCGTCTGCGTGCACAACGCCGGCCGGTCCCAGATGGCCGCTGCGTACACCCGGCACCTGTCCGAGGGTGCCGTCGAGGTGCGGTCGGCGGGGTCCGCCCCCGCCGACTCGATCAACCCCGCCGTCCACGCCGCCATGCTCGAGGAGGGCATCGACCTGTCCGCCGAGCGCCCGAAGGTCCTCACGACCGACGCCGTGCAGGCCAGCGACGTCGTCATCACCATGGGCTGCGGCGATGCCTGTCCGATCTTTCCCGGCAAGCGGTACGAGGACTGGCAGCTCGACGACCCGGCCGGTCAGGGCATCGCTGCCGTGCGCCCCATCCGGGAGGACATCAAGCAGCGGGTCAGGCGCCTTCTGGAGTCCCTGTGACCGACGCGGCGGCCTGATCCGGTCCGCTGCCAGCGCCCGAGCGGCCGAGACTGCGGCTCCGGACCGCCAGGAGTGCGCCCCCGATCACGGCCGCGACGAGGGACCCGAGGAGCACGCCGATCTTCACGTGCTCGTCCGGGACGTCGCTGCCGCCGTAGGCCAGGTCGCCGACGAGGAGGGAGACGGTGAAACCGACCCCGGCGAGGAAGCTGACCCCGACCAGATCGCTCCAGCGCAGCGAGCCGTCGAGATCGAAGGACGGCAGGCGGCTGAGCGCGAAGCTCGTCCCCACGATCCCGATCGGTTTGCCCACGACGAGACCCGCGATGATCCCGAGGGTGATCGGGTCGGACAGTGCCCCGCGCAGCCCCTCGAGGCCGCCGACGGCCACCCCGGCGGCGAAGAAGGCGAACACCGGCACCGCGATCAGCGTCGAGAAGATCCCCCACTGGTCGGCCAGGTGGGCGGTGAGGCCGTCGTACACCGGGTCCCCGTCATCGGTGGTGGCGGTGCGCACCCGGGCGCGCTGCGTCGCCAGGACGGGAACCGTGAAGCCGAGCAGGACACCGGCGACGGTCGCGTGGACGCCCGAGGCGTGCACGAGGGCCCAGGTGGTGACGCCGAGGGGCAGGAGCAGGTACCACGAGTACATCCCCCGCTGGGCGAGGACGGCGAACAGCGCCAACGGCACCAGGGCCAGCAGGAGCCACTGCAGCTCCAGGCCCTGGGAGTAGAAGATGGCGATGATCGTGATCGCGATGAGGTCGTCGACGATGGCCAGGGTCAGCAGGAAGACCCGCAGCGCCGGAGGCAGGAAGCGCCCCACGACGGCGAGCACGGCCACGGCGAAGGCGATGTCCGTCGCCGTCGGGATGGCCCACCCCTGGAGGGCACCGCCGCCGGCGGAGATCGCGATGGCCGTGAAGATCAGCGCGGGCACGACCACTCCGCCGACGGCCGCGGCGATGGGCATGGCTGCCCGCCGGGGGTCACGCAGCGTGCCGGCGACGAACTCCTCCTTCAGCTCGAGTCCGACGACGAAGAAGAAGATCGCCAGCAGCCCGTCGGAGGCCCACTCGCCCACGGTCAGGTCGAGGTGCAGCGCGCCCGGACCGAAGGAGAAGTCACGCACCGCCTCGTACCCACCGACGGCGGGGGTGTTGGCCAGGACGAGGGCGAGGACGGTGGCGCCGAGGAGCAGGGCACCACCGAAGGCGTCGCTGCGGGCGCTCTCGCGCACCCCTCGCCACAACTCGTGGGGAGCACTGCGAACGGGGACGGCAGATCGGTTCTCGGGCATGGGGGAACTCAGCTTTCACGGGGGCGGAAGGGGGTGGGCTACGACGACGTCGACGTGGACGTGTGGCTCACACCGGTGGCGGGCACCCGGCAATCTCCCCGTGGGCATTGGTGCCCCACTCGCTGGTCCACCCATTCGTCCCCGGGTGGCGCACGGTGCGCATCAGTGCCCGCATGCGCGCAGCATCTGCCAGCACGCTGTGGAAGGTCACTGGCACGGGCACATCCGCGAGTCTACGCAGGGGCTGGGGGCAGAGCGAGCGCCAGCACCTCGGCTGCGGGCAGTGCCGCGAGCTCCGCGGCGTCGACGAGCAGCTTCGAGCCGCGGAGTCCGGAACCGATGACGACCTCGCCGGCGGCGACGACCCCTTCGTCGACGAGGACCGGCCAGCCATCCGGCAGCCCCACCGGCGTGATCCCGCCGTACTCCATCCCCGACAGCTCGACGGCCTCGTCCATCGGGGCGAAGGAGATCTTGCGGGCGTCGATGTGCCGCCGCACGACGTTGTTGATGTCCGCCCGGCCGGTGGCGAGGACGAGGACGGCGGCGCGCCTGGTCTCCCCTCCCCTTCGCCCGGCGACGACGACGCAGTTGGCGGAGAACTGCGGCGGCGACCCGTAGGCCGCGCAGAAGGCCTCGGTGTCCGCGAGCTCGGGGTCGATCCTCGCCACCCGCGCGGACGGCAGGGCCTCGATCGCCGCCGCCACGGGAGCGGCGAGCAGCTCCGGCCGCTCCGCCGCAGGCGTCCAGGTGAGGGTTCCGGCTGCCGAGGTCATGGTCCGACCCTAGCCACGCTGTGTCGGCGCGTCCCGCCCGCTACCGTCAGAGCATGAGCTCAGCCGCTGATCGCGCCGGTTCGCCCGCACTGCCCGAGGACCTCATCGACGTCAGTCACGTCGTCACGGCCTACTACGCGGTCGCGCCCGACCCCGAGGACGTCGACCAGCAGGTCGCCTTCGGCACGAGCGGGCACCGCGGCACCTCCCTTGCCGGTTCCTTCAACGAGGCACACATCCTCGCCACGACCCAGGCGATCGTCGACGTGCGCCGGGCGCAGGGCATCGACGGGCCGCTCTTCCTCGGTCGCGACACCCACGCCCTGTCCGAGCCGGCGTGGACCAGCGCCCTCGAGGTCCTCGTCGGCAATGACGTCACCGTCCTCGTCGACTCCCGGGACGGCTACACCCCCACACCGGCGATCTCGCACGCGATCCTCACCGCCAACCGCGGCAAGGACCTCACGACGGGGGGCGGGCTGGCCGACGGCATCGTCGTCACCCCCTCGCACAACCCCCCGGGCGACGGTGGATTCAAGTACAACCCGCCCCACGGCGGTCCTGCCGACAGTGACGCGACGAGCGCGATCGCCGACGCCGCGAATGCCCATCTGCGCGACCGTCTGCGACAGGTGCGGCGGACCCCCTTCGCCCGTGCCCGCGCCTCGGCGACCGACCACGACTACCTCGCCGCCTACGTCGACGACCTGCCGAACGTCGTTGACCTGCAACGGATCAAGGACGCCGGCGTGCGCATCGGAGCGGATCCCATGGGTGGTGCCGCCGTCCACTACTGGGGCGAGATCGGCGAGCGCCACGGCCTGGACGTGACCGTCGTCAATCCGCTCGTCGACCCGACCTGGCGATTCATGACGCTCGACCGGGACGGCAGGATCCGCATGGACTGCTCGTCCCCGGCCGCGATGGCGAGTCTGATCCGGAACAAGGACCGCTACGACATCGCCTCCGGCAACGACGCCGACGCCGACCGGCACGGCATCGTCACGCCCGACGGCGGTCTGATGAACCCCAACCACTACCTCGCCGTCGCCCTGCAGTACCTCTACGGTGGCGCCCGGCCGGACTGGTCGAGCGAGCGGATCGGCAAGACCCTCGTGTCGAGCTCGATGATCGACCGGGTCGCCGGCGACCTCGGCAAGGAGCTCTGGGAGGTGCCCGTGGGCTTCAAGTGGTTCGTCCCGGGGCTGCTCGACGGGTCGGTCGGCTTCGGCGGCGAGGAGTCCGCGGGCGCGTCCTTCCTGCGCTTCGACGGATCCACCTGGACGACCGACAAGGACGGGATCATCCTCGCCCTGCTCGCCTCGGAGATCCTCGCGACGACCGGGCGCTCACCCAGCGCGCACTACGCGGACCTCGTGGCCCGCCACGGCGAGCCGGCGTATGCCCGCATCGACGCCCCGGCCACCCGCGACCAGAAGGCGGCCCTGAAGGGCCTCACCCCCGACGCCGTCACCGCGGACACGATCGCCGGCGAGCCGATCACCGCGAAGCTCACCACCGCCCCCGGCAACGGCGCGGCCATCGGTGGGCTCAAGGTCGTCACCGAGGCCGCGTGGTTCGCCGCCCGCCCGTCCGGCACCGAGGACGTGTACAAGATCTACGCCGAGTCCTTCCGCGGGCCGGAGCACCTCACCCAGGTTCAGGCGGATGCGAAGGGGGTGGTCGACGCCGCCCTCGGCTGACGGCTCGGTCCGACTCGGCGGCACGTCGGCGACGGTGGCCGACTACCGTTGGTGCCGTGACCGCCCCCCTGCTGACCGCCTCTGCCGTCGATGCCGCGGCCGCGCTGCTCGCCGGCGTCCTCCCGCCGAGTCCGCTGCAACGCAGCGAGCGCCTCTCGGCGGTCACCGGCGCCGAGGTCTGGCTCAAGCGCGAGGACCTGCAGCCGGTCCGCTCCTACAAGCTCCGTGGCGCCTTCACCCTGATCTCCGGGCTCTCCGACGAGCAGCGAGCGAAGGGCGTCGTCGCCGCGAGCGCGGGAAACCATGCGCAGGGGGTCGCCTTCGCCGGTCAGCGCCTCGGCGTGCGATCCCGGATCTACCTGCCGCGCAACACCCCCCGACAAAAGCGTGACCGCGTCGCCGCACTCGGCGGTGACATGGTCGAGGTCATCGTCACCGGCGAGGTCTACGACGACGCCGCCCGGGCCGCCGCCGAGGATGCGGCCAGCACCGGCGCAGCCGTCGTCCCCGCCTTCGACGCGCTCGAGACCATGGCCGGGCAGGGCGCCGTCGCCGTGGAGATCCTGCAGCAGCTGGGCCACGCCCCCGATGTCGTCACCGTCCCCGTCGGCGGCGGCGGCCTGCTCGGCGGCATGGCCACGTGGATGGCCGAGCACGCCGCGGCCACCCGGCTGGTCGGGGTGGAGCCGGAGCTCGCGGCGTCGATGGCCGCGGCCCTGGCCGCGGGGACGCCGGTGGACCTCGATGAGGTCTCCCCCTTCGTCGACGGGGCCGCGGTGCGTCGGGTCGGCGAGCTGACCCACGCGGCCGTCGACGCGACCGGCTCGGAGCTGACGACGGTTTCCGAGGGGGCCATCTGCGTCGAGATGCTCGACATGTACCAGACCGACGGGATCATCGCCGAGCCCGCGGGCGCCCTGGCCACGACCGTGCTGCCGGACCTCGACGTCGTTGCGGGCTCGACCGTCGTCGCCGTGGTCTCCGGGGGCAACAACGACGTCTCCCGCTACGCGGAGATCGTCGAGCGGGCGCTGGTGCACGAGGGGCGCAAGCACTACTTCCTCGTGACCTTCCCCCAGGAGCCGGGCGCGCTGCGCCGCTTCCTCGACGAGGTCCTCGGCCCCGAGGACGACATCACCTTCTTCGACTACGTCAAGCGCAACAATCGCGACACCGGCACCGCGGTGGTCGGCCTGGAGCTCGGCGACCCCGGCGACCTGGGCCCGCTGCTCACCCGCATGGACGCCTCCCCGCTCCCCATCGAGACGATCTCGCCGGACAGCCCCCTCTTCCGCATGCTCGGCTGAATACCCTCACGGGGTATCATGGCAGCAGACCCCAGGAGGACCCATGGCCGGATACAGCGGCAGCAAGGACGAATACCTCAAGCGACTCAGTCGCGTCGAGGGCCAGATCCGCGGCATCGCCCGCATGGTCGAGGACGACACCTACTGCATCGACATCCTCACGCAGGTGTCCGCGGCGACGAAGGCCCTGCAGGCCGTGAGCCTCGGCCTCCTCGAGGACCACGTCGGGCACTGCGTCGTCGACGCGGCCCGGGAGGGTGACGAGGCGGCTGCGGAGAAGGTCGCCGAGGCCAGCGCCGCGATCGCCCGCCTCGTGCGCTCCTGACCGGGGCGACGCGCCCCCTTCGCCTCCCCGCCCCTTCCCCACGAGCCGAGATGATGAAGCATGAGCACCACCACCCACCTGACCGTGCCCCCGGTGACCTCCTGATGTCGACGACGACCGACCCCCGCCCCGAGGCCGTGACCGAGGACGCCGAGCGCTCCGTCGACCTGGCGATCACCGGCATGACCTGTGCGTCCTGCTCGGCCCGGATCGAGCGCACCCTCGGCAAGATCGACGGCGTCGACGCCACGGTCAACCTCGCCACGGAGAAGGCGAAGGTCAGCCACCCGGAGTCGGTGAGCGTCGAGGACCTCATCACGAGCATCGAGTCCACCGGGTACGGCGCGAGCGTCATCGAGCCCGAGGCCCGCCTCGCCCCCCCGACGCACACCCCGATCGCGCGTCGGGACCTGCAGCGCCGTGCGATCGTCGCCAGCATCCTGGCGTTGGTCGTCGCGGTCCTCGCGATGGGGCCGTGGACCTTCGCGGCCAACCCGTGGGTGCAGTGGGTCATCACGACCCCGGTCGTCCTCTGGGCCGCCTGGCCCTTCCACCGGGCGGCGTACCTCAACGCCCGCCACCTCGCGTCGACGATGGACACGCTCGTCAGCCTCGGCGTGAGCGCGGCGTACCTGTGGTCCTTCGTCACGCTGCTCACCGGAGCCGGCGAGAGCGGGCACTACTACTTCGAGACGTCGGCGGTCATCACCGCCTTCCTCCTCATCGGCCGCTGGCTCGAGGCCCGCAGCAAGGACGAGGGACGCTCGGCCCTCACCGAGCTGATGGACCTGGGGTCGAAGGGGGTCGCCGTCCAGCGGATCGACTCGCGCACCCGGGCGACGACCGAGGTCATCCTCCCGCTCGACGAGCTGCAGGTGGGCGACCACTTCATCGTCCGGCCGGGAGAGAAGGTCGCGACCGACGGCCTCGTCGTGGACGGCTCCAGCTCCATCGACACCTCGCTCGTCACCGGCGAGTCACTCCCGGTCGACGTGCGCACCGGCGACACGGTCGACGCCGGCACGGTCAACACCTCCGGCCGGCTCGTCGTCGAGGCGACCGCCGTGGGCGCGGACACGACCTTCGCCTCGATCGTGCGGCTCGTCGAGCAGGCCCAGACGGGCAAGGCCGACGTGCAGCGCCTCGCCGACCGGGTCTCCGCGGTCTTCGTCCCGGCCGTCCTCGTGATCGCGCTGCTGACCTTCGTCGGCTGGTGGATCGGGTCCGGCTCGGCGACCACCGCGATCGGTGTGGCCGTGACCGTGCTGATCATCGCCTGCCCGTGCGCGCTCGGGCTGGCCACGCCGATGGCCCTGCTCGTCGGCACGAGCCGCGGCGCGCAGCGGGGCATCCTCATCAAGGGGCCGCAGGTCCTCGAGGACACCCGACGCATCGACACCCTCGTCCTCGACAAGACCGGGACGATCACCACGGGCGTCGCCCAGGTCGTCGACCTCGCCGCCGCTCCGGGGCTGCACCCGGCCGCAGTGCTCACCGCCGCCGCGGCGGTCGAGTCCGGTAGCGAGCACCCGATCGCCCGGGCGATCGTGCGCCGCGCGCAGGAGAAGGGCATCCGGGTCCCGACGATCCGCGACTTCGAGAGCCTCCCCGGCTCCGGCGCCGTCGCGACGATCAAGAGCACCCGTGTCACCGTCGGCCGGTCGGACCTCTTCGACGAGGTGCCGGCCGAGCTGGCCACCCTGGAGCGTCCCGGCACGACGGTCTTCGTCGGCTGGGACGGGATCGCCCGGGGCACCCTGACCGTCGCCGACGAGGTGCGCGAGACCTCGGGTGACGCGATCCGTGCCCTGCGCGCCGAGGGGCTGCAGGTCTGGCTGCTCAGCGGCGACGCCGAGCACAATGCGACCTCGATCGCGGCGACGGTGGGGATCGAGCCCGAGCACGTCATCTCCGACGTCCGGCCGCAGGACAAGCACGACGTCATCGAGCGACTCCAGGAGGAGGGCCGGGTCGTCGCGATGGTCGGCGACGGCGTCAACGACGCCGCGGCGATCGTGCGCGCCGACCTCGGCATGGCGATGGGCACCGGCACGGACGTGGCGATGGAGTCGGCGGACATCGTCCTCGTCCACGCGGACCTCGAGTCGGTGCCACGCGCGATCGAGCTCTCCCGCGAGACCCTCACGGTCATCAAGCAGAACCTCGGCTGGGCCTTCGGTTACAACATCGCCGCGATCCCGCTCGCGATGGCCGGTCTGCTCAACCCGATGGTCGCCGGGGGCGCCATGGCCCTCTCCTCGGTCCTCGTGGTGCTCAACTCCCTTCGCCTGCGGCGGGTGCTGCCCGACTGAGACGGGTCCTGACAGGGAAATCGACATCGGGCCCGGATGTATCCGGGCCCGATGTCGATTTCCGGTGACAGATCGGCCGGACACCCCCCTGCAGGCGTCCGGCCGATCCGCGTACTGGTGAGGCCCTGCTCAGACCTCGGCCTTCCACGCCTGCGTGTAGGTGAGCTTCCCGGAGGTCTGCATCAGGGCCCGCCGGTAGATCCGCTCGGCGACGAGGATCACTGCGCCCGTGGCGGCGATGAGCAGCCCGAGGCTGACCAGCGCCTCCCACCACTGACCCTCGCCGGAGACCAGGCGCATCGGCTGGAGCACCGCGGAGAAGGGAGGGATCCAGGCGAGGACGTCGGCGACACCCCCCTTGGCGAAGAGCGCCCCGAAGAAGACCGCCATGAGCATCATCGTCACCGGCAACGACGTGGACTGGATGTCCTCCTGGCGTGAGGCGAGCGCACCGGCGACGGCGTAGAGGGCCGCGATCATGGTGAAGCCGGCGAGGAAGAAGAGGACGAACCACAGCAGGCCGCTGGTCAGGCCGGGCAGCACGTCCCCGAAGTCGGTGAAGCTCACCCCGATGAGCGCCACCGCCGCGTAGAGCAGCAGCTGCCCGACGGCCAGCGCCACGGCGGCGGCGAGCTTGCCGAAGAGCAGACTGCGCAGCGAGATCGAGGTCGCGATGATCTCGACGATCCGGGACTGCTTCTCCTCCGTGACGCTCATCGCGAGGTACATCCCGAAGACCACGGCAGCGGTGTAGAAGAGGATCGCCATGATCGTCCCCACGATCGTCGCGGCGGCCTGCTGGTCCGCGGTGCCGTCGAGGATGTCGGTGGAGACGGTCGACCCGGCCTGCAGCTGCGCGAGGTCGGTGCCGGCATCCTGGGCATTGGTCGAGAGGACGGACTGGCTGATCGTCTGCCCGGCGACGTCGTTGAGCGAGCCCGGGACCTCGGACCGTCCGACGAGCTGCCACCCGTCGTCGGTCTGGCGCAGCCAGGCATCGGCCTCCTCGTCCATGACCGCGGTCTCTGCCGCTTGGGCGTCATCGGCCTCGACGAGGTCGATCGAGACCGTGTCGTCGACCTCCGGCGCGGAGTCCTTGACCACCTGTCCCATCTCCTGGGACTGGGAGGTCACCGCGAGGTCGTAGGTCGTGTCCTTGCTCGAGCTCCACGCCTGGAACGCGAAGATCCCGACGATGACGACGAGCGAGAGGATCGTGGAGATGATGAAGGTCTTGTCGCGCAGGCGGACCGACAGCTCCCGCTGCGCGACGAGAGCCCAGGCGGTGTTGGCGTTCATGACGTCACCTCTCGGTAGACCTCGGACAGGGGCGGGACGATCGGCGACAGCTCGGTGACACCACCGCGGCGCAGTCCCTCGGCGAGCAGCTGCCCCAGGACCCGGTCGCGGTCGGCCTCGGAGCCGTCGGTGACGTCGACGATCGCGGTGTGCCCGTCGACGTCGACCGCGACGACGCCGGGGACCTCCCGCACCCAGCCGGCGTCGTGGGCGGCGACGAACCGGTGGCGCCGAGGGGCGCCACCGCGCAGGTCGGTGGGGCTGCCCGTCGCGCGCACCCGGCCCTCGGCGAGGATGACGAGCTCATCGCACAGGCGGTCGACGAGGTCGAGCTGGTGGCTGGAGAAGAGGACGGGCACGCCCCGAGCAGTGTGTTCGCGCAGCAGGTCGGCCATGGAGTCCACGGCGTCGGGGTCGAGCCCGGAGAAGGGCTCGTCGAGGATGAGCGCGGCGGGCTCGATCATCAGCGAGGCCGCGATCTGGACTCGCTGCTGGTTGCCGAGGGACAGCGACTCGACCGTGTCGCCGGTGCGCTCGCCCAGACCGAGTCGCTCCAGCAGGTCCATCACGGAGCTGCGGGCGTCCTTGCGGGAGAGACCCTTCAGCTGCCCCAGATAGATCAGCTGGTCGGCGACCTTTTGCTTGGGGTAGAGCCCGCGCTCCTCGGGCATGTACCCGATGGCGCGCTGATCGGCCGTCGTCATGGGGCGCCCACCCCAGAGGACCTGCCCCTCGGTGATCGACAGGACACCCATGATCATCCGCATCGTCGTCGTCTTGCCGGCGCCGTTGCCGCCGACGAAGCCGGTCATCCGACCCCGCTCGACGGTGAAGTCGACGTGGTCGACGGCGGTGAAGTCCCCGAAGCGCCGAGTCAACCCCTCGACGGTGATGGTCTGTGGTGTCCTGTCCATACCGACGAATCTACGGATCGGCGGGCATCGACGGATCACCCTCGGGGGTGATCTTCGGGCGAAGGGAGCCTCCCCCCGTGGGTGGGTGCGCGGACTCCTGCCCCTCCGCCCGCCCACTCCGCCGCATCTGCCTAGGCAGATGCGCCTCTCCGTCGCATTTGCCTAGGCAGATGCGAAGGGGGCGCGCATTTGCCTAGGCAGATTCGTGGTTCTGGTGACAGTGGCCGGCGTCAGACGATCCCGGACTCGTGGGCGATGATCACGGCGCCGACCCGATCACGCACGGCCAGCTTGGCAAAGATGCTCGACACGTGGGTCTTGACCGTGGCGGCGCCGATGACGAGCTCGACGGCGATCTCGTGGTTGGACCGGCCGGACCCGATGAGCCGCAGCACGTCGAGCTCCCGGCTCGTCAGCTGGCCGAGCAGGTCGGCATGCCGGGCGCGCCCTTCGCCGAGGGGCGGGGCGGACGGTGCGGCCGCCATCCGGGAGATGACCCGCTGGGTGACCTCAGGCGCGAGGAGGGAGTGCCCGTGACCGACGGCGCGCAGGGCCTCGACGAGCTGCTCGGCCTCGGCGTTCTTCAGCAGGAACCCGCTGGCCCCCGCCCGCAGCGCATCGAAGAGGTAGGTGTCGGAGTCGAAGGTGGTCAGGATGATCACCCGGCCGAGCCCTCGGTCGACGATCTCCCGGGTCGCCGCGATGCCGTCCATCACCGGCATCTGCACATCCATGACGATGACGTCCGGCTGCTCCCGGAGGGCCATCTCGATCGCCTCGCGACCATTGGCCGCCTCCCCGACGACCTCGAGGTCCTCCTCGACGGAGAGCATCATCGCGAAGCCGGATCGGATGATCGGTTGGTCGTCGACGAGCAGGACCGTGAGCGGGGCCGTCATGCCTTCTCCTCGGAGCGAAGGGGGATCCGTGCCCGCACGCGGTAGCCGCCGAGGGGGCGGGGGCCGATCTCCACCGCTCCCCCGTGGGACGAGATGCGCTCGCGGATCCCCAGCTGCCCCATGCCCGTCCCCGACGTCCCCGTCCGCGGGCGACCGTCGTCGGTGACCTCGATCTCGGCGTGCCCGGGGCCCACGCGCACGATCACCCGGGCGCGCCGTGCCGTCGAGTGCCGCACGGCATTGGTCAGGGCCTCCTGGGTCGTGCGGTACAGCGAGTGCCCGACCGCTCCGGGGACCTCCCCCAGGTCCCCGGCCGACTCCTCGACCACCTCGTGGTCGACCGTGAGCGGGCCGCCGGCACGCTCGGATACGAGCACCGCGATGTCCGGCAGACCCGGCTCCGGGACGTGCCCGGGGCCGGCGGAGCCCACCGGCGACTCACCCATCCGCAGGGTCCCGAGCAGTCCTCGCATCTGGCTCACCGCGTCGCGGCTCCCGGTCTCGATCCGGCTCAACGCCCCCTTCGTCGCCCGGGGGTCGGTGTCGAGCACCCGACGGGCCGCCGCCGCCTGCACCCCGATCCCGGAGACGTGGTGCGCGACGACGTCGTGGAGCTCGCGGGCGATGCGCAGTCGCTCCTCGATGATCGCGTTGTCCCGCAGCCGGTCCGACTGCTCGCGGATGGTCACGGCCTGGTCCTCGAGGTCGGCCCGCTGCCGGGCGCCGCGCCACGCGACCTGCCCACCGATCACGGCACCACCGAAGTAGAGGATGTTGATGACGCTGAGCATCACCGGTGCGGCCACGGTCGCGGGGACCAGGGCATCGGGGTCCGCCGTCGCAACCATGTCGCTCATGACCTGACCGGTCGCGAGGCCCCACACCAGCCAGAGGAACATCGCCGCGATGATCACCGTGTAGACCGCCACCATGGCCCGGCGACTGCGCGCCCAGGCCACCCCGGCGAAGACGATGAGGAAGTAGACGATCTGCGTCGACAACAGGTTGGCCATCAGCGGCTCGAAGGTCCCGATGGCCCAGTAGACCACCGACCCGAGCGAGACCGAGATCAACGGCCAGCGGCGACGCCCGAGGAGGAAGAGGCAGGGCAGCGTGGTCAGTGCCCACTGCTGCCACCACGGCAGATCGACGGCCGTCAGCGAACCCACGCCCCGCATGAGCTCGAGGACGAGGAGCGCGAGCCCGACCGTCGTGAGGGTCACGACGACGTCGCCGCGGCTGACCCCACCGCTCGGCCGGACCCAGTCGTCATCGAGGGCGAAGAAGCCGCCGACGCGATCGGGCCAGGACGCCATGTCAGGTCAGAGGGTGACCGGTCCGTCGGGAGTGTTGAAGGTGACCGACAGCAGGCCCGGCGTCCCGTGCGGTGCGACGAAGTCGAAGTCGATGACCGAGGAGGTCTCCTCCGCCGGGGACCCACCGAGCCAGTCACGCACACGGTCGGGGTCGCCGGCGATCATCAGCGAGGAGATGGTCACCTCGGTGGCCGCCTCCTGCGAGGGGTGCGGGGAGCCCTCACCCCACTTGACGAAGAAGGGCAGCTGCGGGTCGGCGAGGGTGCCCTTGATGCCGATCTGCTTCCACAGGAACTCCCGGCCGTCGGCGAGGCGGCGGTTGCCGTCGACCGCCGCGCGGTCGAGACGCTTCTCGACGCTCTCGAGGTCCTCGTCGACGCGCAGGACCCATCCCATCCAGCCGCCGCCGGCCTCGGAGCGGGCCCGGACGACCTTGCCGAAGGGGGCCTTGTCGGAGCTCGGGTGATCGAGCACCTCGACGACCTCGACATACCGCTCGTGGGCGAGCGGAAGGATCATGTTGCGCGTGCCGAAGCGCGGGTGCAGGCCGCCGTCGACAGGGGTGACCCCCAAGGCCTCGCCCAGGTATCTGGCGGTGGCCTTGACACCGGAGTGGTCTGCGGCATACGAGACATGGTCAACGCGCATATAGGCATCGTGACACAGCCCGCTGACCGGCTCGCAATCGGGTCGATCAGCCCGACCTTCGCTGCCGCACCGCTTCGTAGACGACGATCGCCGCCGACGTCGCCACGTTGAGCGAGTTCGCCCGCCCCACCATGGGGATGCGCACGCGTCGCCCGGCCCGGGCGAGGGCGGCAGCGGTCAGTCCGTACTTCTCCGAGCCGACGGCGACGGCCACGGCTCCGGTCAGGTCTGCCTCGGTGTGCTCGACGTCGGTGTCCGGTGTGGTCGCGACGACCTCGACGCCGCGATCGGCGAGCCAGGTGAAGGCCTCGGCCGTGCCCGCCGCGGCGACCGGGACGGAGAAGACCGTGCCCTTGCTGGACCGGATGACGTTGGGGTTGCCCCAGTCGGTCACCGGGTCGGCCGAGATCACGAGGGCGACCCCGGCGGCATCGGCGGTGCGGAGCATCGCTCCGAGGTTGCCGGGCTTCTCCACGCCCTCGCACAGGAGCACAAGGGCACCGTCGGGCAGGGCGATCTCGTCGAGGGCGCGGCCCGGCGAGGGCACCTTGGCGAGGATGCCGTCGGGCCCCTCGCGGTAGGCCACCTTCTCGAAGGCGGTCCGGCCGAGCTGCACGATCTCGGCACCGAGGTCCCGGGCGCGCTCGACGAGCGCGGCACCGACCTCGGGGTGGAGCATCAGTTCGGGGCAGTGGAGGAGGGAGAAGGGGACGACGCCGGCATCGAGCGCCAGCGTGGTCTCCTCGAGCCCCTCGAGCAGGGAGGCCCCGGCGCTCTCACGCACGCGACGGCGGCGGAGGGCGATGAGGTCCTTGAGGCGCTGGTTGGCCGGGGAGGTGATGACGAGATCGGTCATGGCGGACCAAGCATGCCGCACAATCGACGAGTGTCCGATGACCGCCGCGTGTTCGCCCCTTCGAGGCCCCCCCGTCGCACCTCGGGACGGCCGCTTCGCCTCGGCTCCGCCGCAACGGCGATGATCGTGGCGATGCTGCTCTTCGCGGCGCTCGGGGAGTGGGTCCTCGTCCCCTCATCAGCGGTCCGCGCCATGGACGAAGGGGGCGTGACCCGGGCCGCCGACCTGCTCGCCGACCACCCGGGTCTGCACGACCCGGCCGTGCTCTGGGCCGGCCTGAGCGGACCGTGGCTCGTCCACCCCTTCCTCCTCCTGATCACCCTCCTCCTCCTCGCCCGCGGGCGGGTCGCACCCCGAGCCCTCCTCGTGGTCGTCGTCGGGGTCATCGGCTGGTACCTCGGCACCCTGTGCAAGCAGATCGTCGCGCGCCCGCGGCCCACCGACGCGGTCGTCGAGCTGAGCAGCTGGTCCTACCCGAGCGGTCACGCCACGAACATCGCCCTCGGTGCGGTCCTGCTCATCGCCCTGGTCTCCACGGTCCGCGCCGCGTGGATCCGGTGGGCAGCGACGGCACTGGCCCTCCTCGGCGTCGCACTGACCGCCGCCGATCGTCTCGTCCTCGGGGTCCACTACCCCAGCGACGTGCTCGCCGGTCTGGCCCTCGGCACCGTGATGGGCCTCCTCGGTCTGGCCATCCTGCGACCGCTCGCCCCGCCTCGGGACCTCGAGGGGCGTCAGATGCGCTGGTGGCGTGCCCGGGCGAAGCAGTAGAGACCGAAGGCGATGAAGCCGATGGCGACGGCCGTCAGCAGGTACGGGCCGAAGGGTTCGTCCCGCAGGCTCATCAGCGCCCCGTCCAGTCCCGCCGCTTCCGACGACTGGTGCTGGACCGCGGCAATGACGAAGAAGAGGCCCACGAGCGCGAGCACGGCCCCCTTCGCCGGGTAGCCGATCATGCCCAGCCCACTGGCCCACCGGCCGGGATGCTCCTCCAGGTCCTCGAGGAACCTCCGCGAGAGCCCCTTGTAGACGTGGTACCCCCCGACGAGAAGGATGGCGACACCGAGACCGCCGACGAGCACCTGCCCGGCCGGCTGCTTCATGAGCGTGGCCGAGACGTCCTGGGAGGACTGCTCCGAGGAGGACGACGAGCCCGAGCCACGCGCGAACTGGAAGGCCGTGTACCCGAGCACCGTGTACATCCCCGCCTTGCCCAGTGCCTTGACCCGGTCGACGAAGCCACCACCCCCGGACGGCGGGGCGAAGGCCACGGTCAGCTGCCACAGCGCGAGCGCGAGGAGCCCGACGACGATGATCCACATGAGCACCGTGCCGGCCGGGTTGCTCGAGAGGGTCGCCAGCGCACCCGACTGGTCCGCTTGTCCCCCACCGCTGCCCCAGGCGACGCGGCCGACGGTGTAGCCGATGACGATGTGCAGGAGGCCGGAGACGGCGAACCCGATCCGCGCCAGCCCCTCGAGGAGCGGGTGGTCACCGACCGCACGGACGGCGGTGCGTGCTTCGTCGAGGCCGTCGCGTGTGTCCACGGGTACATCGTGCACCGCCCGGGGCCCGCGCGGTCGCGACGCGCTCAGATCAGTGGACGAAGGGCGTGGGCCAGACCGTCCTCGTCGACCGTCCCCGTGGTCTCGTCGGCGGCGGCGACGACCTCGGCCGGGGCGCCGCCCATGGCCACACCACGGGCGGCCCAGCGCAGCATCTCGAGGTCGTTGCGCTGGTCTCCGGCGGCGAAGGTGTGCGCCGGTTCGATCCGCAGGCGGCGGCGGACGATCTCCAGGGCCGATCCCTTCGACACCCCCTCGGGCGCCAGGTCCAGCCACGCGGTGTACCCCACGGCATAGCTCACCCCGTGCAGCCCGATCTGCTCGACGAGCTCGAGGAAGTCCTCACTCGCGCCGTTCGGGTCGTGGAAGGTCACCCGGGTCGTGGGCTGCGACACCAGCTCCTCGACGGGTACGACGACCTGCTCGCCCTGCAGCACCCCCTCCGGATAGGGGCGTGCGACCTTGAAACCGACCCCGGCGTCCTCGACGGCCACGAGGATGTGCGGTGCGTGCTCGAGCACGAGGGTCAGCGCCGGTCCCGGGTCGAAGGTGACCTTGTCCTCGATGCGATAGCCCTGCGGCTCGGCGGGGTCGAGCGCGAGCGTCACGGCGCCGTTGGAGCAGACCGCCCAGCCGTGGGAGAGGTCGAGCATCTGCAGGACCGGGGTGGTCGCCAGGACCGACCGACCGGTGGCGATGACGATGTGGTGGCCGGCGTCGGCGACGGCGCGAATCGCCTCTCCGGTGGCCTCCGGGAGCCGGCCGTCGTGGGTGAGGATCGTGCCGTCGACATCGAGGGCGACGAGGTGCGGCTCCATGCTGCGCAACGCTATCCGCCCACCGGCGGGTCGATGTACGAGGGTGTGTCCAGGCACTCGATTTCACATCGACCCGGCGAGGGGGGGGCGGTGGGCGAAGGGGGGCGGCGGGGCGAAGGGGGCTCAGCCTCGTGCGGCGCCCAGCTTCCAGTAGCCGGAGAAGGTGATGGCCTTCTTGTCCATGCCGACCTCCTGGACGAGGTGGCGACGAAGGGAGGTCGCCAGGCCGGACTCGCCGCAGAGCCAGGCGTAGTCGAGATCGCTCGTCGCGCTCGCGTCGGCGGACAGGGCGGCCAGCACAGCTGCTCCGGGGGCGGCGTCCCCCCGCTCGTGGACGGTGACGTGTGCAGGCAGCTGTGTGCCCGCGAGTGTGGCGGCGGACGGCGCCTCGACGTGCGCGGTCACGCCCTCGCCGAGACCGTGGAGCCCACGGCGCTCCCGCTCCTCGAGGATCGCCAGCAGCGCGGGGACGGCGGTCTCGTCGGCGACGAAGAGCTGCCGCTGCGCGTCGAAGGTCGTGTAGAGCGCACCGCCGGAGCGGAACCCGACCGGGTCGCCGACGCTGACCGTGGTCGCCCACACCGATCCGGGACCCGAGTCACCGTGGGTGACGATGTCGACGTCGATCTCCCCCTGCGAGCGGCGCAGCTCGCGGACGGTGTACCAGCGCAGCCCGGGCTGCTCGTCCTGCGGCATCTCGGTGATCGCTGCCCGCACATTCGCGCGCTCGGCATCGGGCATGTGCAGCCGGCCGTCCGCGCCCGGCATGAGCAGGCCGAAGTACTCGTCCGGGCCGGCGAGCGCGTACCCGGTGAACTCGGGAGCGGCGAGCGTGATCCGGCGCATCACCGGGTTGAGGTCACGCACCCGCGCGACGGTTGCCTCGAACTGCGCCTGACCGTCGCGTTCGGCGACGTCGGCCATCGTGGTGCGGTACCACAGGCGCGCCGCGCCGAAGACGACCTTGTCCTTGAGCTGGGCGAACTGCATGACTGCTCCTGCGCACGGGGAACGAATGACTTAGGCAAGCCTAACCCACTTCGCCGCGCGGGCGCGGGTCAGGCCAGACCGAGGTCCGCCAGACCGAAGACGTGCCGGTACTCCAGGCCGGCCCCGGCGAACCGGTCGGCCGCCCCGGTGGCGCGGTCGGCGATCGTCGCGACCGCCACGACCTCTGCACCCGCCTCACGGGCGGCCTCGGCGGCCTCGAGCGGGGACGCCCCGGTGGTGGAGGTGTCCTCGACGATGAGCACCCGACGGCCGCGGATGGACGGTCCCTCGATCCGCTGCTGGAGCCCGTGCGCCTTGCCGGCCTTGCGTACGACGAAGGCATCGAGGCGCTCCCCCTTCGCCGCGGTGGCATGGAGCATGGCGGTGGCGACGGGGTCGGCGCCCAGCGTCAGCCCGCCGACGGCGTCGACATCGAGATCGGCGACGAGGTCGAGCATGACCTGGCCGACGAGCGGCGAGGCCTCGCCGTCGAGGGTGATCCGCCGCAGGTCGACGTAGTAGTCCGCCTCCGCGCCGGAGGAGAGGGTGACCCGTCCGTGGACGATCGCCTTCTCCTTGACGATCTCGAGCAGGCGGGCGCGGGCGGCAGCGATGTCAGTCACGCCCGGCAGTCTATGGACTGGCCCGAGGCCGGTGTGGGGCGATCAGGGCTTGCGATGCAGGGCGCTCACGCGCGAGCTGCGCAGCATTGCGCGCGGCAGGTGGCGCACGACCCCGACGACGGCCCGGTACTGCAGGCTCGGCACGCAGATGACCTTGCCGGACTCGGCGGCGGCGAGGGCGGTGCGCACGAGGTCGGACGCCTCGAGCCAGAAGGGTCCCGAACGGTCCCCCTTGTCGATGCCCGCCCGCTCGTGGAACTCGGTGCGGACGTACCCCGGCAGCAGCGCCGTCACTGCGACGCCGGTCCCGGACAACTGGCCGGCGAGCGACTCGCTGAAGGTCGTCACGTACGACTTCGCCGCGGCGTAGGTCCCGCTGGCCAGGAGACCGGCGACCGAGGAGACGTTGATGATCCGGCCGCGGCCGCGGGAGACCATGGCGGTCGACGCCGCGTGGCTGAGGACGAGCACCGCGCGCACGAGCACGTCGAGCATTCGCTCCTCCGCCGCGACGTCGCCGTCGACGAAGCGGGAGTTGACGCTGAAGCCGGCATTGTTCACGAGCAGGTCGATCGCCCGCGAGGGGTCACGCAGCCGCTCGGCGACGCGCTCCAGCTGCTCCCGGTCGGCCAGGTCGGCGGGGAGCACCTCGACGGCCACGCCGTGCGCAGCGGTCAGCTCGACCGCGAGCGCCTCCAGTCGCGCGACGTCGCGGGCGACGAGGACGAGGTCCTCCCCCTTCGCCGCGAGCTGGGTGGCGAACTCACGCCCGATGCCGGCGCTCGCGCCGGTGACGAGTGCGGTGCTCATGCGCCGAGCGTCCGGTCGAAGAGCTCGCGCAGCTCACGGAAGTGCCGCTCGGCGCCCTCCTCCTGGTAGCTCGACGTGTCGTTCATCGTGTAGCCGTGCGGCGCACCGGGATAGACGGCGGTCGTCGCCGCCAGGCCGTGCTCCGAGAGTGTGCGGTCGAGCAGGGCGACGCTCTCCGGGGGCATCGTCTGGTCCCGGTCGGCGTGGCCGTAGACGAACTCCGCCCGTGCGGTCGCGAGGGTCAGGTGGGGGCTGTCCTCCTCCTCCGTCGCGAGCAGCGCACCGTGGAAGCCGCCGCAGGCCGCCACGGTGGGGTCCAGCCCGGCGCAGCGCGTGGCGAACTTCGCGCCCATGCAGTAGCCGGTGACCCCGATGGGGCCGGCGCTGACACCGTCGAGACCACGCAGGGTGGAGACGTAGTGGGGCAGGTCGGCGTCCATCGCCGCGCCGGTGAGCGGAGCCAGGTAGGACCCGATGACGCTGCCGTAGGCCGCGCGCTCCTGCGGGATGCGCAGGTCCGTCGTCGGGGTCGTCTCGGCGGCGGTACCGGAGCGGTACATGGTGTTGGGCGCGAGGACGATGTAACCCCAGGACGCGATCCGGTCGGCCATCTCCTCGATGCGCTGGCGCAGCCCGAGGGCGTCGATGCACAGGAGCACCCCGGGGTGGGGGCCGTCGTCGGGTCGGGCCACGAGGGCCTCGGCGGTGCCATCAGCGGCAGGGATCTCGATGAGCGGTCGCATGGGACCGAACGTAGGTGACCGTGAGCAACCGTGGCTAGGGTGGCGCTCGTGCGTATCGCGACCTGGAACGTCAACTCCATCCGCTCCCGTGTCGACCGCGTCGAGGCCTGGCTGCAGCGCAGCGACGTCGACGTGCTCGCCATCCAGGAGACGAAGGCGAAGGAGGATCAGTTCCCCTTCGAGCGCTTCACCGACCTCGGCTACGAGGTCGCCCACCACGGGGTGAACCAGTGGAACGGCGTGGCGATCCTCTCCCGCGTCGGGCTCGAGGACGTCCAGGTCGGCTTCGACGGCGACCCGGGGTTCGGCGACCCCGTGGCCCCCGAGGCGCGCTCGATCGGCGCGCTCTGCGGCGGCGTGCGGGTCTGGTCGCTCTACGTCCCCAACGGCCGCGCCGTTGGGGACCCCCACATGGCCTACAAGCTCGCCTGGCTCGCGGAGCTGAAGCAGAGGGCGACCGAGTGGGCGGCCGATGGCACCCCCGTCGCCCTGTGCGGCGACTGGAACGTCGCCCCCCAGGACGAGGACGTGTGGTCGATGGAGTACTTCGCGGACAAGACGCACATGACCCCGCCGGAACGGCGCGCCTTCAACGCCTTCCTCGACGCCGGCTTCGTCGACGTCGTCCGCCCGCACACCCCCGGGCCGGGCACCTACACCTACTGGGACTACCAGCGCCTGGCCTTCCCGAAGAAGCGCGGCATGCGCATCGACTTCGTCCTCGGCTCGGCGAGCCTCGCCGAGCGGGTCAGCGGGGCGTCGATCGACCGCGAGGAGCGCAAGGGCAAGGGGGCCAGCGACCACGCCCCCGTGATCGTCGGTCTCGACGGCAATGACGGGAGCGCCGCGTGAGCACGGCCCGGGCCGTGGCCGGTGCGCGCACGAGCGTCGACTCCCCGGACGGCGCGCGCATCGCCGTCACCGACCACCCCGCGCGGAGCGGGACCGCGCACGGAGCGACGCTCGTGCTCGCCCACGGGTGGTGCCTCACCCACGAGGCCTGGGACCCGGTCGTCGCCGAGCTGCAGCGCCGCCGCCCCCACCTGCGGGTCGTCAGCTACGACCAGCCGGGCCACGGGCACTCCACCTCCGGCCGCGACCGGTCGGTGACCCTGCTCGACCTCGGCGCCACGCTCCGCGAGGTCCTCGCCGAGACCGTCCCCGACGGTGACCTCGTCCTCGCCGGCCACTCGATGGGCGGCATGACGGTCATGGCGCTCGGTCGAGTCGCACCCGACCTCGTGCGCGGGCGGGTGCGCGGCGTCGCCCTCGTCGGCACGGCCGCCCACCTGCCGGGCCGGCGCTCCATCCGCGGCGAGGGACTGGTGATGGCCCTGCTCCGACGACTGCCCGCCTCCTCCCGCGGCCTGCCCACGACGCCGCGGCTGACCGCGGCCACCCTCTTCGGCGTCGACCCCGACCCCGAGGCGGTGCGGGCCACCTCCCGCATGACCAGCCGCACCCGCGCCAATGTCGTCGCCGACTGGCACCGCGCGCTCGGTCAGCTCGACCTGCGGGCCGGGCTGACCCCCTTCGCCTCGCTGCGCACGGTGGTCCTGACCGGGACCCGGGACCGGCTCACCCCGGTCTCCGCGGGTCGACGGGTCGCCGCCGCGATCCCCGGGTCGACCTTCTGGGGGCTGCCCGGTGTCGGCCACATGATCACCTACGAGGCGACGGCCACCGTCGCCGACAAGATCGAGCTACTCCTCGACGCCGAACCCGCGGGCGAGCGAGCCTGATCCCTCGCGCCGACGCACCCCGAGGAGGACGAAGGCGACGACCGCCGCGACGAGGGCCGCGCCCGCGGCACCGATGAAGACGGTGTGCACCTGCAGCAGCGCCGCGTCGAGCAGTGCCTGACCATCGGTCTGCTCGGCCGCGGACATGGCGTCCACGGCCTCGTAGTAGCGGTGCAGCCCGACGCCGGTGAGCAGGGCCAGCCCGACGACCATCCCGACCATGCGGGCGACGACCACGAGGCTGGACGCGGTGCCGTGGGCGTCCTGCGGTGAGTCGGCGAGCGCGGCATCGTTGACGGGCGCGAGCGCCATCCCCAGGCCGAGGCCCACGAGGGCGAGGGTCACCGTCGCCGCGACGGTGTCGAGGGAACCGCGCTCCCACCCGGACATCACGAAGAGCCCGCCCGCCGCGAGGAGGAGGCCGACACCGGCGGACAGCCCGTCGCCGACCCACCGAAGGACCCAGCCGCCGAGGAGCGCGCCGACGGGCACGGCGAGGAGGAACTTCACCAGCTCCAGCGCGGCCTCGGTCTGGGACCCGTCCGTGGTGAGGCGGGAGAAGAGCGGGACGTCGACGACGACGGACACGAGCGCCACGCCCACGAGCAGCGAGACGACGAGCGCCCACCCGGTGCGGCCGCGCACGGCTCCACGTGGGACGAGGGGCGAGTCGGCGGTGCGGTGACGCCACAGGTAGAGCAGCGCGGTGACGACCCCGACCGGGAGCAGGGCGTACCCGAGCGGCCCGACGACCTCGGTCTCGGGGTCGGCGGAGGCGAAGGTGAGCACGATGCAGCCGAGCGTGGCGCCGAGCAGCAGCGCCCCCGGCAGGTCGCTCACCCGCAGCGGCGGCCACCATCGGCTGCGGGTGATGACGACGAGCCCGAGCAGGAGCACCACGGTGAGCGCACCGATCGGCGTGAGCAGCCGGCTGTCCCCGGCGAAGGGGACGAAGGGAAGTCCGAGGGTCACGTCCGTCGCGAGCACGTCCGGCGCGGCGAGGGTGAGCCACAGCAGGCCGACGGCCACGGTGCCCAGGAGGGTGGGGACGAAGGGGGGACGCCCCGTCCCCCCGGACACTGCGGCGATCGCGATGAAGAGCAGGACGCCCAGCACGACGTTGAGCCAGAAGATCGCCCGCCAGTCGGCGACCGCGAGCACGGCCGCGCCGAGGAGGGGGCCGAGCACGGAGCCGAGCTCCTGGACGGCGCCGACGATGCCCAGGGGCATCCCCCGTCGCCCGGGAGGCCAGAGGTCGGCGACGAGGGCGAGCGTGGCGGGCACCAGCCCGCCGCCACCGACACCCTGCACGACGCGGCCGGCGACGAGGATGTCGAGGTCCACGGCCAGCGCCGTGATGCCGGAGCCGATGACGAAGACCACGAGGCAGCCCAGCAGGATCCTCGAGCGCGGGACGAGGTCGGCGAGCCGCCCGATGAGCGGGAGGACGGCGATGTACCCCAGGAGGAAGCCGGAGATGATCGGCGCGGCCCGCTGGAGGTTGTCCAGACCGAGACCGACGCCGTTCATCATGTCGGTCAGGGCGAGGACGACGACGTAGGTGTCGGCCGCGGCCAGGGCGACGGCCGCTGAGGCGAGCGCCAGCAGGGTGCGGGGGCGTCTCCCGACGGGCGTCGTCATCACTTCGGGGCGGTGATCTCGACGTCCTTGCCGTAGTCCGTGATCGTCAGGGTGAACGTCGTGGGCTTCTCCTTGTAGAAGTCCCCCTCGATCACCACCGACCGCAGCTCGCCGCTGTCCGGCTCGATGCCGTAGGTGACGTCGAACTCCTCGTCACCCTCGCCCAGCTCGAAGAGACGCTGGATGTCCGCCTCGGGGATCGTGCCGGTGTACTCCTGCAGCACCGTGTCACCCGAACGCGTTTGTTCCCCGGCCTTCGCGTCGCTCGTGTGCTCGAGGACCTGGTCGACGCCGCTGCCGGCGCGGAAGAACTCGGCCGGGTTGGGGGCACCGAGGTCGGACATCTTCACCGGGTTGAAGTCCTTGGTGAAGAAGGACATCCACGTCTTGTCGTCGACGGCGACGATCTCGACCCCGGCCGAGGCGCCCTTGATGACGCCGGTCACCTGGCCCTTGAACTTCGGGGTGTCCTTGTCGATGACCCCGTTGCCGTTGGCGGCAGAGACACCGTTGCGACCCTTCGGGATCCCGGACTGCTTGAGGTCGAAGGTCACGGTCCCGGCGTCGACGAAGGTCGTGCGGGCCTTCTCGATGGCCTCCGTCGGCGGGGCGGCGTCGTCCTCGAAGGCGGAGCACCCTGCGACCAGGGTCAGGGCCATGGCCAGGGGGAGGGTCGCCAGAGCGGTCCGGGGTCGCATGGCTGACACGCTAGTCGCTGGATGGCCCCGCGAGCTCCACCGCAGGCGTCGAGATGATGACCTCGTGCTCGGTGAACTTGTCGAGGATGCTGCGATACGTGGCACTGCGCACATTGCCCAGACCGTGGTCCGGGTCGGTGATCCAGAATCGCAGCTCGTGGGAGACGCCGTTGTCGGACACGGCCGTGATGCGTACCCGGGGAGCCGGCTCGGCAAGCACCCGTTGCTGTTCGGTCGCGGCATCGACCATGAGCCGCTGCACCAGGTCGTAGTCGCTGCCGATCGCCACGCTGATCGCCATGCGCAACCGCACACGGCGCTGCTCGTACCCCCAGTTCTCCACTCGCTGCGTCATCAGGGTCTCGTTCGGGATGAGGTGGACCTTGCCATCACGGGTGAGGACGGACACGGCGCGCGTGCCCACCTTCGTGACCTCTCCGGCGACATCGGTGGCGTCGATGACGATCGTGTCCCCCGGCTTGACCGAGCGGTCCCACAGCAGCACCATCCCGGACACGAAGTTCGACACGACCTTCTGGAGACCGAACCCCAGACCCACACCGAGCGTGCCGGAGAAGATCGACAGCGCGGCGGTGTCGATCCCTGCCAGGTCGACGGCCACGAACAACGCCACGACAGCGAGCGCGATCGTCGTCAGCTTCTCGGCCAGCTCGCGTTCCGACGCGTCCAGGTCGGTTCGTGACCGGATCACCGTGCGAGCCAGACGAGCGAGCACCCTGACCGCCGCGTACAGGACGAGCGCCCCCAGGGCGAGGTTCATCAACCCCAACATCGAGACGTCCGCGAAGCCGAGGGAGAAGGAGATCGAGTCGAGCGACTCCCCGACCACGTCCAAGCGTTCATAGCGGTTGGAGATCGTGACTGCGGCCACGATGACCGCTGCCGCTCGCGCCACCGACCTGGACCCGAAGACACCCACCACGAGGTAGTAGGCGGCCGCTCCCGCGGTGAGAGTGATCGCGAGGTCGAAGAACACCTCCGAGTACGGCGGCCAGTCCCCCACGGCCGCAACGATCGACACGGCGACCGCAGCCACCGTCTGTCCGAGCCCCTTCGCCGTGCGTGCGCTGTCCAGCTGGTGCTCGTGGCGTTCGGGAGCGAGCGTGTCCGCGACCGCGTCGAGCCGGGTGCGAATCGACCGCCACGCGAGCCAGCCGGCAGCGACGCTGACGACGCTGATCGCGACCGCTGCCGCCAAGGGGGCCATCTCCGTCTCCTGCAGCGCAGGGAGACCGAGGAAATCGCCCACCGGGTCCGCTACGACGGTGAGATCATCCGTGATCGCCCTCATGGCACGAGATCGTCCCACAGCGACGACGGCAGCCTGTCGATCGAGCTCACCTCGCCGCTGCTCATCCCCGGGTCGGTGGCGACTCCCTTGATGGCAGACCCCGCAGCACCCGGTCTCGCACCGGCGCGGCCCGGCGGGAGGTCGCGGTACGCATCGCGAGCGAGGCGGTGACGCGCAGCCCCTGACCGACGAGGTGGCGGCGCCGCTCGAAGGCGGGAGGTCCGCCCTTCGTACCGTCGCGGTGGATCATCCGGGCGAGGACGACGGCATCGCGGATGGCCTCGTTCGCCCCGCGCCCGAGGTTGGGGGTCATCGCGTGGGCGGCATCGCCGATGAGGACGAGACGCTCGCCGACGATCCGGCGCAGCGGCGGCGCGACGAGGATCCGCTGGGCGTCGGCCGATCCGCCCGCGGCCGTGAGGACCTCGCCCGGGTACGGGTCCCAGTCGCGGAACCGGGCGGCGGCCAGCGCGAGCACCTCGTCGCGGTCGACGACCGGCCGACGGTCGTCACTGCGCACGGCAGCGAACCACGCCGTCCCTTCCGGCCCGGGAGTCACCCCGAAGAGCCCGCCCGGTCCCCACCACTCGCTCGTCACCTCGTGCGGGCGAGGCAGGTGTCCGCGCAGGGCGACCCAGTCGGTGACCACCGGGTCGGCCCCGGGGAAGGCCGCGCGACGACAGACCGAGCGGACCCCGTCGGCCCCGACGACGAGGTCGGCGCCGAGCTCCGCGGCGAGGGATCGAGGGTCGCTCACCTGGCGGATCTGGCGCTCGACCGTGTCCGGCACCGCCGCCTCGAGGGCGGCGATGAGCGCCGCCCGTGGGGTGAACTGCAGATGGACCCGCTGTCGGGTGAGCACCCGACCGCGCGCGTCGCGCAGGGCCACCACCTCCTCGGGGAAGCCCGCCGCCCGCACCTGCTCGCCGACGCCGACCTCGTCGAGGGCGGTCAACGCTCCGCGCCACAGCGCGAGCAGCGTGCCACCCCCGGCCCGGTCGGGACGCTCCTCGACGAGGGTGACCCGCACCCTCCGCGGGTCGAGCGCGGCCGCCAGGGCGAGGCCGGCGACCGAGCCCCCGATGACGAGGACGTGGTCGGTCATGGGGAGGTCCTCTCGTGCACGGGGTCCATGACCTCCATCTTCCCCTTCGGCAACGTCGACGGACCGGGCTCGTGTGCGACGCTGCCCGTGTGCACCAGCGGCCCGCGCTCCCGACGAGGATGTCTCGGCACCCGGTGACCTGCGTCGCGGCCGTCAGCCTCGTGGCGTGGGCGGTGCTGGTGCTGGCTGCCTGGCAGGGGTGGCTGGGAGCACCGGTGGGGCGGGGTGCGGGGTTCTGCGAGGCCACTCGCTCCGGCGTGATCAAGCAGCCCGTCAACGCCGCGAGCAACCTGGGCTTCACCGTGGCCGCACTGGCCATCGCGCTGCGGACGAGCAGGTCGACGACGGGTCCGCGCACGGCCATGACCTCCTTCGCGGTCGTGGTGGCGCTGCTCGGGCCGGGCAGCGCAGCGATGCACGCCACCGAGACCGCTGTCGGCGGCCACCTCGACCTGCTGAGCATGTACCTGTTGGCCTCGTTCACGGCCGCCTACGCGCTCGTGCGCGCAGGGTGGCTGACCACCCGGCACGGCGGGTGGCTCTTCGTCGTCCTCGTGGTCGTGTGCGAGGCGATCGGGGCCCTCCCGATCTCGCTGCCGGTGATCATGCACCCCGGCAATGCGGCCTTCGCGGCACTGCTGCTGACCACCATCGCCCTCGAGCTCGTGATGGTCCGTCGGGGGTGGACCGAGTGGCCCTGGGGAGCAGCGTCGGTGGGCACGCTCCTACTGGCGTTCACGGTGTGGAACCTCGCCAAGGACGGATCGGCCTGGTGCTCACCGGGCTCGATCATCCAAGGGCACGGCATCTGGCACCTGCTCGACGCCCTCGCCGCCTACTTCCTGGCTCGGCACTACCTGGCTGCGGGTCCGGCTCCCCGGGGGCCAGCCTGATCCGCGGCATCGCGATCCGGTCCCACTGGACGGGTGTTCAGGGGCCGCCTCCCCGGCTAGGTTGGCCCTCATGCACTTGCGCCTCTCATCGGACGATGCCGCGTTCCAGCAACGGATGCGGGAGTACTTCACGACAGAGTTTCCTGCGGACCTGCGGGAGAAGGTGGCGGCCGGGGGACAGCTGACTCCCGAGGACATCCGCCGGAGTCAGGCGACGCTGGCCGAGGCGGGGCTGGCTGTCCCGGGGTGGCCGACGCAGTGGGGTGGTCAGGACTGGACCGACCTGCAGAAGCACATCTGGAACAGTGAGCTCCAGGCGGCCGCGGTGCCACCGCCGTTGCCCTTCAACACCTCGATGGTCGGACCGGTGATCGCGACCTTCGGGTCCGAGGAGCTCAAGCAGCGGTTCCTGCCGAAGACGGCGACCGCCGAGATCTGGTGGTGTCAGGGCTTCTCCGAGCCGGGCGCCGGCTCCGATCTGGCCTCGCTGCGCACGAGCGCGGTGCGCGAGGGCGATGAGTACGTGGTCAACGGGCAGAAGACGTGGACCACCCTGGGCCAGCACGCCGACTGGATGTTCGCGCTGGTGCGCACCGACCCGGACGCACCCAAGAAGCAGGCCGGGATCTCCTTCCTGCTGCTCGACATGCGCAGCGAGGGCGTGACCGTACGACCGATCCGCACCCTCGATGGTGGCGTCGAGGTCAACGAGGTCTTCTTCGACGAGGTCCGTGTCCCGGCCGAGCAACTCGTCGGCGAGGAGAACCGCGGCTGGGACTACGCGAAGTTCCTCCTGGGCAACGAGCGCGTCGGCGTGGCGAACACCGGCCTGATCAAGCGATGGCTGGCCGAGCTGAAGGAGCACGCGCAGCAGGTGCGCCTCGGCGAGGGGAGCCTGTTGGACGACCCGGCCACCGCTGCGCGCTTCGTCGAGCTGGAGGCGCGCCTGATGGCGATCGAGCTGACCGTCGTGCGGGTGTCCGGAGGCTCCGAGGACGGGCGCCCCAACCCGGCCTCCTCGATCCTGAAGCTGTGCGGCTCCGAGCTGCAGCAGGAGGTCCTCGAGCTCGCCGTCGACATCAGCGGCCCCATGGCATCGGTGTGGGATGCGCTGGAGTCGGTCCCCGACTGGGCCGCGCACAGCCTCCCGTCCTACCTCAACTACCGCAAGGCGACGATCTACGGCGGATCCAGCGAGGTCCAGCGCGGCATCGTCGCGGCGACCATCCTCGGACTGAAGGGCTGACCCATGGACTTCACCCCCACCGACGAGCAGCAGTCACTCGCCGAGGCCGTGCGCGGCACCCTGCGCCGCCACGGCTCCCCCGCCGCCGAGCGCGGCGACTCGGCGGCTCCGAGCGCCCACGACGAGAGGCTGTGGAAGAGCCTCGTCGAGACCGGCGTGCCCGGCCTGGCCTGGTCCGAGGAGGACGGTGGCATCGGTGCCGGCATCACCGACCTCGCCGCCGCCGCAACCGAGATCGGCCGCGCCCGCACCCAGGTCCCGCTCGCCGAGACCGTGGTCGCCGGCGCCCTGGTCCAAGCGCTCGGCTCGACCGAGCTGCGCCAGCAGATCCTCGGCGGTCTGACCGAAGGGGGGATCCTCCCGATCCCTGCCCTGGCCGAACCCCTTCGCGCCTGGTCCCCCACCCCGACCGACGTCACCGCCACCGGCTCGGACGGAGCGTGGACCCTCACCGGTACCAAGGCACCGGTGCGCTACGCCCCGGACGCCACCCACCTCATCGTCAGCGCCGCGACCGACTCGGGAACCGGCATCTTCCTGCTCGACTCCCCTGATGCGACGTCCGAGCAGGTCGTGCTCGACGCCACCCCGGCGACCCTCCTCGCGAACGGCGAACAGGCCGAGCAGGCGCTTCGCGAGGCACTGGCCCTCGGCGGCGTGGTCCTGTGCGCCGAGGCCGTCGGCGCGATGGAAGAAGCCCTGGACCTGACGACGGAGTACCTCAAGACGCGGACCCAGTTCGGTCGACCGCTGGCCGCCTTCCAGTCACTCAGCCACCGAGCCGCCGACATGTACGCCCAGCTCGAGCTCGCCCGCAGCGCCGCGCTGTACGCCGCGATGGTCGCCGACGAGCACCCGCTCGACCTCGACGCCATCCTGCGCGCACGCGTGGTCGTCGACTCCGCCGCACGACTCGTCGGACACGAAGCCATCCAGATGCACGGCGGCATCGGCGTCACCGCCGAGCACCCCGTCGGCCACCTCACCGCCCGCCTGACCACCATCACCCACACCTGGGGCGACCGCCGCTCACACCTCTCCGAGCTCGCCACGCGCCTCACCGACCACGGCGACGTCACGATCCTCGGATGACTCGCCCTGGTGGCACAGCGACAGCCGTTCAGCGACACACTCAGGAGGCGCGATCATGACCGAGGGCCACATCGATCCGAGCAGGGACGCCTTCGAGCAGTTCAAGTCGCTCCCGCGGGACGAGCCCATCCAGATGCTCAACCTGGTCCGGTACCGGGACACGGCGAGCTACCCGGCAGATCACGAGAACGCCGGGAAGGGGTGGAGCGGGGCCGATGCCTATCGTGAGTACGGCAGGACCAGCGGGCCCGTCCTGCAGCGGGTCGGCGGACACATCATCTGGCGCGGGCGGCCCCAGGTGACGTTGACCGGACCGTCCGAGGAGCGCTGGGACGCCGGCTTCATCGCCGAGTACCCGAGCGCCGCAGCCTTCTTCGAGATGATCACCGACGAGGACTACAAGGCGGCGGTGATCAATCGCACGGCCGCCGTGGCCGACAGTCGTCTGGTGAGGTTCGGCAAGAGCGAAGGCGGGTCGGGCTTCGCCTGATCCGACCCCCCCGGCTCCCCCGTGACGGCGATGCGGACCAGAGTCCGCCCCGCCTCGGAGCCCACGGTCATGGCCGCCGGCGGGACATCTCGACGATGCGTCGGGCCCGGTCGACCACGGGCCTGTCGATCATCGCGCCGTCGAGGGTGGCGGCACCCGGCCCGGCATCGGCCACGACCTCGAGGACTCGGCCTGCCCACGCCACGTCATCCTCGCTCGGCAGGAAGCCGTCGCCGACTGTCCCGACCTGGCGAGGGTGGATGCACAGCTTGCCGCCGAAACCGAGGCGCGCCGAGTGTGCGGCATCGGCCGCGATGACCTCCTGGTCGTCGATCGCCCCACTGACACCGTCGACCGGGGCGGGCAGACCAGCTGCAGCAGAGGCGACGACGACGGCGGTGCGCATCGGCGCGAGCGCCCAGTGGTCGTCCCGGTGGATGCCGAGCTGCGCCGCAAAGTCGAAGTTGCCGAAGGCGAGCCGACAGACCCCGGGTAGTGCCGCGACCCGAGGTGCGGAAAGCACCCCTGCCGCCGTCTCGACGAGTGCCAGGACGCCACCTGCGGGACGCAGGCGGGAAGCCACGCCGGCCACCTCGCCCGCCGAGTCGGCCTTCGGCAGGAAGAGCACGTCGACGACCTCGGCGAGCGCGTCGAGATCATCGGCGTGCCAGGGCGTGCCGACGGCGTTGACCCGGACGATCCCGGGGTGTCCGTCAGCGAACCACCGCAGCGCCGATTCCCGGGCGAGGTCCTTCTCACCCGGCGCGACGGCGTCCTCGAGGTCGACCACGATCACGTCGGCTCCAGAGGCGGCCGCCTTGGCGTACCGCTCCGGCCGGTTGCCCGGCACGAAGAGGAGGGTGCGGGCCGCCACGACGTCGGTCACCGTCGTGGCCCCATCACCCGCGGGGGGCGGGTCGGTCCGGCTCATCCCATCCGTGCCCTTCGTCGGTTGCGGCGCCCGCCCGGCATCACTCATCGGCTGGATGCCGCTCAGTGCGTGACGAGGCCGCTGAGGCGGGAGTCGATGGTCTCGACGGCTGCGGTGATGGTGCGTCCGACGAGCTCGGCGACGGTCGGGATGTCGTTGATCAGGCCCTGGACCTGACCGACGCTCCAGATCCCCGCGTCGAGGTCGCCGGTCTCGTAGACACCCTTGCCGCGCTGGCCGGCGACGAGGTGGCGCACGTCCTCGAAGGCTGCGCCCTGGGAGAGCTGGGCCACGACCTCCCGGCTGACGGCGTTGCTGGCCACACGCGCGGTGTTGCGCAGCGGCCGGAAGATCAGCTCGGTGTCGAGCTCTGAGGCGGCGACGATGGCCTGCTTGACGTCCTCGTGGATGGGCGCCTCGACGGTGCACATGAAGCGAGTGCCCATGTTGATCCCGTCGGCGCCCAGCGCGAGGGCGGCGACCAGCCCGCGCGCGTCCCCGAGCCCTCCTGAGGCGATGAAGGGAATGGTCAGCTCGTCCGCGGCCCGGGGGATGAGGATGAGACCGGAGACATCGTCCTCACCCGGGTGGCCGGCGCACTCGAAGCCGTCGATGCTCACCGCATCGACACCGATCGACTGCGCCTTCAGCGCGTGCCTGACGCTCGTGCACTTGTGGATGATCTTCACCCCCGCCGGCCGCAGCGCCTCGACGTGCTCGACCGGCAGGTTGCCGGCGGTCTCGACGATCCGCACACCACCCTCGACGATCGCCTGCCGGTACTCGGCATAGGGCGGCGGGTTGATCGCCGGAAGGATCGTCAGGTTCACACCGAAGGGCTTGTCGGTCAGCTCCCGGGTGCGTGCGATCTCCGCCGCCAGGTCCTCGGGTGTCGGCTGCGTCAACGCGGTGATCATGCCAAGAGCACCGGAATTGGCCACGGCCGCCACGAGCTCGGCGCGGCCCACCCACTGCATGCCGCCCTGGACGATGGGGTGCTCGACGCCGAAGGCCTCGGTGAATCGGGTACTGATCTTGGGCACGTGTCTCTCCTGGGTCGTGTGGTCACAGCTGCCAGCGGCCCTCGAAGACGGGGTCCGTCTTGTCGAGGAAGGCCTGCATGGCAGCGGGGGCATCGGTGGCGAAGTTGATCAGCTGGGAGCGCGCCTCGGAGTCCAGCGCCTCACGCAGCCCGTGGTTGCTCCCCTCGTGGAGCATGCTCTTGTTCAGGGCCATGGCCGTGGGCGGGCCGGCAGCCAGACGAGCCGCGAGATCATCGACGAAGACATCGATCTCCTCCCCGGGACGCACCCAGGTGACCATGCCGATGCGCTCGGCCTCCGCCGCGTCGATGACCTCACCCAGCAGCGCCAACCGCTTGGCCTGCTGGAGCCCGACGATCCGCGGCAACAGCCAGGACCCACCGAAGTCCAGTGACAACCCGCGCCGGACGAAGATCTGGGAGAAGCGCGACCGCGGCGTCGCGACCACGAGGTCGCACCCGAGCGCGAGATTGCACCCCGCACCAACCGCGACCCCATCGACCCGCGCGACGACCGGCTTGGGCATCTCGTACAGCGCGACCGCAAGATCCGAGAAGTCACCCATCCGCGTCAACGGATGACGGGGGTCGGGAGGTCCTCCCAGGTCGGCCCCGGCGCAGAACTCCCCACCCGCACCCGTGAGGACCACCGCCCGAACCACGGGATCCTCACGGACCTCACGCACGACCTCACCCAGGCGCGCCCACGACGCGGTCGTCATGGCGTTCTTGCGTGAAGGCCGATTGAGGGTGATCGTCGCGACCCCCTCACCGACATCCAAGAGCACCTCGTCACGCACCTCGAGCATCGCGGTCTCCCTATCCCTCACCATCGGTCCCTCATCGTCGTCTTCAGGCCGTCCGCGGCGTGTCGCCACGTCCCACACACCTCGCCATCCTCATCACACCACGGGCTCCACCGCCGAGTGACTGGCCGTCGCGGTCGTCCGGCCGTGGACGTCGAGGAGCGCCAGCTCCCCCTTCGTCCCCCCGGGATCGGCGACAGCCGTGAGGACCTGGGTACCGACGGCGGGACCGACGAGCCGGTAGTCGAAGCGGCGCCCGAGGAGCCCCCCACCATGGCGCCGGACGTGCTCGCCCATGAGGAGGGCCTGGAGCGGCCCGTGGACGACGAGACCGTCGTAGCCCTCGACGCCGCACCACCCGGGGTCGTAGTGGATCCGGTGGGCGTTGTACGTCAGCGCCGAGAAGCGCATGAGCGCCACCTCGTCGGCCACCAGTCGCACCGCGGGCCCGTCGACGGGCGGGGGCGGCGCAGCGAGAGAACCGACGGGCACGAGGGTGGGGGACCCCGCCCGCCGGTAGACGATGTCGTTGTCCTCACGGATCGCGACCTGGCCGTCCTGTGAGACCTCGGTGCGGACGGAGACGAATCGTAGGGTCCCCGACCTCCCCTCGACGACACGCTCACCGGTGACCCAGGTCCGTCGCCGCGCCTCGGTGGACAGGCGCACAGGGCGAAGGGTGTCGACCCGTCCTCCGGCGAACATCCGCTTCAGGCCCTTCCCCGGCGGTGCGGGCACCCCGGTCACCGGGTGCCCGTCCGCGCCGATCCGGGAGGCCGGAGGCCTCTCGAGGAGGTACACCCAGTGCCAGAGCGGGGGCAGCGTGCCGTCGGAGACGACCTCGTGCTCGAGATCGAGCAGGCCCGCGAGAGCAACAGCGGGCCCGGGGTCGAGGAGGGCGGTGACCTCTGAGCGGTCGGTCGCGGGGACGTCCTCGAAGGAGGGCGTCGTGGTCACGGCGTCACCGAGTTGCGGCGGACGAGCTGCGAGGCGATGACGTTGCGCTGGATCTCGTTGGTCCCCTCGCCGACGATCATCAGCGGGGCATCGCGGAAGTATCGCTCGACGTCGAACTCCGCCGAGTATCCGTACCCACCGTGGATCCGGACCGCATCGAGCGCGATCTCCATGCCGACCTCGGAGGCGAAGAGCTTGGCCATGCCGGCCTCCATGTCCGAACGCCTCCCGCTGTCGTACGTTCGCGCGGCGTGGAGCGTCAGCTGGCGTGCCGCGGTGAGCTTGGTGACCATGTCGGCGAGGTAGTTGCCGATGCTCTGGTGCTTCCAGATCGGCTTCCCGAAGGACTCCCGGTCCTGCGCGTACTGCAGGGCGTCCTCGAGAGCTGCCCGGCCGACGCCGAGAGCACGCGCGGCCACCTGCAGCCGTCCGACCTCGAGCCCACGCATCATCTGGGCGAAACCGGCCCCCTCGGCACCGCCGAGAACCTGGGTACTGCTGATGCGCATGTCCTCGAAGACGAGCTCGCACGACTCGACGCCCTTGTAGCCGAGCTTCGGCAGATCCCGCGAGACGGTGAGCCCTCCCCCACCATCCGGGTCGCCGCCGAGCTGCTCCTTGTCGACGAGGACGATGGAGATCCCGTGGTGGGCCGGCTCCGCGTCCGGGTCGGTCTTGCACAGCAGGGCGATGAGCGAGGACTTCCGGGCGTTGGAGATCCACGTCTTGCTGCCGTTGACGACGAGGTCGTCGCCGTCATGGCGGGCGAGCGTGCGCATCGCCTGGAGGTCGGAGCCCCCACCCGGCTCGGTGAGAGCCATCGTGGCCCGCACCTCGCCGGTCGCCATGCGCGGCAGGTAGTGGTCCTTCTGCTCCTGGGTCCCGTAGTCCTGGAGGAGCTTGGCGACGACGGTGTGGCCGCCCATCGCTCCCGCGAGACTCATCCAGCCGCGCGACAGCTCCTCGGTGACGAGGACGTAGCAGGGCGCGCTGACCTTGCCCGGGCCCCAGGGCTCGTCGATGGCCAGACCAAAGATGCCGATCTCCTTCATCGTCTCGATGAAGGACTCCGGGTACTCGTTGGCGTGCTCGATCTCGCGGACGGTCGGCCGCACCTTCTCGTCAACGAATGCGCGGACGATCTTGACGATCTCGCGTTCTTCGGCGTTGAGGTCCTCCATGCTGGTTTCCCTATCTCTCAGCCGGTGACGAGGGTGATCTGCTGCGCGATGACCGCCGGCCGCTCCACACCCTCGATCTCTATGACATAGCGGGTGATGATCTGAGTCCCCTTGGGCAGGTCGGTGACCTGCTCGAAGGTGGCCGTCGCCCGCACCCGCGAACCCACGGGCACGGGGTTGGTGAAGCGCACGCTGTCCAGCCCGTAGTTGAGACGGGCCCCGCCGAACTCGAGCGTGAAGAGCTGCGCGCCGAAGGACGGCACCATCGAGAGCGTGAGGAACCCGTGGGCGATCGTGCGGCCGAACGGGCCCTCCTTCGCCCGCTCGGCGTCGACGTGGATCCACTGGTGGTCGCCGGTGGCGTCAGCGAAGGTGTCGATCTGCGCCTGGGTCACCTCGACCCACTCCGAGGTGCCGACCTCCTGCCCGACGAGGGACTTCAGCTCCTCGAGGCTGTCGATCTGCCGGGGGCTCATGCGCCCACCCGCTCGAAGATCGCGGCCAGGCCTTGTCCGCCGCCGATGCACATCGTCACGAGGCCGTAGCGCCCGTCGCGGCGGTGCAGCTCACGGGCGAGCGCGCCGGTCATCCGTCCTCCGGTGGCGCCCACCGGGTGACCGAGCGAGATCCCGGACCCGTGGACGTTGGTGCGCTCGTGGTCGGCCTCGGTGAACTTCCACTCGCGCATCACGGCGAGTGCCTGCGCGGCGAAGGCCTCGTTGAGCTCGATGACGTCGAGGTCGGCCAGGGTGAGGCCCGCGATGTCGAGCGCCTTCTTGGTGGCCGGCACCGGCCCGATGCCCATGACCTTCGGCTCGACCCCCGCGACGGCCCACGACTTCAGGCGCATCATCGGGCGCAGGCCCTGCGCCTCGGCCGTGGCCCGGTCGGCGACGACCGCGAAGGCGGCCGCATCGTTCTGGCCGGAGGCATTGCCCGCGGTGACGGTCGCGTGCGGATCGGTCCTGCCCATGATCGGGCGGAGCTGGGCGAGGGACTCCCGCGAGGCGTCGTGCCGGATGTGCTCGTCGGTGTCGACGAGGAGGTCCTCACCCTTGCGCTGGGGGACCCGCAGCGGGACGATCTCATCCGCCAGGAGACCGTCACGCTGGGCCGCCCCTGCCCGCTGGTGGGACTGAGCGGCGAGGGCGTCCTGCTCCTCACGTGAGATGGAGTACCGGGCGCGCAGGTTCTCCGCGGTCTCGATCATCCCGCCGGCCACGGGATGGTGGACGCCGCCGGCGGTCTCGCGGCCGCGGCCCAGCATGTCGTGCATCCGCACGCCCGCGCCCTTCGCGCCCCATCGCATGTCGAGGGAGTAGAAGGCGGCATTGCTCATCGACTCGACGCCACCCGCGACGACGCAGCTGTTGGCGCCGGTGATGACCTGCATGACGCCCTGGATGATCGCCTGGAGGCCGGAGCCGCAGCGGCGGTCGAGCTGCATGCCGGTGGTCGTGATCGGCAGGCCGGCGTCGAGGGCGACGACGCGACCGATGGCCGGCGCCTCACTGTTGGCGTAGCAGTGGCCGAGGATGACGTCCTCGATCGCCGCCGGGTCGATACCGGTCCGCTCGACGAGGCCGGTCATGAGCTGGGTACCGATCTCGGCAGCCAGCAGCGGCCGCATGGATCCGCCGAAGGCACCGACGGCGGTGCGGTAGGGGGCGCAGACGACGACGTCCTGAGGGTCTCGCATGGTCTTCTCCTGGTGCTCTGTGGGCTGGATGACGAAGGGGGGTGACGGCCGGTCGGAGGTCACATGAAGCGACCGCCGGTGACCTCGAGCACCGTCCCGGTCATGTACGACGAGAGGTCGCTCGCGAGGAAGAGCGCGACGGAGGCGACCTCCCGGGGTTCGCCGGCGCGCTGCATGGGGATCTCGACCATCTTCTGGTCCCAGGCCTTCTGGGGCATGGCCTCGGTCATGGCCGAGCGGATCAGGCCGGGCTGGATCGCGTTGACCCGCACCCCGTGGTGGGCCATCTCCTTGGCCGCTGCCTTGGACATGCCGATGATGCCTGCCTTCGCGGCCGAGTAGTTCGTCTGGCCGACCATGCCGACCTTCCCCGACAGCGAGGAGACGTTGACGATGGTGCCGGTCTTCTGCTCGCGCATCACGGCGGAGGCGAGTCGGGTGCCGTTCCAGCACCCCTTGAGGTGCACGGAGATCACCTGGTCGAAGGCGTCCTCGTCCATGGTGCGCATCGTCGCGTCACGGGTGATGCCGGCGTTGTTGACGAAGACGTCGAGGCTGCCCCAGGCGGCCCGCGCCGCGTCGATGAGCGCCTGCACCTGGTCCGACTCGACGACGTCGCAGGCCAGACCGAGCGCGTCACCCTCGAGGGAGGCCGCCGCCGCCTCGGCGCGGGCACCGTCGAGATCGCCGATGACGACCTTGGCCCCCGCCCTGATGAACTCCTCGGCCATCGCGAGACCGAGGCCCTGCGCGCCGCCGGTGATCACGGCCACCTTGTCCTTGAGCAGAGTCATGCTGTCCTCCTGTTGGTGTCGGGCGAGTCGCGGATGCGCGACTGCACCTGTGCGGTGTCGTGGGCCTCGTCCCGGTGCTCGGCCAGGACGTCGTCCGTGTGCTCGCCGACGCGCGGGGCGCGCTGCGGTGCGCGCCGCTGCTCGTCGAAGACGAGCGGAGAGCCAGGGGCGAGGTGACGCCCGATGCCGGGCTGGTCCACCTCGGCGAAGAGGGGGTTCTCGCCGAGGTGCTCGGCGGCCTCGTCGAAGGTGCGGTAGGCCGACCACAGGATGCGGCGACCGTCGAGGGCGGCGGTCAGTCCCTCGAGGTCCTGCCGTCGGAACCACGGCTCGAGGAGCGCGCTGATGACCTCGCGGTGGGCGTAGCGCACCTGCTCGTCATCGAGGTCGATGTCCAGTGCCCGCTCCAGACCGGCGACCGCCTCGCCGAGCCCGGCGACCTCGAGCACGCAGTGCCAGTGCCGGGTGGTGAGGACGACCAGCATGATCCGGTGCCCGTCGGCCAGCTCGAAGTCGCGCCCATAGGTGCCGTAGACGTGGTTGCCGTCGGCGGCCCGTCCGACCCGCTCGAACTGGGCCTGCGACAGGACGCCGAGGTTGCCGGCCGTCGCGAGCGCGACGTCCTCGAGGGCGAGGGTGATGCCGCTCCCCCGCCCGGTCTCCCTTCGCCCGTGCAGGGCGGCGAGGACTCCGGTGGCGAGGTACAGCCCGGCGGCGACGTCCCAGGCGGGCAGCACGTGGTTGACGGGCACGGCGTGGCCCTGCGGGCCGGTGACCTGCGGAAATCCGGCACGCGCCTGCGCGAGGTAGTCGACGGAGGGGGCACCGGTCCACGTGCCGCTGAGCCGGATGTGCACGAGGGCGGGGTTGCGCTCGCGCAGCGCCTGCGCGGTCACCGCGCCGGAGTACGGGGCATTGGCGATGACGACATCGGCCGCCGTGGCCAGGTCGGAGACGACCTCCCGGCCCTGATCCGTCGACAGGTCGACGGCGATGGCCCGCTTGCCCTTGTTCAGCCCCGTCCAGTAATAGCTCGTGCCGCCGTCGGCCATCGGCAGACGGGTCCGGTCGGGGGCGCCCCCCGGGGGCTCGACGCGGATCACGTCCGCGCCCAGCTGCGCGAGGGTGAGACCGCACAGCGGGGTGGCGACATAGCTCGAGAGCTCGAGGACACGCACGCCGTCCAGCGGCAGGCCCCCGGTCGCCTCGGCGGGGAGGGTCATCGGCGGGCTCCACGCACCATCTGCTTGGCGATGATCGTGCGCTGGACCTCGCTCGTGCCCTCGTAGAGGCGGAAGAGGCGGGCGTCCCGGTAGAAGCGGGAGACCTTGACCTCCTGCATGTATCCGAGACCGCCGTGGACCTGGACCGCCCGGTCGGCGACCCGGTCGACCATCTCGGTGCAGTAGAGCTTGGCGCACGAGGGGGCCATCCGCACGTCGCTGCCGTCGTCGTAGGTGCGGGCCGCCTCGAGGACCATCGCGCGACCGGCATAGGCCTCGGTCTTGCTGTCGGCGAGCATCGCCTGGACGAGCTGGAAGTCGGCGATGGGAGCGCCACCCTGGGTCTGGGTCGTCGCGTGAGCCAAGGACTCCTCGACGAGTCGCTCCGCGAGTCCGACGCACAGGGCGCCGATGTGCAGGCGGCCCTTGGCGAGCGAACGCATCGCCGCGGCGAAGCCCTCACCCTCGATGCCGCCGATGAGCTCGTGCTCGCCCACGCGGACGTCGTCGAAGAAGACCTCGGCGGTGTGCGCGCCCTTCTGGCCCATCTTCGCGTCCGCGGGGCCGACGGACACGCCGTCGAGACCGGACTCGACGGCGAAGACGGAGATGCCCTTCGTGCCGTCGGAGACGTCACCGGTGCGGGCGAAGACCATGAAGACGTCAGCCTGCGGGGCGTTGGTGATGTAGCGCTTCTGGCCACTGATCCGGTACCCGTCTGCGTCCCTGACCGCCTTGGTGCGCAGGCCCGAGGGGTCCGAGCCGGCGTCCGGCTCGGTGAGCGCGAAGGAGGCGATGAGCTCACCGGCGGCGAGGCCCGGGAGGTACTTCTCCTTCTGCGCATCGGTGCCGAAGTTCACGAGCACCTGGCCGGCGATGCCGTTGTTCGTGCCGAACATCGACCGGAAGGCCGGGGCGGTGCGACCGACGACCATCGCGAGCCGGACCTCCTCGGACATGGTCAGGCCGAGGCCGCCGTACTCCTCGGGGAGGGCGTACCCGAAGAGTCCCATCGCCGCGGCGGCGGCACGGATGCGCTCCGGGATCTGGTCGGTCTCCTCGATCTCGTCCTCAGCAGGGACGACCTCCTTCTCGACGAAGGTGCGGACGGCGTCGAGGATGGACTCGAACTCGGAAGTCTCCATCAGCGGTTCCTCTTCTCTGCGGTGAGCGGTGTGCTGGTCGGTGCCGGCGAGCCGGCATCACTGGACGGTGCGGTGCTCCCTGAGCATCGCGATCTCCTCGGGGGTGAGACCGAGCCGCGCGAGCAGCCCGGTGGTGTGCTCGCCGAGCCCCGGGACGTCACCCATGGGGAGCTCGACGTCGCGGAAGTTCATCGGCGGCAGGAGGGCACGGACGGGGCCGGCCTCGGTGCCCACCTCCCGCCATCGGTCCCGCTCGTGGAGCTGCGGGTGCTCGATGAGGCCGGCCATGTCATTGACCTGGGCGGCGGCGACCCCGGTGGCGCCCAGGGCGCGCTCGAGCTCGGCCGTGGTCATCCTCCGGCTGCGCTCGGCGACGGCGGAGTCGAGCTCGACGCGGTGGGCCACCCGATCGACGTTGGTGACGAAGCGGGGATCCTGCGCGAGTGCCGCGTCAGCGAAGACCTCGTGGCAGAGCAGTTGCCAGCCACGGTCGTTCTGGATGCCGATGAGCACCTGGCCGTCGATCGTCGGGTAGGCGTCGTAGGGGGCGATCGCCGCGTGACTCAGGCCCATCCGCGGGATCTGGCGCCCCTCGTACAGCTGGACGTACATCGGGTGGCCGAGCCATTCGACCGTGGCATCGAACATCGAGACGTCGATGACCGCACCCCGGCCGGTGCGCTCACGACGGAAGAGCGCCGAGAGGACCGACGAGAGGATGTACATGCCGGAGGCGATGTCGGCGGTGGGGATGCCCGTCTTCGCCGCGTCGCGAGCGGTGCCGGTGATCGAGACCAGGCCGGACTCGGCCTGGACGAGCATGTCGTAGGCCTTCCGGTCGCGGTGGGGCCCGCTCGTCCCGTACCCGGTGAGACCGACCACGACGAGCCGGGGGTTGCGGGCGGTCAGCGTCTCCGGGTCGAGACCCAGGCGGTCGGCAGCGCCGGGGGCGAGGTTCTGGACGAACACGTCGGCGTCGTCGAGGAGGCGCAGGACGAGCTCGCGACCCTCCTCGGACTTCAGGTCGAGGGCGATGGACTCCTTGCCCCGGTTGAGCCAGACGAAGTGCGAGGCGATCCCGTTGACCGAGGCGTCGTAGGCCCTGGCGAAGTCCCCCTCACCGAGCCGCTCGATCTTGACCACCTCGGCACCGAGGTCTGCGAGGTGTCGCGTGGCGAGCGGTGCGGCGACCGCCTGCTCGAGCGCGACGACCCGCACCCCCTCGAGGGGCAGATCGGCGACGGTGACCCCGAGGGGCAACTGCTCTGTCATGACCACGATCCTGCCGAGACCTATTGAGATCATCAAGCGCGACTTGGATATGAGACCAATGCTGCTTAAGTATTGATCTACTCGAATGGGACGGGGAGGTCAGGCAAGCTTGACGAGAGCCAGCTGGGCGAGCGAGGCGACGTGGCGCCCTCCGGCGAAGACCTCGCCGACTCCGTGACCGCGCCCGTGGGCCAACGTCGGGACCGAGACATCCATCTGCAGCCAGTCGGTGAGGTCGGGGAGCGAGTGGTAGACGATCGAATGGGTCAGGCTGAGGATGCGGCTGCCGGGTGCGTGACGCGAGGTGCCGGTGCGGCGGAAGGCCGGCTCGACGAGGCTCATGTCCGAGACGTAGGCGATGACGGCAGCGGTGCGGAGTGGGTCGCCGATGACCTCGCCCCGCGCCCGCCACCACAGGCTCTGCTCCGTCCGGCGCTCGGGCGCGGGCTCGAGAAAGGTCGGGGCCTCGACGTGACGCAGGTCCACGGGGCGGCGGATCCGCCACCACGGCGGGATCCGCTCGTCCCCCGCATAGCGGACCGAGAGGTCGACGAGCGACTCCGGACCGACGACCTCGCGCGGTCGCACTGACGTGTACGACGGCAGGTCGCTCCGCTCGCGCCCCAGTCGCACCGTCGCGGAGAACAGGGGGGTGCCGTCCTCGTCGTGGAGTGTGGCGCGGCGACTCACGAGGCCCGGCGCGTCACCGAGGGCGACGACCCGCCAGGTGCCACGACCACCGGTCGGCACGCCGGCGAGGAAGTCCGCGTGCATCGTCACGGGGGTGAACCCCGCGGGCAGGTCCTGCCCGGCGGCGACGACGGCCTGGGCGAGGAGCAGCCCACCGAAGACCCGGTCGTCGGGCACCGGCTGGTCCGGCGCGCTCCAGGTGCGCCCACCCTCGTCGCTGCCCTCCTCGGTCAGCGTGAGCATCTCCCACAACTGACCGAGCGTGATCTCGTCCACCATCTCTGACCTCCAGGTCTGCGCCGATGCCGCGAGCCTAAGACCAGTTTTGGTATCTATCGGCCGACGACTAATACGGATTCGACAACAGCGGGACGGCGAAGAAGTATTGGATTTCCCCGAGTTCCTCGCGGCACGCTGACAGTCAACGGCCGTCACCGACGACGGCCAGTGGTCGACGACGACCACGGACGAAGGGAGACGCCGTGCGGAGAAGAGACCTCCTCGGGCTGACCGCAACAGGAACCCTCCTCGCCCTGACCGGGTGCGGGACGAACAAGGGCGCCGCCTACGTCGACGGCAAGCTGACGATGGCGGTCGTGACGACCTATGGGACGGGCACCTCGACCTACGCGGACATGGCGGCCGTGGCCAGCGCGATCACCGACGTCAGTGGCATCCGCACGCGGATCATGACCTCGGACACGGCCATCGGACGCATCTCCCCGGTCCGGGAGGGGCAGGCGACGTTCTCCCGCACCGGCGACGACTACATCTTCGCCTTCGAGGCCGATCACGAGTTCGCCTCCAAGGCCTGGGGGCCGCAGCCCACCCGGGTCGTCTGGGCACCCACGGCCCCGCACGGCCTACTCACCCGCGAGGACACCGGCATCCGCACCCTGGAGGACCTGCGGGGCAAGAAGATCCCACGCATCACCGCCAACCCGTCGGTGAACACGAAGATCATCGTCGCCCTCACCGCTGCCGGGCTGACCGAGTCCGATGTCGAGATGGTCCCGATCTCCTACGGCGAGCAGGCGGACGGACTCAAGGCGGGCAAGATCGACATCCTCTTCCAGCAGGTCTACGGCTCCTCGCTCTTCGAGCTCGAGAGCGCCACGAAGCTGCGGTGGATCGAGATGCGTCGGGATGACGCCGCCCTGGAGAAGGCCATCGACGACCTCAGTCCCTCGCTGATGCTCGGCGAGTTCACCGGCGCCCCCGGCCAGGCCGAGGGCCACACGGACGTGGGCTACATCTATGCCGTGCCGATCATCACCTACGCCCAGACGGAGGTGGAGACCGTGCGCGAATTCGTCACCGCGATCCTCGACTCCTACGACGGATACAAGGACGCCACCCGGACGGCGAAGGACTGGTCGCCCGAGTCGGCGATCACCGAGCCGCAGCAGGTTCCCTTCCACGAGGGTCTCGTCCGCGTGCTCGAGGAACGGGACCTGTGGACCGCCACGTCCCAGAAGAGGCAGGAGACCCTCCTCGAGCGCGAGCGCCAGCTCCGCGCGGGCTGGAAGTCCGTCACCACGAACCTCACCGACACCCGAGAGATCGCGGCCGCCTGGTCGCGGTGGAAGGAGGACAACGATGTCTGAGTCCCCCACCCTCACGCCGTCCCGGGACGGGATCATGTCACCGCGTCCCCGCCTGTGGCGAAGCATCTCGCTCCTGATGACGCTCGCCGGGATCGCCGTCGTCCTCAGCCAGGTCTTCCTCTGGAACCCCTTCGGCCCGACGATGCTCACCAACCAGTTCCTCTACGTCGTCCTCGCCTGCTTCCTCTCCCAGGTCTTCATCTTCTACCGCTGGCGCAAGCCGACGAAGAGCGCGGCGGTCATCGAGGAGGAGGCGGCACCCGACCACGTCGAACCCGACGCCGCCACCGACGAAGGCACCTTCTCCGTGCCGTGGTGGGACGCACTGCTCGTGGTGGGCACCGCCGCACTGTGCCTCTATCTCGCGCTGCGCGCCAAGGACATCGTCAACCTCGGCTGGGACGTCGAGTCGCCGCTGCACATCCTGGTCCTCAGCTACCTCTTCTGGGCGGTCGTCCTCGAGGCCCTGCGCAGGACCGCCGGACCCATCGTGACGGTCATCGCCCTGCTCTTCTCGCTCTACCCCATGGTCTCGGCGTCCATCCCCTTCCCCGTCCTCCAGGGCATCCAGTACGACTCCAACGCCGCCGCCCAGCGCCACGCCCTGGGCGTCGACTCGATCCTCGGGCTCCCGCTCCAGACGGCCGCCGTGATCCTCGTCGGCTTCCTCGTCTTCGGCGTCGCGCTGCAACGCACCGGAGGCGCCGGTTTCTTCGTCGACGTCGCCCGGGCCGCCTTCGGGCGTGCCCGTGGTGGCTCCGCCAAGGTCGCCGTGACCTCGTCGGCCGGGATGGGCATGATGTCGGGCAGTGCCGTGTCCAATGTCCTCACCACCGGGCCGATGACCATCCCCGCGATGAAGCGTGCCGGCTACCCGGGCACCTATGCGGGAGGCATCGAGGCGACGGCAGCGGCCGGCGGATCGATCACCCCGCCGATCATGGGTACCGCCGCCTTCCTCATGGTCTCCTTCCTCGGCATCCCGTACTCCGAGGTGGCGATCGCCGCGGCCATCCCGGCCTTCCTCTACTACCTCGGGATCTTCGTCCAGGTCGACGCCTACGCCGCACGGCGCGGCCTGCGTGGCGAGGCCAAGCACCTCCTCCCCCGGATCGTGCCGACACTCGTCGCCGGCTGGCCGTACATCTTCGCCATCGCCCTGCTGACCTTCCTGCTCGTCGTGCGGCGTGACGAGGCGCAGGCCCCCTTCGTCACCGTGGCCGTGATGCTCGTCATCGCCTTCGCCCGGCGGACCGACCGCCTGACCATCCGCGGACTGCGCGACATCGTCGTCGCCTCGGGGCGGGCCATCGCCGAGATCACCGGCATCATCGCCGGCGTGGGTCTCATCGTGGGCGGCCTGTCGATGTCGGGGGTCTCCCTCTCCCTGGCCCGTGAGCTCGTCACGGCCGTCGGCGACAACGTCCTGCTCATCCTCATCGCCGGAGCCGTGACCTCCTTCGTCCTCGGCATGGGCATGACGGTCTCCGCCGTCTATGTCTTCCTCGCCATCGTCATGGCACCAGCGCTCATCGCCCTCGACGTGAACCCGGTGGCAGCGCACCTCTTCGTCATCTACTGGGCTGCCGCCTCCTACATCACGCCCCCGGTGGCCCTCGCGGCCTTCGCGGCAGCAGGCATCGCCAAGTCTCCACCGATGGCCACCGGTTTCACCGCGATGCGGCTGGGGGCCGTGAAGTACATCATCCCCTTCTGCTTCGCGCTCAACCCTGCACTCGTGGCGCAGGACTCGCTCCCCCGCGTCGCTCTCGCGCTGGGGCTGTCGATCATCGGCGTCTTCGTCATGGCCTCGGGTTTCGAGGCCTGGATGCCCGTCGTCGAGCGGCCCCTCGGCCTCATCGGCAGGGGTGTCGCCATCGCCGCCGGCCTGTGCCTGCTCCTGCCGGAGACCACGACGACCATCGCCGGTCTCGTCGTCGCGCTCGCCCTGGTCGTGGTCGTGCGACTGCGTCCGCCGAGCGGCCGCACCGCTGGAGGCCTGGCGTCCTCGAGCCCCGAGGCGGTGGGGGTGTGAGCGGGCGCACGACGAAGGTCACGACCCTCCGGGAGGCCGTCGCCACGCACGTGCACGACGGGATGGTGGTCGCGCTCGAGGGCTTCGGTCACCTCATCCCCTTCGCTGCCGCGCACGAGATCATCCGTCAGGAGCGGCGAGACCTCACCCTGTGCCGGATGACCCCCGACATCCTCTGCGACCAGATGCTTGCGGCAGGATGCGTCACCCGGCTCGTGGCCTCCTTCTTCGCCTCCGGGTCCGCAGGATCCCTCTACGAGATCCGGCGCCGGATCGAGCAGCACGACCCCGCGCCACTCGAGGTCGAGGAGTACAGCCACTACGGCATGTACTGCCGCTACCAGGCCGGTGCCTCCCGGCTGCCGTTCTTCCCGCTGCGCTCGTACGTCGGGAGTGACCTCCCGCAGGTCAACGAGCGCATCCGCACCGTCCCGAGCCCCTACGGCGACGGCGACGTCTACGTCGTCCCGGCTCTCAACCCCGACGTGACGATCATCCACGCGCAGCGGGCGGACGAGTTCGGCAACGCCCAGATCTGGGGCATCACCGGGGCCCAGCAGGAGGCCGCCTACGCCGCGGGGCGGGTCATCGTCACCGTCGAGGAGATCGTCTCGTCCGAGGTCGTGCGCTCCGACCCCAACCGCACCCTCGTGCCGGCCCACGCCGTCGACGCCGTCGTCCAGGTCCCCCACGGCGCGCACCCCTCCTACGCGCAGGGCTACTACGACCGGGACAGCGCCTTCTACCGCGAGTGGACGCCGATCTCCCGGGACCGGGAGGCGATCCGCGCCTGGGTGCAGGACCGGATCATCGCCACGGACGGTCATGGCGCCTACCTCGACGGCGTGGGCCGCGAGCGACTCGCCCGGCTCGATGTCGCACCCCGCCCGTCCGAACCCGTCGACTACGGAAGGAGGGGGACATGAGCACCCCGCTCACCACCGACCCGCTCTCGGACGTCCCACCGGAGAGCACCGAGTTCCTCGCCGTCGTCGCCGCGCGGGAGCTCGCCGGCGCCCGGCGCATCTTCGCGGGGGTGGGCCTGCCGACCCTCGCGGTCGACCTCGCGCGGCGCACCGTCAACGCCGACCTCGAGCTCGTCTACGAGTCCGGGGTGTGCGGTGCCCACCCGGAGGCGATGGCCGAGGGGATCGCCGACTTCGTCCTCGTCTCCGGAGCCGAGGCGGTGCTCTCGATGCAGGCACTCTTCGGCTACGTCCTCCAGGGAGGCAACGTCGATGTCGGCTTCCTCGGTGCCGCCCAGGTCGACCGGGAGGGCAACATCAACACCTCCGTGATCGGCGACTGGCACCAGCCGCAGGTCCGCCTCCCCGGATCCGGAGGTGCCAACGACATCATCGCCAGTGCCCGCGAGTGCTTTGTCGTCCTTCGGCGGCACGACCTCGGATCCCTACCGGCCGAGGTCGACTTCTGCACCTCGCCCAGCCCGGTACGAGCCCGCCGCGAGAGCGGTGCGCTCGGACCCGCCGGAGGTGGGGTCACGACGGTCATCACCCCGCTCGGGGTGCTTCGGCGCGATCCCGACGCCGTCGAGCTCGAGCTCTCGCAGGTCCATCCGGGCGTCACCGTCGACGAGGTCCGGCAGCGGACCGGGTGGGAGCTCGCCGTCCGGGACGACCTCGTGGAGACTCCGCGCCCGACCGTCGAGGACGTGCGCCTGCTGCGCGAGGAGATCGACACGGTGAGGCTGTATCTGCGTTGACCGACGACACATCGGGAGCGGTCGGCGCCGGTCGCGGCGAAGGGCGGGCCGTGTCCCCTCCCGGCCGCGCTGCCTACCTCGGCCTGCTCTCGGTGACCTCGCTCGGGACGATCTCGAGCACGATCATGTCGGCACCGATCAACGAGATCGCGGCCTCGATCGGGACCGACGGGCGCGGCGTCGTCCTCGCCGTCTCCGCCTTCACGGTCGTGATGGCACTCACCTCACCGGCGGCCGGGTGGCTCGCGGACAGGATGGGCCCGCGGGCCTACCTCTTCGTCTCGCTCGTCCTGATGGTCGGTGGCCAGGTGCTCGCCGGTGTGTCGACGAACCTCACGATGCTCGTCGTCGCCCGCAGCGTGCAGGGCGCCGCCTGCTCGGGCATCCCGGCGTGCGTCCAGTACCTGCTGGCCAGCCACTGGCCGCTCAGCCGCCGACGGTCCATGGCGGCCTGGGCGTCCGCGATCGGCGTCGGCCAGGCCATCGGCCCGCCGACCGGCGGGGCGGTGGCGCAGCTGCTCGGGTGGCGCTGGGTCTTCGGAGCGGTGGCTCTCGTCGTCATCGTCGTGCTCGTCGTCCTCGTGCGCACCCTCCCCGAGGTCGCGGTCGAGAGCGACGCCGTCCTCATGGACACGGGCGCCCTCGTCGTCCTGACGGTCGGTGGCGGTCTGCTTGCCGTCGGCTTCACGGCGATCGGTCAGGGGTACGCCGGGCCGTCGGTCGCCGTCACCGCACTCGGCGCGCTCGTCCTCGCGGTCGTGCTGCGCCCCGGCCGCCGCCGACCGGTCCTCGGTCCGGTCGGGCGCGACCCCGGGTACGCCGTGGCCACCCTGAGCGCCGCCACAGGCATGGCCACCATGGGCATCACCATCGTCAGCGTGCCCGTCTACCTCGGGACGAGGCTGGGTCTCGGGCCGGGACTCATCGGGGTGTCGACGCTCGCCCTCGCGCTCGGCATGACGACCTTCGCGCCGATCGCCGGCCGGGTGGCCGGTCGCCTCGGCACCCGACGCACCCTCGCCGGTGGGCTGCTCTCCATCACGCTCATCGCGCCCGTCCTCGGCGTCGTCGAGTCACGCGGCGAGGACGTGACGATCCTCCCCGTGCTCCTCGCCGTCCTCTTCGCCGTCGGCTGCGGCATCGCCACCATCCAGAGCATGGCCGCACTCGTGCTCCTCGACGTGCCGGGCCGGTCGGGCACGTCGATGGGGGTGCACAACATGGGCCGGTTCACCGGGCTGTGCGTCGGGTACGCCTGGGTGGCCTTCTCGCTCCCCTTCGACCAGCCGCTGCTCATCCATCTCGGCACGGCAGCGATGGCCCTCGTCTCCCTCGTCGCGCTCGTCGTGGCGGTCCAGCGGGCTCGGGTCAGTCCCCGGCCGGGTCCTCGCTCGGAAACACCCGCTGCGACATCTCGATGACCCGTCGCAACGCCGGGCTGCGATCATCCGAGCGCCAGGCCAGGCTGGCGCGGGTGTACGGGTTCACGCCCTCGAGCGGGATGATGTGCATCCCCCGGGGGTCGAGGGAGGTGAACGCGCTGTCGATGCTCAACGTGATCCCCACGCCGGCCCGCACGAGCGCCATGATCGTCCAGCTGTCGGGGGCCTGCTGGACGACCCGGGGCATGAACCCTGCCTGGTGCGCCCGCTGGAAGAGGGCGTCACGGACCACCGAACCCGTCGCCGCGTTGAGCAGCACCCAGGGCTCGTCGGCGAGGTCATCCATGGTGATGTCGTGACGGTCCCCGAGCCAGTGCCCCTCCGGCACGGCGACGACGAACCGCTCACGCTGCACGACGCGCGCCTCGAGGCCCGGTGACGGCCCCGACGCGAAGCGCACGATGGCCATGTCCAGGTCGTGGCTCATGAGCTGGCCGACCACGTCGCTGCCGTAGACGAAGCTCGTGAGCTCCAGCTCGATCCCCGGGTACCCGCCCCGCATCGCGCGCGCGAGGGCGCCGATCGGCTCGTGCGACGAGGGCCCGGCGAAACCCATCCGCACCCGACCGGTCTCTCCGGCGCCGGCATGGGCCACCGCACGCTCGGCCTTCTCGAAGGCCCCGACGATCTCCTGGGCGGGCCCGATGAGCGCCTCCCCCTGGAGGGTGAGGCGCACGGTCCGCGTGGTCCGTTCGAAGAGGGGGCTACCGAGGCTGCGCTCGAGCTGCTTGATCGTCCGGCTCAGGGGCGGTTGCGCCATGTGGAGGCGTTGCGCCGCCCGCCCGAAGTGCAGCTCTTCGGCGACGGCGAGAAAGGCCCGGACGTGGTGGAGCTCCACGCCTCACTCCCCTCCGGTTCGGCAGGTCATGCCGGAAAGTGTCGCACCCATCCACCCGCGCCGACGATCAACGCAGGGCGAGCCCACCCCCTTCGTCGACGTCGACCGTGACGCTCGACCCGTCGCGCACGTCGCCCGCGAGCAGGCCGGTGGCCAGCCGGTCACCGATCTCCTTCTGCACCAGGCGGCGCAGCGGGCGGGCACCGTAGGCCGGGTCGTAGCCCTTCTCCGCGAGCCACTCACGGGCGGGCCCGGTGACCTCGAGCTCGATCCGCCGATCCGACAGGCGGGCCGAGAGCTCACGCACCTGCAGCTCGACGATGTGGCCGAGCTCGTCGCGGGTGAGTGCGTCGAAGACGACGATCTCGTCGAGCCGGTTGAGGAACTCGGGCTTGAAGGACTGCCGCACGACCCCCATGACCGCCTCACGCCGGCCGTCCGGGTCGACCGTGGGGTCGACGAGGAACTGGCTGCCGAGGTTGGAGGTCATCACGAGGATGACATTGCGGAAGTCGACCGTCCGTCCCTGACCGTCGGTCAGACGCCCGTCGTCGAGGACCTGCAGGAGGATGTCGAAGGTCTCGGGATGGGCCTTCTCCACCTCGTCGAGCAGGACGACGGAGTAGGGACGGCGGCGCACCGCCTCGGTGAGCTGACCGCCCTCCTCGTACCCGACGTAGCCGGGGGGCGCACCGATGAGGCGCGCCACGGAGTGCCGCTCGGAGTACTCCGACATGTCGAGGCGGACCATCGCCCGCTCGTCGTCGAAGAGGAAGTCGGCCAGGGACTTCGCCAGCTCGGTCTTGCCGACGCCGGTCGGCCCGAGGAAGAGGAAGGAACCGGTCGGCCGGTTCGGGTCGGCGATCCCGGCCCGCGAGCGGCGCACCGCGTCGGAGACCGCCCGCACGGCGTCGGTCTGGCCGATGAGGCGCGAGCCGATGATCGACTCCATGCTCAGCAGCTTCTCCGTCTCGCCCTGCAGCAGTCGCCCGGCGGGGATGCCGGTCCACGCGGCGATGACCTCGGCGATGTCGTCGGCCCCGACGCGCTCCTTGACCATGAGGTCGTCGGAGTCCCGGACGGCCTCGGCCTCGTTCGCCAGCGAGAGCTCACGCTCCAGGGTCGGGATCTCGCCGTAGAGCAGTCGCGAGGCACCCTCGTAGTCCCCGTCCCGCTGCAGCCGGTCGGCCTGCGTGCGCAGGTCGTCCAGGCGCGCCTTGAGGTCACCGACGGCGTTGAGCCCGGTCTTCTCCGCCTCCCACCGCGCGGTGAGCCCGGCGAGCTCCTCCGAGGTGTCGGCCAGGTCCTTGCGGAGGCGCTCGAGGCGCTCCTGCGAGGCCTCGTCGCTCTCCTTGGCCAGGTGCAGCTCCTCCATCTTCAGCCGGTCGACCGCCCGGGAGAGCTGGTCGATCTCGACGGGCGAGGAGTCGATCTCCATCCGCAGCCGGGAGGCGGCCTCGTCGACGAGGTCGATCGCCTTGTCGGGCAGCTTGCGTCCGGTGATGTAGCGATCCGAGAGGGTCGCTGCCGCCACCAGGGCGGAGTCCTCGATGGCGACCTTGTGGTGCGCCTCGTAGCGCTCCTTGAGCCCGCGCAGGATCGCGATGGAGTCCTCGACGCTCGGCTCCCCGACGAAGACCTGCTGGAAGCGCCGCTCCAGGGCCGGGTCCTTCTCGATGTGCTCACGGAACTCGTCGAGCGTCGTCGCGCCGACGAGTCGCAGCTCGCCGCGGGCGAGCATCGGCTTGAGCATGTTGCCGGCGTCCATGCTGCCCTCGCCGGATGCTCCGGCGCCGACGACGGTGTGCAGCTCGTCGATGAAGGTGATGACCTCGCCATCGCTCGCCTTGATCTCCTCCAGGACGGCCTTGAGCCGCTCCTCGAACTCCCCGCGGTACTTCGCGCCGGCGACCATCGCGGCGAGGTCGAGGCTCACGAGGCGCTTGCCGCGCAGGGACTCGGGCACGTCGCCGTCGATGATCCTCGCGGCGAGGCCCTCGACGACCGCCGTCTTGCCGACGCCGGGGTCACCGATGAGGACCGGGTTGTTCTTCGTCCGGCGGGCGAGCACCTGGATGACCCGGCGGATCTCCGCGTCCCGGCCGATGACCGGGTCGAGCTGGCCGTCCCGGGCGGCGGCGGTCAGGTCGGTGCCGTACTGCTCGAGCGCCTCTCCGCCCTCCGCGGGGGTCTCCGAGGTGACGCTGCGGCCGGCCCGCAGCTCGTCGAGCTTCGCCTCCAGGTCCGTCGCACCGCGCTTCTCGACAGCCGCGAGGTGGCCGCCCTCGGCGAGGGCGAGCAGGAGCACGTCGAGGGCGAGGTGGGTGTCGCCCTTCGCCCGCATGAGGGTGTCCGCCTGACGCAGGACGCCGGTCAGGTCACGGCCGAGCGAAGGGGGCTGCGCCGCACCGCTCGTGGTGGGCAGCGAGGCCACCGCCCGGTCGGCCTGGGCGAGCACGTGGGCGGCGCCGGTCCCGGCCGCCCGCAGGAGGGTGTCGCACTGCGGGGTGTCGAGGCGCAGGAGTGCGCTCACGAGGTGGGCGGGGGTGACCTCGGGGTTGCCCTCGGTCTGGGCGGACCGCTGGGCGAGGGCGATCGCCTCGGCGACCTTGGTCGTCGGTTGGAAGTCCATTCTTCTCCTTCACGGCTCGGGCGGGTGGGTCTGCTCTGATCAACCTCATCAGAGTTGAGTCTATTCCGCTCAACCCTGACCGGGGTCGGGAGCCCACCTCGCGTCCTCTAGGCTGATCGCGAATCATTTGCAACAAGACGGGCGTCCATGACCACCACGCAGGCCTCCCCGGCGCCGACCGACCACGAGGCTCCCCCCGACGACCTCGGGATCGGCGCCCGTCGTCGGCACGCGATGCTCTGGGCGCTCGGCCTGCTCGCCCTCCTCGTCGCATCGGTCATCGCCTCGATCGGCGCGGGAGCGGTCGCCATCCCGCCGGGCGAGACCGCACGGATCGCGGCCTTCCACGTCCTCGGTCTCGGGGACCAGACCTGGACCCCGGCACGCGACGCGATCGTCTGGAACGTGCGCATGCCACGGGCGCTACTCGCCGTCGGCGTCGGGGCCGGCCTGTCCGTGTGTGGCATGGCCCTGCAGGCCATGGTCCGCAATGTCCTCGCCGACCCCTACCTCCTCGGGGTGAACTCCGGCGCCTCGAGCGGCGCTGCCGCGGCGATCCTCTTCGGGGCCGGTGCCGGAGCCGGAGCCCATGCCCTGCCGGTCAGCGCCTTCATCGGCGCCCTGGCCGCCTCCCTGCTCGTGCTGCTCGTCGCCCGCTCCGGCGGGAGGGTGACCTCCCTTCGCCTGCTGCTGGCCGGCGTCGCCGTCGGCTACGCGCTCTATGCCGTGACGAGCTTCCTCATCTTCGCCTCCGACTCCGCCGAGGGTTCGCGCTCGGTCCTCTTCTGGCTCCTGGGCTCGCTGTCCCTCGCCGCCTGGGGCGGGCCGCTGGTCATCGTTGCCGCCGTCGTCGCGGCCACGGTGCTGGGCCTGACCTGGCTCGGGCGCCGCCTCGACGCGCTGGCCATCGGCGACGAGACCGCACAGACCCTGGGCCTCCACCCCGACCGCTTCCGGGTGCAGCTGCTGCTCATCGTCGCGTTGTGCATCGGGGTCGTCGTCTCCGCCTCGGGCAGCATCGGCTTCGTCGGCCTGGTCGTCCCCCACCTGGCGCGGCGGGTGGTCGGGTCGGCCCACCGCCACGCCGTCCCGGTGGCAGCCCTCATGGGTGGGATCTTCCTGCTGTGGGCCGACCTCGTCGCCCGCACCGTCCTCGCTCCGCAGGAGATCCCGCTGGGCATCCTCACCTCGCTCGTGGGCGCCCCCTTCCTGCTCCTGCTCATCCGCCGCATGCACGTCTCCTCGACCTGACCACCCCCAAGGAGTCCCGCTCGTGTCCCCTCAGCTGCCCCGCCGCACCCGCATCACCGCCCTCGTGGGCATCACCGCCCTCCTCGCGTCCGCCTGCGGCAGCCCCTCGGGCAGCACGGCCGCCGAGACCCGCGCCGACGAGGGCCACTACCCCGTGACTGTGGACAACTGCGGGGACGAGGTGACCATCGAGTCCGAGCCGACGGATGTGGTCGTGCTCAAGTCCGCGATGGTCCCCTTCCTCACCTCGGTCGGTGTGCTCGACCACGTGAGCGCCAAGGCCGGCGCCTACCCGCCGGGGTACTTCTCCGAGGACGTCGCCCGGCAGGTCGAGGACATCGAGTCGCTGACCGACCGCACCGACGCCTCTGGCCACCTGCTCATCTCCAGGGAGGCCGTCGTCGAGCGTGATCCGGACCTCGTCCTCGGGCACACCGACAACCTCAGCCGGGAGTCCCTCGAGGAGGTCGGCATCCCCTCCCTCGAGGCGTCCGGCCTGTGCAGCACCGGCCTGCCGGAGCCGGGGTTCCAGCAGATCTACGACGAGATCGAGATGTACGGCCAGGTCTTCAACCGCGAGGAGGAGGCCGAGCAGGCCGTCACCGACCTCAGGGAGAGGGTCGAGACGATCACCGAGCGGACGAAGGGAGCGGAGCAGCGCACCGGCGCCGTCCTCTACCCCACCGTCGGCGGCGGGACCACCTACGCCTACGGCAACCGGTCGATGCCCGATCCGCAGCTCGAGGCGGCCGGGATCACCAATGTCTTCGGCGACCAGGACGAGCGCGTCTTCGAGGTCACGCTCGAACGGCTCCTCGAGGAGGACCCCGACGTCATCGTCCTGCTCCACTCCGACGGCGACCCCGAGGACGTCGAGCAGGCCCTGAGCGACCTCCCCGGCGCGAGCAAGCTCACCGCGGTGCGGCACCAGCAGGTGCACACCGAGCTCTTCAACTTCTCCGAGCCCGCCGGCCCCCTGGCCGTCGACGGGCTGGAGCGCCTTCTCGAGGACGTGGAGGTCGGCTCGTGATCACCGCCGCAGGACTGCACTTCTCCTACGGACGCACCGAGATCATCCGCGGCATCTCGCTCACGGCCCGGCCAGGACGCGTGCTCGGCCTCATCGGCCCCAACGGCAGCGGCAAGACCACGCTCCTGCGCCTCCTCCACGGGGGGCTCACCCCCTCCGCCGGCGAGGTGCTGGTCAACCGCACCCGGCTCGACGAGCTCGACCGGCGCACGATCTCGCAGGAGATCGCCGTCGTCGTCCAGGAGGCCGGCGGCGAGTCGACGATGACCGCCGCCGAGATGGTGCTGCTCGGGCGCACGGCCCGCCTGTCCGGGTTCCAGCGCACGAGCGAAGGGGACGTCGCCGCCGCCCGTGCGGCGCTGCACCGGGTCGGCGCCGTGGACCTCGCCCGGCGCGACTTCGCCGGGCTCTCCGGCGGGGAGAAGCAGCGGGTGCTCATCGCCCGGTCCCTCGCCCAGGACGCCGGCCACCTGCTCCTCGACGAACCGACGAACCATCTCGACATCCGCTACCAGCACGAGGTGCTCGGCCTGCTGCGCGGCCTGGCGACGACGACCGTCGTCGTGCTGCACGACCTCAACCTCGCGGCCCGGTACTGCGATGACGTCGTGCTCCTCAGCCACGGGCGGATCGCCGGGTCCGGCATCGTCGAGGAGGTCCTCGACCCCGACCTGCTCGCCCGCGTCTACGAGATCGGTGTGCGGCGCGTCGACGACACCGACGGGCTCCACCTGCTCTTCACCCCCCTTCGTCAGGAGGTCGCATGAGCACATCCGGCGCACCGGGCGCCCGTCCCGATGTCGAGCTGCAGCGGCGGATCGACGACTACTGGGACCACCGCGCGCGCGTCTACGACGAGGCGCAGCACCGCGGTGGCCGCGATGCGGTCGATCGCGACCTGTGGGGTCGGGTCTGGGCTGCGGCACTTCCCCCCGCCCCGGCCCGCGTGCTCGACCTGGGCACCGGCACCGGTCACGCGGCCTTCGTGCTCGCCTCCCTCGGTCATGAGGTGACCGGCCTCGACTCCTCCGCCGGGATGCTCGAGATCGCGCGTGCCCACGCCGAGGGGGCCGCGGCGTCGGGGCCAGTTCCCACCTTCGTCCTCGCCGATGCCTGCGACCCGGAGCTCGACGACGACGCCGTCGACGTGGTGGCGAGCCGCTATCTCATGTGGACGCTGCGCGAGCCGCTGGAGGCACTGCGGCGCTGGCGCCGGCTGCTGCGCCCCGGTGGGGTGCTCGCCCTCGTCGACAGCACGTGGTTCGACATGGGCCTCGAGGGGTCACCGCCCGAGTTCATCGAGTCCTACGGGGAGGTCATGGGCGAGCTGCCCCTGGCCACCGCCGGCTCGATCGAGGCCACGGCGGAACTGGTGCGGGCCGCGGGCTTCTCGCACGTGACGACCACCCCGCTGCGCGAGGTCCTCGCCGCCGATCGCCGGCTCGGGGTCGCCCCCGGCCACCGGCCGCGGCTGCAGTACCTGGTCCGCGGGGTCGCCTGACCCCTCCGGCCCGTCTCAGCAGGTGGTGGTGATGTCGCTCAGCACGTCGCCGTCGTCCGTCGTCGACGAGGAGGGCGAGGACGACGGGGTCGTCGTCGGTGAGGGCTTCGGCGTCGTGGTGCTCGACTTCTTCGGCGTGGTCGGCTCGGGCGGGTTGACCGCCTCGTCGACCATCGCGTGGATCTTGGCGTAGTTGGGCTGGTTGACGTTGATGTTCTCGTTCGTCAGCGGCAAGGACTTGATCGAGCCGCCGTCCTGGATCCGCAGGACCAGCTCGGCCCACTCGTCGAGGTCCTGCTGGGGGATGTCGACGCGGACATTGTCCTCGAGCGTCTTCGCCAGCGCCGGGTAGCGGGTGATCATCGACGTCGGGTTCACCTGGTTGAGCAGCGCCCCGACCATGCAGCGCTGGCGACGCATGCGGGAGAAGTCCCCGTCCTGCGAACCGGCACGCGAGCGGGAGTACCAGAGGGCGCGGTAACCGTTGAGCTTGCGGTACCCCGGCTCGATCCACCCCGTCGTCCCGACCACGGTGCCGTTGGGGTCGATCTTGCAGCCGATGCAGACCCGCTCCTGGACCGTGATGTTCACGCCGCCCATGGCGTCGACGAGCTGCGCGAAACCCTCGAGGTTGATGACCGTCGTGTAGTCGATGTCGAGACCGAGCACCTGCGAGGCCGCGTCCTTGGTGACCGTCAGGCCGGGGTTCGGATCACCCGGGAAGAGCTCCGCGTTGTCCGAGCCGAGCTTCCAGACGAACTCCATGAGGCACTCGTCCCCGCAGTTGAAGCCCTGGGGGTACTCCTTCGACAACGGGTTGTCCGCGGAGAAGGGGATGTTCTGCAGGTTGCGCGGGATACCGAAGAGGACGGTCTCACCGGTCGTGGTGTCGACGCTGGCGACCATCAGCGAGTCCGGGCGGACACCCGAGCGGTCCTTCCCCGCGTCGGACCCGACGAGCATGATGTTCACGCGCTCCGTGTCGGCCCACGGGTCGTCGCCCTCGATCGGCCCCACGGCGCCGTCGGGCCGAAGGGTCTCGAAGACATTGCCGATGAGCGAGTGCTGGATGACGGCGTACCGCATCGCCTGCGCGGCCGGGGCGAAGACGAGCACCGCGGCGAAGGCGGTGAAGACGACCATGGCGACCTTGGGCCGACCGTGGCTGCCCTCGGGCATGTTGTCCCGGGCGGTGGTGATGATCCCCCAGATCCAGACCACGGCGATGATGAACACCACCGGTATCGCGACGAGCAGCGCCCGGCGGCTCACGCCGACGCTGATGACCGAGGAGGTCACGCCCTTCGCCAGGCCGTACGCGCAGACGGCGAGCACGCCGAGGACGAAGGCTCCGACGATGACCTGACCGGTGCGGCGGCGGGAGGGGATGAGGCCGAGGCCGGGGACGATCGTGCTCGCTGCGGTCAGGGTGTAGAAGCGTCGGGTCTGCCGCGCGTGCCGGCGAGCGACCATGCCGCGCTCCCCGAGGGCATGATGGCGCCCGGGATCGTCACTCTGAGAAGCCACAGGTGCCAACCTCCATGTTCAGGGACCCGTGGACGTTCTCAGGTCGTCCGTAGGGCAGTTCGTCATAATATCGTGACACAACGGAGACCTGGGTGCGAAAAGTTCCCGCCTCGGCCCTCATGCCCGGTGCGCCGGGGTCAGCCTCACGGCGCCGGGTCGGGGTCGTACCACCCGTCGAACTTCTCCGCGAGCGTCGTGAAGCGCTCACGCAGCCCCTGCTCCACCGCACCGGACTCGTCGGCGATCATGTCCTCGCGCACGTGCACGGCCCACTCGTGGTCCTCGCCGTCGTCCTCACCGGCCAGCGACTCGCGAACGACCCGCACCTCGCTGAACCCCTCGTCGCGCAGGTCATCGGCGATGCGCTCGGCATCGTCGCGGTCGGGGAAGACCATCAGGTGCTCGGTCATGGAAGCCACTGTGGCACGCAGACCTCGGCCTTTACAGCACCACACGGACGTGATGTGGTCAGGACATGGCACAAGAACAGAAGATCACCGTCCAGCGCACCATCGATGCGTCCCCGAAGGACATCTTCGAGGTGCTCACCAACCCGGAGCGGCACGCCGAGCTCGACGGCTCCGGGTTCGTCCGCTCGGACGAGAAGACCGACCGCATCCAGGCCGTCGGCGAGGTGTTCACGATGAACATGTCCGGCGACCACATGGGTGGCGACTACCAGACCGAGAACCACGTCACCGCTTACAGCGAGAACAAGATGGTCGGGTGGAAGACCGCTCCGGCCGGCACCGAGCCGCCCGGGTGGGAGTGGCTCTGGGAGCTCGAGCCCGAGGGCCCGGACCACACCGTGGTCACCCACACCTACGACTGGTCGGGCGTCACCGACGAGGAGCTGCTGAAGAAGGTCAGCTTCCCCCTCGTCACGCAGGAGCAGCTCGAGGACACGCTCGGCAGGCTGGCCGCCGCGGCGATCGACTGACATGACGACCCTCGACGTCGCGGGGCTGCGTGCCGGGTTCCCCTCCCTCGACTCCGGCATCGCCCACTTCGACGGGCCGGGCGGCACGCAGACCCCCGCGGTCGTCGGGCAGGCCATCGCCCACACCCTCACCGGTCCCCTGTCCAACCGGGGCACCGCCGTCCTCAGCCAGCGCAACGCCGAGGACGCGATCACCGGGTTCCGGCAGGCCCTCGCCGACCTGGTGGGGGCCGAGCCGGGCGGGATCATCTACGGGCGCAGCGCCACACAGCTCACCTACGACCTCGCGCGGACGCTCGCGAAGTCCTGGTCCCCGGGCGACGAGGTCGTCGTCAGCGAGCTCGACCACGACTCCAACGTGCGCCCGTGGATCCAGGTCGCGCAGGCCGTCGGTGCGCGCGTGCGGTGGTTGCGGCTGGACCCGGCGACGGCGGACCTCGACCTGACCGGACTCGACGAGGTGGTCACCGAGCGCACCCGCGTCGTCGCGGTGACCGGCGCGTCCAACCTGCTGGGCACCCGGCCCGCCGTGGCCCGGATCGCGCAGCGGGCGCATGCCGTCGGCGCGCTCGTCCACGTCGACGGGGTCCACCTCACGGCGCACTCGAGCGTCGACATCGCCGCGCTCGGGGCGGACTTCTACGTCTGCTCGCCGTACAAGTTCTTCGGGCCGCACTGCGCCGCACTCGCCGCGGACCCGGCGCTGCTCGAGAGCCTGCGGCCGGACAAGCTGCTGCCCTCCAGCGACGCCGTACCGGAACGCTTCGAGCTGGGCACCCTCCCCTACGAGCTCATGGCGGGCGCCACGGCCGCGGTCGACGTCATCGCCGGGATCGCTCCGGAGCGTGACGGCCGTCGCGAGCGACTGTCACGTGCCCACGACCTGATCCACGCCCACGAGCTACGGCTGCGATCGCGCATCGAGGGCGCCCTCACGGATCTCGGCGAGCGGGTCGTCGTCCACTCCCGGGCGGCGGATCGCACACCCACCCTCTTCTTCACCTTCACCGACCGGGACGCCCACGATGCCGCCGACTTCCTCGCCGCGCGCGATGTCCTCGCCCCGGCCGGGACCTTCTACGCCCACGAGACCTTCCGGGCGCTCGGGCTGCCCGTCGCCGACGGGATGCGGGTCGGGGTGGCGCCCTACACCGACGACGCCGACGTCGACCGGCTGCTCACCGGACTGACGGACTTCTTCGGAGACTGACCGGCGTCAGGCCGGCGTGCGCCCGGTGAGCGCGATGAGCTGGTCCTGGCGGGAGGCATCGGCGCCCACCTCGACGGCCGGACCGCACACCCCTTCGCCGCGGATGTGCTCCCCGAAACCGGCGATGGCCGCCTCCACGGTGTCGAGCTCGCGGTCGGTGAAGGTCACCTCGACACCCGCGGCCCGACCGACGTCCCACCGGTGCACGAGCAGGTCGAAGCCGTAGAACCGGTCGAAGGCACCCCCGACGGTGGCCATCCCGAAGGGCGTCTCGTACGGGCGCTCCGCGAGGGTGTCGTCGGCGAGCTGCCGGGCGACGGCCTCCGCGTGGGTGCGCCACGCCGTCGCCGCGCCGAGGGCGCCCACCGTGGGCGCAGGGTCGGGCAGCTCCGCGCCGGCCTTGAGCAGGAAGTCGCGTTGCGTGTCGATGAGGTGCTGGATGACTTCCTCCCCGCTCCACCCCTCGCACGGGCTGGGTGAGGCGAGCGCCTCGGGGTCGGAGGAGTCGATGAGCCGCATGAGCGGCGTGTTCTTGCGGTCGAAGATCGAGGCGGCGTCCTGGGGAAGTGGCATGGACACAGCCTGCCACCCGGAGGTCCGCGCCGACACGATGTGTGTCAGGGGCGGGCGAAAGGGGTCAGCGCGGCTGCCACACCACGAGCGCCTGACCGGCGTGGCGCGAGCGCGGACGCTGGCCGTGGCGCAGGGCGACGATGTCGCCCTGCGAGCCGACGGCGAAGAAGCGCCGGCCCTGACCGAGCTCCTCACGCGCGTCGTCGAGCTCCTCGCCGAGCTCGCTCACCCGGGCACGCAGCGCCTCGACCTGGTGCTCGAGCTCGAAGATCCGCTGGATCGCGCCGAGGGAGACGCCCTCCTCCTGGGAGAGGCGCTGCACCTCGCGCAGCCGGGTGACGTCGGCGGCGCTGTACCGCCGACCGCCACCACGGGTGCGCGAGGGGATGACCAGACCGATCCGGTCGTACTGACGCAGGGTCTGGGCATGCATGCCGGCGAGCTCGGCGGCCACCGAGATGACGAAGACCGGGCTCTCGTCGTCCCCGCTCAGTCCGGAGATCCTGACCATCGAGCTCACTCCCTTCGTCGGCTAGCAGTATCCCGCGACCTCACGCACCACGCTCGGAGGCGAGGTCCGCGCGCGGGTCGTCCTGGCGGGCGTCGCGCAGCACCTCGACGGCTTCGCGCTCGGCGTCGCTGAGGTCGGTCGGGACGACGACCTGCACCTTGACGAGGAGGTCGCCGGTGGCCGTCTTGGACCGGACGCCACGGCCCTTCAGCCGCAGCACGCGTCCGCTGGGGGTCCCGGGCGCGACCTTGACCCTCACGCTCGACCCGTCGAGGGTCGGCACCGCGACGGTCGCCCCGAGGGCGGCCTCGGCGAAGGTCACCGGCAGGTCGATCGTCAGGTTGTTGCCGTCCCGCCCGAAGACGGGGTGGCGGTCCACCGAGACGGTGAGGATCAGGTCACCCCGCGCGGCACCGCGGTCGCCATGACCACCCTTGCCCCGCAGGCGGATCTTCTGCCCGTCCTTGACACCGGCGGGGATCTTGGCGTTGACCTTCTCCCCGTTGACGTCCAGGGAGATGGTGCGTCCCTCGACGGCGTCGCGGAAGGTGAGCTCGGTGCGAGCGGTGAGGTCGGCGCCCTTCGTCGGACCGCGCGGGGGTGAGCGGAAGCCGGCACCCTGCCCGCCGAAGCCAGCGGCACCGCCGCCGCCACCGAACATCGAGAGGATGTCCTCGAGGTCGGGCTCACCCGCCCCGCCACCGGCGAAGGGGGAGCCGCCCCCGGAGCTGTAGCGCATCCGGGAACCGCCCCCACCCCCGCCGAAGGCGGAGAAGATGTCCTCGAAGCCCCCGTTGCCGCCCTGGCCGCCGGCGGTGAATCGGGCGCCGCCACCGGTCATCGAGCGGATCGCGTCGTACTCCCGACGCTGCTCGGGGTCGGAGAGCACGGCCTGCGCCTCACCGACGTCCTTGAACTTCTGCTCGGCGGCAGCATCCCCTTCGTTGCGGTCGGGGTGGTACTGCTTGGCGAGCTTGCGGTAAGCCTTCTTGATCGCCGTCTCGTCGGCGTCCTTGGGGACACCGAGGACCGCGTAGAAGTCCTTGTCCAACCAGTCCTGACTGGCCATGTCTCCTCCTTTCGAGCTCGTGGGTGCTACTGCGGGTCGGCGACCGCGACGCGGGCGGCGCGCAGGACGCGCTCGCCGGCACGGTAGCCGGGCTGGAGGACGGTGACGACCGTGGTGGCCGTCGCGTCCGTCGGCAGCTCCTCGTCACTGGCGTCCCACTCGGCGTGCATCAGGGCCTCGTGCACATTCGGGTCGAAGGCCTCGCCCTTGGCGCCGATGCTCTCCAGGCCGTACTTGCCCAGGGCCTGCTCGAGCTTGTCGGTGATCGCCATGACGGGGCCGTCGGTGAGGTCGCCGTGCTGCCGGGCGAGCTGGATCTCGTCGAGGACCGGCAGGAGCGTCTCGAGGACGTCGTGGGCGGCGCGGATCTGGATCTCCGCCCGGTCCCGGTCGACGCGCCGCTTGTAGTTGACGTACTCCGCCTGGAGGCGCTGCAGGTCGGTCAGTCGCTCGGCCGCGAGCACCGTGTCCGGGTGGAGGTCCTCGGCCTCGGGGACGAAGGGGGTCTCCTCCCCGTCCTCGGTCGCGCCCCCGCCGGGGGCGGTCCCGGGCGACTGCTCGCCCGGGACCGCCTCGCCGTCGATGACGGCCTCGACGTCGACCTGCTCCTCGGCCCCGGGGTCAGCGATGTCCGCGTCAGCGGTCGCCTCCGGGTCGATGGGCTGGTTGGGGTCGGTCACTTGTTCTCCTCGTCGTCGACGACCTCGGCGTCGACGATGTCGTCGTCACCCTCGGTGGAGGACTGCTCGCCGCCCGGCTGGTCGCCGGGGGTCTCGCCGCCGGCCTCCTGCTCGGCCGAGGCCGCGTAGAGCGCGGCACCCATCTTCTGGGACTCCTCGTTGAGCGTGTCGACCTTGGCGTTGAGGTCCTCGATGCTGGTCTCGGACTCCGGCTTGAGCGCCTCCTTGAGGTCGGCGAGGGAGTCGTCGACGGGCTTGCGCTGCTCGTCGGTGAGCTTCTCGCCGGAGTCGGTGAGGAACTTCTCGGTGGAGTAGACGAGGTTCTCCGCGGTGTTGCGCACCTCGGTCTCCTCGCGACGCTTGGCGTCCTCGTCGGCGTGGGCCTCGGCGTCCTTGACCATGCGCTCGATCTCCTCCTTCGACAGCGCGGAGCCGCCGGAGATGGTGATCTTCTGCTCTTGGCCGGTGCCGCGGTCCTTGGCGGAGACGTTGACGATGCCGTTGGCGTCGATGTCGAAGGTGACCTCGACCTGCGGCACGCCACGCGGTGCGGGCGCGATGCCCGTCAGCTCGAAGGTGCCGAGGTTCTTGTTCTGCTGGGCGATCTCACGCTCACCCTGGAAGACCTGGATGAGCACCGAGGGCTGGTTGTCCTCGGCGGTGGAGAAGACCTCGGAGCGCTTCGTCGGGATGGCCGTGTTGCGCTCGATGAGCTTGGTGAACAGGCCGCCCTTCGTCTCGATGCCCAGGGAGAGCGGGGTGACGTCGATGAGCAGGACGTCCTTGCGCTCACCCTTGAGGACACCGGCCTGCAGGGCCGCGCCGAGCGCGACGACCTCGTCCGGGTTGACGCCCTTGTTGGGCTGCTTGCCCCCGGTGAGCTCGGTGACGAGATCGGAGACGGCCGGCATGCGGGTGGAGCCACCGACGAGGACCACGTGGTCGATGTCGGAGAGGGCGACGCCCGCGTCCTTGATGACGTTCTCGAAGGGCTGCTTCGTGCGGTCGAGCAGGTCCTTGGTCATCTGCTCGAAGTTCGCGCGGGAGAGCGACTCGTCGAGGTGGATGGGCCCGTTGTCGCCCATCGAGAGGTACTGCAGGTTGATCGACGTCGTCGAGGAGGAGGAGAGCTCCTTCTTCGCCTGCTCCGCGGCGTCGCGCAGACGCTGCATCGCGATCTTGTCGTTGGCCAGGTCCACACCGGTGTTGTTCTTCACCTGGGTGAGCAGGTGCGAGACGATCCGCTCGTCCCAGTCGTCGCCACCGAGGGCGTTGTCACCGGAGGTGGCGCGCACCTGAATGGTGGAGAAGCCGTCCTCGGGGTCCTTGCCGACCTCCAGGAGGGAGACGTCGAAGGTACCGCCACCGAGGTCGAAGACGAGGATGAGCTCGTCCTCCTTGCCCTTGTCGAGGCCGTAGGCCAGGGCGGCGGCGGTGGGCTCGTTGACGATGCGCAGGACGTTCAGGCCAGCGATCTCGCCGGCCTCCTTGGTGGCCTGGCGCTCGTGGTCGTCGAAGTACGCGGGGACGGTGACGACCGCGTCGGTGACGTCCTCACCGAGGTAGGCCTCCGCGTCGCGCTTGAGCTTCTGCAGGGTGCGCGCGGAGATCTCCTGGGCGGTGTACTTCTTGCCGTCGATGTCCTCCGACGTCCAGTCGGTGCCGATGTGGCGCTTGACCGAGCGAAGGGTGCGGTCGGCGTTGGTCACGGCCTGACGCTTGGCGACCTCACCCGCGAGGACCTCGCCGCCCTTGGAGAAGGCGACGACGGACGGGGTGGTGCGCCCACCCTCGGCGTTCGCGATGATCGTGGGCTCGCCACCTTCGAGGACGGCGACGGCAGAGTTGGTGGTTCCGAGGTCGATGCCAACGGCACGGGCCATGGGGGCGCTCCTTCGTTTCGGGTGCCGGGGTGGGTGACCCCGGCGGAGTTGAGTTGCTGGTGCTCAACTTATGAGTCGATCCACGACCTGCGCAAATCGGTGGCTCAAAAATTGAGTTCACTTGGCTCAACTTCGAGCGAAGGGGGTTTGTTCCCCCGGCCGTAGGTCGCGAACGGCGTCGCCCACGTGCGTGGCTGTCATCCATCGGCTGGACGCCGAGGTCGCGATCTCGCGGATCTCCGTGGCAGGCCTGCATCCGATCAGCTCGCTGGTGCGGGAGACCGCACCCTCTGACGTGGGTACCGTCGGCATGGTGTCAGGCCGAACCGTGCTTCCGAACCCGCTCGCCGGGATGCGGCCGAACGCACTCGGCGCCATTTACATGGTGATCGGCTCGCTCGGCTACGTCACCAACGACGCCTTGATCCGCGTCGCGACCGCCGAGGGCCTCGACGTGTATCAAGCACTCTGTCTGCGAGGGATCGGGATGAGCGTGTTGTTCGCCGCTCTGCTCAGAGTGCGAGGCGTTGTCGTCACACGCTCCCAGTTCTCGCGCCCAGTCTTCGGCCGAGTCGGCGCCGAGGTGGTCGCGACGTCGCTGTTCTTTGCTGCGATCGTCAACCTGGAATTCGCCAACGCCCAAACCATCTTGTTGATCGTGCCCTTCGCTGTCACGCTCGCCGCAGCCGTCGTCTTGGGCGAGAGAGTCAGCGCACTCCAGTACGTCACCGTGATCGCCGGGTTCGTGGGGGTCGTCTGCGTTGTCCAGCCCGGCACAGGAGCGTTCTCACCGTGGTCACTCGCCGCCGTCGTCTCAGCAGCGGCGCTCACCTTCCGCGAGTTCGCCACCCGCCGCGTCGACAACTCGATCCCGGCGGCGTTCGTCGGGCTCGTCACCGCCATCGCCATCACGGCAATGACGGGCGCCCTCGCCCTCTTCACCGGATGGAATCCTCTCAACGGCACCGCCGCTGTCGTCGTGGCAGCGGCGTGTCTGTGCCTGGTCGTCGGCTATGTGTTCACGATCCAGACCGTTCGAGTCGGTGACATCAGCGTCTCGGCCCCGTTCCGCTACACCACCCTGCTCGGGGCCGTCGTCCTCGGCTACGTGTTCTTCGACGAGATCCCCAACACCCTCACCATCATCGGCTGCACGATCATCCTCGCCAGCGGCATCTACGCCATCCGACTCGAACAAGCCGCACGGCGCATCACCACAGACCCCGCGTCCACGACGCCGTCGAGCTGAAACCACTTCGCCCCTCCCAAGCCCGAGCGACCCCGAGACGGGGGTTCACGTGAGCGACGGTGCCGGGATGGCGTTGATCGGCGGACCGGGCCTGGCGTTGACGGCTTCGGGCGTGTTCCCGGTGACTCGATCAGGGGCGCAGGGTGCGCTCGGCGTGAATGGGGTCATGGGGATGCGCCTGCGGTCGACCACGCGTTCCGAGGAGGCGTGGGTGGCTGGTCACCGCGCGGCTCTGCACCCTGCTCGGCGGGTCATGCCCCGGGGGCTGCTCACCGCCGTCTTGCTGACCGCCTCGGCACTGCTCCCGCAGGGGGACGCCCCGCATCCGGTGACGATCGCACTCTTCGTGGTCACTAAGACACCTCACCATCCGACGGCGTCCCTTCGCGGATGCGCCGCACATGGCCGACGTAGCCCTCGATGATGTGCGTTACGTACCGGTTGAAGTCGAGCCGGGGATAGATCTCGACCCGCGCGAGCCTGGCCTGGAGGACCGCATTGAAGGCGAGCAGCACCTGGCCCGGGCCGCACTCGGAGACAGCGATCCCGAATTCGGCTGACTCCGCGCCGGCACCGGCATCTGTGAAGTTGACCCGGTTGAGAAAGCCTTGGTCGAGGATGAACACCGAGTCCACGCCCATCCCGGGCTCAGTGTCAGCAGCCAACTTGACCATCGTGTCCAGGAGCAGTTCGAGGGAAGCTCCCGTGTAGGCGAACACATGACACTGCGGTGTCATCTCTTTGCGGATCTTCGCGACCTCGCCGAAGTGGTCGGCGGTTCCGAACAGGGCACCCATCAAGCCGGGGTGATATGCAACACGCGGCATCTCCTTGACCTTGACGGCCGCCTGCCACGCCTTCTCTAGCTCCGCCACAGAGAGGTTCGACTTGACCTCGATCCAAGCGTGGCAACTCTCGATGGGCACTACCTGAACGGAGTCCACAGACCATAGAGGCGGCGTGCTCGCGTCGACCACGAGGAGATCGCACTGGCCCGAGACTCGACCGTCAGTGGAGATGAGTTCAGCGTTGCCGGTCACGGCCACAACTCTCGGCATGAAGTCGGCGAGAAAGTCCCGCAGGGTCTCCTCGCGTGCGGACCCTTTAGATCCTCTGTGGTTGAGTCGGCCACTGATACTGAACTGCGACTGCATCGTGGTGGCGATGTCGGCGAATGTCCCCAACAGTGGATCAGATGGAACGGCCATTGGGGCTCCTCGAGTTGTTCAGGGTGGTCACTGAGACCCACCCGGACCGCCTTCAACCGGCAATGGCGCCGTCTGTGCGGCCTGCGCGAGGCGAACTAGCGGGAGCAAAACAGACTCAACGGCAATCTCGCCCAAGGTGGGCGCCCCCGGGTCATCGCCGCGACGCGACCAGTCCTCAAGGACCATGCGACCGACAGCCTCCTCGTCGATGATGCTCAACGCCCACTCAATCGTTCGGACGTCCGGTCGCCAAGCCGGAGCGGTCACTGAGACCTCTTCCCCCTCGTCTTCGCGCGGTCGATTGTGCCACTCGAGATTGCCCGTCCAGACGGTCGAGTCATCGCTGGGCGTGGTCACTGAGCCCCTTCCTTCTGCGCCTTGGCGCGCTTGAGCGTGCGGTACACGGTCGCCCTGGACACGTTGTAGTCCTCGGCGAGTTGGCCGACGGTCGCGGTGCCGGCTTCATAGTCCTGGAGCAGCTTCTTCGTGCGCCGTTCGTTGAGCTTTGGCGGCTTCCCGTTGAGCCTGCCCTGCGCCCGGGCGATCGCCAGGCCCTCCATCGTGCGCTGCCGGTTGAGGTCGGACTCGAACTCGGCGACCATCGCCAGAGCGTTGAAGAGGAACTTGCCGACTGGGTCCTCTGGATCGTGCAGCGACGGACCCAGCTGCAATGCCGCCTCCTTGGCGTACACCTGACCGACGAGATCGCGAGCATCGGGAACCGACCGAGCGAGCCGATCGAGCTTCGTCACCACGAGGACGTCGCCGGGGCGAAGTGCCGCGATCGCCTGCGAGAGCCCCGGCCGGTTTTTCATCGACCGCCCTGTGCGCTTGTCCGTATAGATCCGCTCCCGCTCCACCCCGAGGTCGGCCAAGCCCTTGAGCTGCGCCGCGAGGTCCTGGCGCTCAGTCGAAACCCGCGCGTACCCGATCAACATGCCTCCCCCCTGACGTGTCGTATGAGGCTCGTTACTGCGATTCTAGGCTGGGCAGGTCTAACGCGACAGATTCGGCGCGATAGATGCGCTGACCGGTCGACCCGATGCCGGTGTCGCGGTTGACGATCGTCGGCTACGTCGTGGTCGTGCTCGGCGGTGCGGCCCGGGCTGCGATCTTCACCTCCCGGGCTGCGCGCGCGGCGCCCGCCGGCCCGGGTCGGGTCACCACGCGTCCACGGTGACGTGCATCGCGTTGAGGTACTGATGGATCTCGGCGGCGTCGGCACCGGAGCGCATGATGACCTGCAACCCGAGCAGGTAGGTGGTGACGAGGTCGGTGCGGGCCCGGACGATCTCGGAGTCGACCGCCTCATGAGGCAGGGCCTGGGCGATGAGGGCGTGGATCTGCTCGCGCATCTGTCGCCGGTAGTCGGTGGAGAAGTCGTAGCCGGGCAGGGTGCCGCGCAGCTCGTTGGAGGCCATCACCATCAGACAGCCGTCGCGACCGCGCTCGGAGACCGCGTCCGCCTCGAACATCTCCATGAACCGATGAAGACCGCGGACCCCCGGCCCTGCCTCATCGATCAGGGCGGCGAACATCGTCATCCGCTGCGCGAGATAGCGGCGCAGCACGGTCGCGAAGAGCTCTTCCTTGCTGCCGAAGGTCCGGTACAGGCTCGGCTTGTGGACTCCGCTGGCCTGAACGATGTCCGCCATCGAGGTCTGCCCGTAGCCCTTGCGCCAGAAGAGGTCGGTCAGGTCGTTGAGCACCGCCTCCTCGTCGAAGAGTCGCGGACGACCCACCGTGGCCTTCACAGACTCGCTCATACGGCGATTCTACGTCCCCGCCGCGGCATTTGAAACCTCTTGGTAGCAAAACCGGACCACGTACGGTACCGTTTGGTACACAACCGAACGTCCGGGTCGGCGCTGCCGACCCACCATCGAAAGAGAGAACCCATGGCTGACTTCCAGATGCACGACCAGAGCACGGCGCCCGAGGGCAGCGCGGAGCTCCTCGCGCGGTCCGAGCAGCAGAACGGGCGGATCCCGGGCCTGCACGCCACGATGGCCGAGGCCCCCGGTCTCCTGGAGGGCTACCAGGTGCTGCACCAGCTGTTCGTCGACTCGAGCTTCGACAAGGACGAGCTGACCGTGGTGTGGCAGACGGCCAACGTCGAGCACTCCTGCCACTACTGCGTCCCGGCACACACCGGCATCGCCAAGGCCATGAAGGTCGACGACGCGATCACCGAGGCGCTGCGTGAGCAGACGCCGCTGCCGAACGAGCGGCTCGAGGCCCTGCGCACCTTCACCCTCGCCATGATCCGCGAGCGCGGGAACGTCGACGACGACGCCGTGCAGGCCTTCCTGGACGCCGGCTTCACCCAGCGTCAGGTGCTTGAGGTGATCCTCGGCATCTCGCAGAAGGTGATGTCGAACTACACCAACCACCTGGCCCAGACGCCGGTCGACGCGCCGTTCGAGAAGTTCGCCTGGCACGGATCGTCCGCGACCGTCTGACCCGGACACCGTCACCTGAGACCATGGCGACATGTCGCTGATGCTCGACGAGTGGCCGGCGGACGAGCCGCCACCGCCCCCTCTCGAACGACGCTCGTGGCCGTGGCTCGCGGGCGTCGTGGGGGCGGTCGCCGCCTGGGCCATGGTGTGGGGGGTCGACCCGCTCAGGGCCAACTACGTCACCGCGGTGCTCGCCATCCCGATAGCGCTGGCCCTCCTCGGGGTGGCTCTCCTCGCGCGCACCCGCATCCCGGGCTGGGCCCTCGTGCTCGCCCAATTCGTCGTGCTCCCCCTGGCCTTGCTGGTCCCTCTCGTCATCGCCGGGGTCGTGATCTCGACCGACCGCCCCGAGCTGCTGACACCCGACGCAGGCTACGTCTACGCGTACATGTTCGTCATCGGTTGCATCTGGGCGTTGACCGCTCTCCTCATCTGCGGCGCGCTGACGGCGATCCGCCAGCTCGTGCGCTCTGTCCGCGTTCGACCCGAACCCTCCGCGACGCGCCTTCGGCTGTGGTGACACCGTCGGATGGACTGCAGCACGACCGCCTACCTCACGGACGATGCTGCACGATGTTGATCACATTGCCGTCGGGCGCCCGCACGTAGAACCGCCGCACACCCCACTCCTCGTCACACAGGGGATGCACGATCTCCAGACCTGTGCGCACGGCGTCCTCGTGGGCGGCGTCCACGTCGTCCACCTTCACCGAGATCACCGGTCGCTCGGGAGCGGTGGCGTCTTCGGAGACGAGCTGGACGTGCGCGCCGGTCTCGGGCTGGGTGAACCGAGCCACCCACCCGAGGTTGAACTCCTCCACGCCCAGCCCGAGAAAACCGGTGTACAACTCCCGGGCGGACTCGACGTCGTCCACGGGCAGGTCGGCGATGATCTCCACGACGCGCACGGCAGCTCCTCGCTGGTGGGGGTCCTTCCACGATGCCACGCTGGACCGGTCAGCGGGAGCCTGCAGCCGCGTTCCCCAGGTGGGTAGGCAAAGGGAGGTGCAGTGCCATCCCCTCGCCGAGGGACTGCGCCAGCTCACGCGCCACCAGCAGATGAGCGCGGTCCACGTCCACGGACCAGTCGTGCGTGGTGACCGCCCACGTGCTGCGGGGGCCGGCCCCCTTCGCCATGTCAGACACCGCCCTCAGCGCGCGACGTAGACGGTGTTGCTCGACTCCCCGCCGGTGAGGAAGTTCGCGAAGGTCACCACGTGGGCCTGCACGTGGCCGAAGACCTGCGCGAGCAGCTGGGAGAACTCCGCGTCGGGCGGGTCGTCGGACCACAGGGCGAAGACCCCACCGTCGCGCAGGTGGCCTTTGAGCCGGCGCAAGCCGTCGGCGCTGTAGAAGGGGGCGTGGTCGGGGTGCAGCAGGTGGTGCGGCGTGTGGTCGATGTCGAGCAGCACGGCGTCGAAGGTGCGCTCCGGCGCGTCGGGGTCGAACCCCTCCTCCGACGCCGCCAGCGCGAAGAAGTCGTCGAGCAGGAGCCGGGTGCGTGGATCCCGCACGAGCTCGGCGGCGCCCGGCAGCAGCTCGCGCTCGTGCCAGTCGATGACCTCCGCCATGGCATCGACGACCACCATCGAGCGCACCCGGGAGTCCTCGAGCGCGGCGCGGGCGGTGCAACCGAGGCCGAGACCCCCGACGACGACGTCCAGCTCGTCCCCCGTCGCCTCGGCGAGGCCCAGGCGGGCCAGCTCGATCTCGGCGACCGTGAAGAGGCTCGACATGAGGAACTCGTCGCCGAGCTTGACCTCGTAGACATCGACCTTGAGCGTCGGCTCCAGACGTCGACGCAGGCTGATCTCGCCGCGCGGTGTCTGGCTCCACGCCAGCTCCTCGAATCGCGCGCTCATCCGAGAGCACTCGCCGGTCGCGCCAGGTCCTTCACCGAGATCCGTTCCATCCCGACAGTCTGCCTCCCGGCATAGCGTGGGTGCATGCGCCTGGAGAACATCACCATCGACGCCGTCGACCCGGCACGCGCGGCCGCCTTCTGGGAGGCGGCCCTCGGCACGAAGCGACTGACGACGGCCCCCGACCTCATCGAGACCAGGCTGTCCCTCCCCGGCGGCCCGTGGTTCGACATCTGCATCCCGCAGGTGCCCACCCCGCCTGCGGAACCGCTGCGCCTGCACCTCGACCTGCGCGGCGGGGCCGAGCAGAGCGAGCTGGTCGACCGGCTCCTCACCCTGGGCGCCCGCCACGTCGACCTCGGGCAGGGCGACGTGCCGTGGGTCGTGCTCACCGACGTCGAGAGCAATGCGTTCTGCGTCATGGAGCAGCGGTCCGAGTACACCGACACCGGACCGATCGCTGCCCTGCCGCTGGACTCCGCGGACCCGGAGCGCGATGCGCAGTTCTGGTCGTGGCTCACCGGCTGGGTCGAGGTCGCAGGGACCGCCCCCCGATCGCTGCGCCATCCCTCCCTTCGCGGCCCGCTCCTCGAGCTCTGCCCCGAGCTGGGGCCGAAGGGGGAGGACAAGAACCGCATGCACCTCGACGTGCGCCCGGAGGCCGGTGACGACCCCGACGCGGTCGTCGCGGGGATCCTCGAGCGGGGTGGCCGCGAGTTCCACCACGAGTGGGGCGACCTGCCGTGGCGGGTCTTCCTCGACCCGTCCGGCAACGAATTCTGCGTGCTGCCGCCCTCGACATGAGACCGCGAGGGCACGACCACGGCGACGTCAGCCCGCGGACGGGTATCGACGGGGGCCACCCGCGCAGTGGACACTGCACGAGAAGGGCACCGTCGGCGCACCGGTGTGCGTGGACGGGGCCACCGAGCCCGACCCGGGAGCGTTCATGACGACCACCAACCCCAGCGCGACGTCCGTCCTCGACGAAGACACCCAGCGCTTCCTCGACACGAGCATCGAGGGCCTGCAGGCGGGCGCGCGACGCTGGGCCGGCATGGGCCTCACCGCCAGAGCGGCCCTGCTCGGTCGCGTGCACAGGTCCGTCGCCGCCGAGGCCGAGAACTGGGTCGCCGGCGCGGTCCGCGCCAAGAACCTCGACCCGGACTCACCGCTCGTCGGCGAGGAGTGGCTCTCCGGCCCGTACGCCACCTTGTCGTCCCTGCTGGCGCTCCAGCACAGCGTGACGGCCATCGCCGACGGCAGGAGCCCTCTCGACACGGCCACGCTCGGCGCCGCCCCGGGAGACCGGGTCACCGTGCCCGCCCTGCCCACGAACGCCTACGAGTACCTGCTGCTCCACGGCTTCAGCGCCGACGTGTGGATCAAGCCCGGCGTCACGCCGGAGCAGGTGCGCACCACGGCAGGGCTCGGCGCACTCACGCCGACGGAGACCGGTGGGGTCGGGCTCGTCCTCGGCGCCGGCAACATCACCTCCATCGCCCCGCTCGACGTGCTCTACGAGCTGATCGCCCACAACCGCGTCGTCCTGCTCAAGCTCAACCCGACGATGAACGAGCTGCTGCCGGCCTACACGGCCGCCTTCAAGCCCCTCATCGACCTGGGCGTGCTGACGATCACGACCGGCGCCGGTGACGTGGGCAGCTACCTCGCCCACCACCCCGGCATCGAGCACGTGCACATCACCGGGAGCGCCGCGACCCACGACGTCGTCGTGTGGGGTCCCGGCCCCGAGGGTGCGACACGGCGCGAAGGGGGGACCCCCCTTCTCCAGAAGCCGATCACCAGCGAGCTGGGCGGGGTCTCGCCGATCATCGTCGTCCCCGGGACGTGGTCCGCGGCCGACCTGCGCTTCCAGGCCGAGCACGTCGCGACGCAGCGCCTGCACAACGGCGGCTACAACTGCATCGCCGGCCAGGTGGTCGTCCTCAGCAAGGACTGGCCGCAACGCGAGGCCTTCGTCGCCGAGCTGCGCCGGGCCCTGACGAAGGCCCCCGAGCGGGTCCCGTGGTACCCGGGAAGCGACGACCGCGTGGCCGGCGCGTCCTCGACCTACGAGGACGCCGAACGCCTGGGGCGCACCGGCGGTCGACTGCTCGTCGACGCCCACGACCGGGAGTCCGCAGCCGCCCTCGAGAGGACGGAGTACTTCTCCCCCGTCCTCGGGATCGTCGATGTCCCCGGGACGGGGCAGGCCTTCCTCGACGCCGCCATCGACCACGCCAACGAGGCGCTCGTCGGCACGCTCGGCGCCAACATCATCGCCGCGCCGGCCACCCTCAAGCAGCTCGGCGACGGCTTCGACGAGGCGCTCGCGCGGCTCGAGTACGGCACCATCGCGGTCAACGCGTGGACGGCCGTCGGGTTCCTCACCGCGAACGCGCCGTGGGGCGCCTTCCCCGGCCACACGCTCGAGGACGTCCAGAGCGGGATCGGGGTCGTGCACAACGCCTTCCTGCTCAGGGAGACCGAGCGGACCGTCGTCCGGGGCCCCTTCCGCCCGTTCCCACGCTCGGTCCTCGGCGGGGAGTTCTCCCTCTCGCCGAGGCCGCCGTGGTTCGTCTCGGCCCGCACCGCGCAGCGGACCGGTCGGCTGCTCACCCGCTTCATGGCCGGACCCTCCTGGGCCAAGCTGCCCGGGATCTTCGCCTCCGCCTTCCGGGGCTGAGCCCACGACGGCCCGGGAGTCGCATCTGCCTAGGCAGATGCGGTCCCTGGGTGCATGAAGGACCAGGGTCCCGCGACGCGGGACCGCCACCTCCACCCAGGGACGAGACATGAGCCAAGACCGCTTCGACTACATCGTCGTGGGCGCCGGAGCCTCGGGCGCCGCCGTCGCGGCCCGCCTGAGCCAGGATCCCGCGACGAGCGTGCTCCTGCTCGAGGCCGGCGGCCCCGACAAGAAGCAGGAGGTCCACATCCCCGCGGCCTTCTCCACCCTCTTCAGGTCCCCCCTCGACTGGGACTACGGCACCACACCGCAGGAGCACCTCGGCGCGCGGAGCATCTACTGGCCGCGGGGCAAGGTGCTCGGCGGGTCGACGTCGATGAACGCCATGATGTGGGTGCGCGGGTACGCCGCCGACTACGACGGGTGGGCCGAGCGGGCCGGTCAGGACTGGTCCTACGAGGCGCTGCTGCCCTACTTCCGCCGCGTCGAGCGCGTGGAGGGCAACACCGACCCCGACCAGGGGTCCGGTGGGGCGGTGCGTGTCGAGCACCAGCGCAGCCCCCGCTCGCACACGGCCACCTTCCTCACCGCCGTCGAGCAGGCGGGATACACCGTCGAGCCCCCCAACAGCGCCCGGCCGGAGGGCTTCAGCCAGACCCGCGTCAGCCAGAAGCGCGGCAAGCGATTCAGCTCGGCAGACGCCTACCTCACCCCCGCCGCCAAGCGGCCCAACCTCACCGTGCGCACCGGCGCACAGGCCACGAAGGTCCTCTTCGACGGCACCCGGGCCATCGGGCTCGAGTACGCCGCCGGGGGCGGCACGCAGCGGGTCTTCGCCGATCACGAGGTCGTCCTCTCGGGCGGCGCCGTCAACACCCCACAGCTGCTCCTGCTCTCGGGCATCGGCCCCGCAGCCGAGCTCGAGGCCCTGGGGATCGACGTCCTCGTCGACGCACCCGAGGTCGGCGCGAACCTGCAGGACCACCTCATCTCGGCGCTGATCATCGAGACCGACGGCGACACCCTCTTCACCGCCCAGAAGCCCGCGGAGCTGCTCAACTTCCTCGTCCGGGGTCGCGGCATGCTCACCTCGAACGTCGCGGAGGCCTACGGCTTCGTGCGCACCCGGCCCGACCTCGACCTGGCCGACATCGAGATCATCTTCGCGCCCGCCCCCTTCGTCCACGAAGGGCTCGAGCCCGCCACCGGCCACGGCCTGACCGTGGGCGCGATCCTGCTCCAGCCCGAGAGCACCGGCCGCGTCAGCCTCGCCTCCGCCGACCCGCTGGACAAGCCGACGATCGACCCCGGCTACCTCACCGACCCGCAGGGCAAGGACCGGGCCGCCATCCTCGCCGGGCTCGGGATCTGCGCCGACCTCCTGGAGACCCCCGCGCTGTCCGCCGCGACCGGCACGCACTACCTCGTGCCCGAGGGCGGGGACGACGTCGGGCGTGAGGAGCGGGCGGAGCTCTCCCTCGCCAACCACTCCCACACGCTCTACCACCCGACGAGCACGGCCCGGATGGGCACGGACGAGCACTCGGTCGTCGACCCGGAGCTGCGCGTGCGCGGCGTCCAGGGCCTGCGCGTCGCCGATGCCTCGATCATGCCGCGCATCATCCGCGGCCACACGCAGGCGCCGTGCATGGTCATCGGTGAGCGCGCGGCCGACCTGTTGGTAGCCGGCCGCACCTAGACCGGGATCGGCCCTGCCGCCACGTCTCGTCGCGGGGTTTCATCGCGTCCGCGGCTCGGCCCTTGGCGGGCCAGGCGTGCTTCGATCCCGTCGATGGCCACCGGATTGCCCGGGGCCCCTGAACGGCTGCGTCAGCTTCGGAGAGGATCGGCTGCCCGCCTGCGAGAGGTGGGTGCGATCCATCTCGAGTCATCTCGCGAGGCCTGTGGCATATTGTCGGTCAGTCGACTGAGATGAGGAGGATCGTGGCATACGTGGAAGCGGCTGTGCGGCGCGGCCAGATCGTGAACGCGGCCCGTGTCGCGCTGACCCGAGACGGGGTGGCTCGAACGTCGATGCGCGCGGTGGCCGCTGAGGCGGGCGTTCCTCTCGGCACACTGCAGTACATCTTCCCATCGCGTGAATTGCTTCTTCGCGCCGTGATCGAGGACGTCGTGGAGGAGATCGCGGGGGTTCTCGAGTCGTCGGCTCATCTCGACGACGGGCTCGAGCAGGCAATTCGTCTGGGACTCACCAGGTTCTGGCACCTCCTGGTGACCGATCGACCGACACTGCAGCTGGTTCAGTACGAGTTGGTCACGGACGCGCTGAGGACGCCGGGGCTCGAGTCGCTCGCCGGCTGGCAGTACCAGCGGTACGTCAGCATTGTGGCCACGTGGTGCGAGACCGCAGCCACCCTCGCCGACGAGGTGTGCGCCGTGCCGTTCGAGCGCCTCGCCAGAGTTCTCGTGGCCAGCGTGGACGGGATCATCCTGCAACACATCTGCGACCCCGATGAGGTCCGGTCGGGCGAGTGCCTCGACTCCGTGATCACGATGCTGGTCACGCTTGCCGACACCCGTCCGGCAAGAGCTGCGGTGGAGGTCACCTCATCGTGAGGAGGTGAGTTCTCCCCGTCAGGGGGTCTCGTCGTCGGAGTCGAAGATCAGCGGCACGACCGGCTGGCTCGGCCCCGGCCCGGAGCCACTCAGACGACCCGAGTAGTGGTCCATACCGTCCAGACCCTTGCCAGCGGTGCGTGGCGAGTCTACCGTTCTCAGTCATACGACTGAATGACTCTGGGAGGGCGTTGTCTCATGGTTGATGTGGATGTGGTGGTGGTCGGCGCGGGGCTCGCTGGCTTGAGCGCGGCCCGGGCGGTGGAGGCTGCTGGCCGGACCGTGACCGTCTTGGAGGCGCGCGACCGGGTGGCCGGACGCACTCTCGGAGGGGCGCTCAGCAACGGCGTCCACGTCGAACTCGGGGGCCAGTGGGTGGGCCCGACCCAGGATGCCGTTCTTGCGTTGATCGATGACCTGGGCCTGGAAACCTTCCCGACCTACGACGAGGGAGCCGCGCTGACCTTCTTCGACGGCCAACGGTCCCGCTATCGTGACGAGAGCTTCGGTCTGCCGCAGAAGACCGCCGAAGAGGTAGGACGGTTGTGGACGAAGATCGAGGAAATCGCCGCCACCGTCCCACCCGAGTCCCCATGGGAGACGACCCACGGCACTGACTTCGACCGCCAGACCCTGGATGGGTGGTTGTGTGCGAACACCGACGACGGTCTCGCTCTGCGCTTCTTTCGCGTTCTCGTCCCCGCCGTCTTCTCTGCAGAGTCCCCGGAACTCTCCCTGCTCCACTTCCTCTTCTACGTCCGGTCCGGAACCAGCCTCGAGACCCTGGTCGCCACGACCGGGGGTGCCCAGGAGCGCCGAGTCGTCGGCGGAACCCACCTGATCTCGGAACGGTTGGCCGAGGATCTTGGCGCCCGGGTTCGGCTGGAGAGCGTGGTACGCACCATCACCCACGACTCCGACGGAGTCCGGGTGGACTTCGAGGACGGCTCGGTCACCGGCCAGCGTGTGATCGTCGCCATCCCGCAAACGCTCGCCGGACGGGTGCGTTATGTGCCGCCGTTGCCCTCCAGGCGCGACGCTCTCACCCAGCAGTTCCCGGCCGGGTCCGTGATCAAGTTCCACGTGGGCTACGAGACGCCGTTCTGGCGCGAAGAAGGCCTGAACGGCTTCGTGCTCAGCCTCGATGACGACTTCAACGTGGTTCTCGACAACTCGCCACACGACGGCTCCTGTGGCGTGTTGGTCGGGTTCTTGGAGGGCACCCATGCCCGCGACGCGGCCGAGATGACCTCGGATCAGCGCCGGGACCTGGTGCTCCGCGCCCTGGTCAAGTACTTCGGTCCCCAGGCCGCTCACCCCTTCGACATCCAGGAACAGGATTGGATGTCCGAAGAGTTCACCCGCGGTTGCTACGGCGGCCGCCTCGGCGCGGGCGTCTGGACCGAGTACGGCAAGGCGGTGGCTGCGCCCGTCGGCCGGATCCACTGGGCAGGGGCCGAGACCTCTGACATCTGGAACGGCTACATGGACGGAGCCATCCGGTCCGGGACACGAGCAGCCAACGAGGTCCTCCACGAGCTGTCGTAGGTGAGCCTCGGGGCGTCGTCCCCTCGACGTTCACCTGGAAACACACCGGGCCCGAGGCGGGATCCCCCGACCAAGTCCCGATCACCGGGCCAGCAGACCGACACGGTGACCGCAGCCCCTGAGGTCCATGGTCACAGCGGCGAAGGAGTGGCTGGGCACCAAGACGTCTTCGAAACCGACGCAGACATCGAGATCGACTGGCAGCGCACGGATCCGGCTACCCCAGGAAGGCCTTGTCCGACAGCGTCGCTCCCTTGACGTTGGCGAACTCCTCGAGCAGCTCCTGCACGGTGAGCTTCGCCTTCGTCTCGGCGTCCGCCTCGTAGACGATCCGTCCTTCGTGCATCATCACGAGCCGGTCGCCCAGCCGGATGGCCTGCTCCATGTTGTGGGTGACCATCAGCGTGGTGAGTCCACCCTGCTCCACGATCCGCTCGGTCAGGTTCGTCACCAGCGCGGCACGTTGGGGGTCGAGGGCGGCCGTGTGCTCATCGAGCAGCATGATCCGCGGCTGGGTGAAACCGGCCATGAGCAGGGAGAGCGCCTGGCGCTGCCCGCCGGAGAGCAGACCGACCTTGGCCGTGAGCCGGTCCTCCAACCCGAGCTCGAGCGACGCGAGCTCCTCGACGAACACGGCCCTGCGCTTCTTGGTCAGACCCGGTCCCAGTCCGCGACGCCGGCCACGTTGGAGCGCGAGCGAGAGGTTCTCCTCCACGGTGAGGTTGGGTGCGGTGCCGGCCAACGGGTCCTGGAAGACGCGACCGACGTACTTGGCGCGCTTGTGGTCCGCGAGCTTGTTGACATTCCTGGCATCGATCTCGATGACCCCGGAGTCCACGAGCAGCCGGCCGGCGGCGGCGTTGAGGAGGGTGGACTTGCCGGCGCCGTTGGACCCGATGACGGTGACGAACTCCCCCTCCGCGAGCGTGAGACTCAGTCGATCGAGCGCTGTGCGCTCGTTGACCGTCCCGGGGAAGAAGGTCTTGGACACGTCGGTGACGGACAGCATCCCGGTCAGGCCCCCTTCGCCGAGGTCGCCGCGACGGAGGTCTCCGCACCGGAGGCCGCCCGCTCGGTGGCGGTGGTAGTCGCGGTCGGTCCCCTGCCGAACCGGCTGCCCATCGCCTTCCAGCGCGGGACCAGCAGGGCGCCCACGACGAGCAGTGCCGTGATGGCCTTCATGTCGTTCGGGTCGAGCCCCACGCGCAACGCGGCGAAGATGATCAGCCGGTAGAGGACGGCGCCGACGACCACGGCGAAGACCGCGAGGAGCAGCGTGCGCTGGCTCAGGACCGCCTGACCCATGATGACCGAGGCGAGGCCCACGAGGATCAGGCCGATGCCCATGCTGATGTCGGCGAAACCCTGGTACTGGGCGATGAGGGCGCCGCACATGCCGACGAACCCGTTGGACAGGGCCAGCGTGAGGGTCTTGGTGAAGTCGGTGGAGACGCCGAACGAGGAGATCATCGGGCCGTTGTCACCCGTGGCGCGGATGGACAGGCCGAGGTCGGTGGTGAGGAACCAGACGACGACGAGGCCGAGGCCGGTGATGGCCAGGGCGAGGACGGCGACGCCGCTCCACGTACCCAGGATCCCGGCTTCGCGCATCGGCGTGAACGCCGTCTGCTGACGCAGCAGCGGCACGTTCGCGCCGTCCATGATCCGCAGGTTGACCGACCACAGCGCGATCATCGTCAGGATCCCGGCGAGGAGGCCGTCGATCTTGCCCTTGGTGTGCAACAACCCGGTGACCGTGCCCGCGAGGAACCCGGTCGCGAACCCGGCGAGCGTGGCGAGCACCGGGTTCCACCCGGCGAGGATCCCCATGGCCGCGGTGGCGGCGCCCGTGGTGAAGCTGCCGTCGACGGTCAGGTCGGGAAAGTTGAGCACGCGGAAGGTCAGGTAGACCCCGAGCGCCATGACCCCGTAGATGAGGCCGACCTCGACGGCGCCGATCACTGGCGCTCGGCCTCGTCGAGGATGTCCTTGGGGATGGTGACGCCCTGACGCTTGGCGGCGTCCTCGTTGACCACGTAGGTGAACTCCGTGGCGACCTCGACGGGCATGGTGGCCGGGTCCTCGTCGTCCTGGAGGATGCGCAGCGCCATCTCACCGGTCTGCCGGCCGAGCTCGGTGTAGTCGATGCCCAGCGTGGCGACGGCGCCGCCCTCGACGGTGCCCGACTCCGCGCCGATCACCGGGATCTTCTTGTTCTCGGCCACCTGGATGAGCGAGGCGATGCCCGAGACGACCATGTTGTCGGTCGGGACGTAGATGGCGTCCACGTCGCCCAGGGCCTTCACGGCCTGCTGGATCTCGTTGACCGTGGTGACGGTCTGCGTCGTGATCTCCAGACCGGCGGGGCCAGCGGCCTTCTTCGCCTGGTCGACCTGGACCTTCGAGTTGACCTCGCCGGAGGCGTAGACGATGCCGACCTTCTTGGCGTCCGGGACGATCTCCTTGAGCAGCTCCAGCTGCTTGTCGATCGGCGCGGCGTCCGAGGTGCCCGTGACATTGCCGCCGGGCGTGTTGTCCGAGTCCACGAGCTCGGCGGAGGTCGGGTCCGTCACGGCGGTGAACAGCAGCGGGGTGTCCGTGATGTTCTGCGCCATGGCCTGCGCGGCCGGGGTGGCCACCGCCAGCGCCAGGTCGAGGTCGTCCGCGGAGAACTGCTGCGCGATGGTCAGTGCCGTGGCCTGCTCCCCGTTGGCGTTCTGCTCGTCGAAGGTGGCATCGACGCCCGCCTCCTCGAAGGACTCCTTGAACCCGGCCGTGGCCGCGTCGAGGGCGGGGTGCTGGACGAGCTGGTTGATGCCGATCGAGTAGGACTCGTCGTCACCCCCGCCGCCGGATCCACCCGAGCAGGCGGTGAGGGCCAGCGCGGAGCTGGCGACCAGGGCGGTGAGGAACGTGGGGCGTCGGATAGCCATGTGCCATGCCTTGTCTACGGTCACGGGAAGTCGTGAGGGAGGATGCGTCGTTGCTTCGCACAGGAGAGTACTCGTTGCCGGACATCGGGGTGACAGGGGAATCGTGCCACCATCACCCTGGGCTCGAGCGAGCTCCCTTCGCCCCACCCCGACCCGGAGCCGACCCGATGCACGCGATGATCCGTCCGCGCCGCGAGGAGGACCTGCCCGCACTCGGGGAGGTCCTCCTCGAGCAACAGGTCACCTCGGGTTACCCCTACCGCAACCCCCTTCCGTTCCCGCCACGGGACTTCATCGTCCGCCCCGGCGAGACCTCCGCCTGGGTCGCCGAGGTCGACGGCGTCCCCGTGGGGCACATCGCGCTCTCCCGCCCGCGCAGCCCGAGCGACGTGAGCGCTGACCAGGCCGTGATCATCCGGGCGTGGCAGGACGCCCACGGGCGTCCCCACACCGAGCTGGGTGAGGTCTGTGTCTTCTTCGTCGCGAGCACCGTGCGGGGCCGGCGGGTCGGTGCGGCGCTGCTGGACACCGCCGTCGACGACCTCACCGGGCGCGGCCTCGCTCCCTGCCTGGACGTCGTCCCCACCCACGCGGCGGCCCTGCGCCTCTACCGTCGCAGGGGTTGGCTGGAGGTCGGGCGCGGGCGCCCGGACTGGCTCGACGACGACGCACCCGATGTGCTCGCCATGGTCCTGCCGGAGCCCGACCGACAGCCCTGACGAAGGGGGTCAGCCCGTGTTGCGCATCCCTGCGGCGATCCCGCTGACCGTGTGCAGCAGCGCCCGCTCCAGCTCGGGATGCTCCTCGCCCGCGCGCATCCGCGCCAGCAGTCGCACCTGCAGGTGGTGCAGCGGGAGCAGGTAGTTCTCCCGGATCTCCAGGGTGGTGCGCAGGGTCGGCTCCCGATCGAGCAGCGCCGCGTCCCCGGTCACCTTGAGCACCTCGCGCAGGGTCAGCTCGTGCTCGGCGACGATGTCCTCGAAGATCGCCTCGGCGCCCTTCGGCCCCAGCGCCGTGACGTAGTGCCGACCGATGTCGAGGTCGGTCTTGGCCAGGGTCATCGCGACGTTGTCGAGGAAGGCGCGGAAGAAGGGCCACGAGGCGTACATCTCCCGCAGCTCCTCCAGGTCGTCGGCGGCGGCCAAACCGGTGCCGACCCCGAACCACCCCGGCACGATCTGGCGCGACTGGGTCCAGCCGAAGACCCACGGGATGGCGCGCAGGTCGTCCAGACCCGCCCCGGAGTCGGGACGCCGTGCGGGGCGCGAGCCGATGTGCAGCCCGCCGAGCAGGTCGACGGGAGTGGCCGCGAGGAAGTACTCCGCGAGCCCCTCCCCCTCCACGAGCCCGCGGTACCGCTCGTGGGCGCGCTCGGAGACGAGGTCCATGAGCGAGTCCCAGCGACGGGACTGCTCCTGCGTGCGACGGTCCGCACGGTGCAGCACGCTCGCCTCGAGCGTCGCGGCGATCATCAGCTCGAGGTTCTGCCGGGCGAGGACGGGCAGCGCGTACTTGTCGCTGATGACCTCGCCCTGCTCGGTGATCTTCACCTCGCCGTCGACGGTGCCGAAGGGGAGCGCCATGATCGCGTCGTAGGTCGGCCCACCTCCACGGCCCACGGACCCACCCCGGCCGTGGAAGAAAGCCATCCGCACCCCGTGACGCTGCCCGAGGTCGCGGATGCGGCGCTGGGCGCGCTGGATCTGCCACTGGGACGGGGCGATCCCCCCGGACTTGTTCGAGTCGGAGTACCCGAGCATGACCTCCTGCACGTCCCCACGCAGCCGGACCAGCTCGCGGTAGGAGGGGTCGGCCAGCAGCGCCTCGATGATCTCCTCCGCCGTGCTCAGCTCGTCGACGGTCTCGAGCAGCGGCACGAAGCCGATCCGCGCCACACCGGCCGTGAGGTCGACCAGGCCGGACTCGCGGGCCAGCACGACGGCCGCGAGGACGTCGTCGGCGTGCCGGGTCATCGAGATGATGTAGCTCTCGATCGTCCGCGGACCGAACGCGTCCAGGGCCCACCGGATCACCTCGAAGACGCCCGCGGTCACCGACCCGGCCTGATCCAGCGGGAGCGGACGCTGCGCGAGCGGGCGTCGTCCCGCCAGCTCCGCGGACAGCACCGGCAGGCGCCCGGCGCCGTCGAGGTCGCCGTAGGGGCCGGGCAGGTCACCGACGCGGTCGAGCAGCTGCCCGACGGCCTCGTGGTGCTTGTTCGCGTGCTCCCGCACGTCGATGGTGGCCAGGGTCAGCCCGGTCATCCGCACGGTGCGCACGAGTCGCTCGAGCTCACCCCCGGCGACGATCTCACCCTGGTGGGCCAGGACCGAGCGGTGCAGCAGGAGCAGGTCCTCCACCAGCTCGGTGTCATCGGCGTAGTCCCGGCCGGGGCGGTGCTCGTCATCGCTCGCCACCCGCTGGGCGGTCAGCGCCAGCCGTACCCCGATCCCGGTCAGGTACAGCCGGTAGGGCTCCTCCGCGTTGAGCCGGCGGTAGCGCGGCTCCACCTCCGGGAGCGCGTCGAGCATCGACTCCAGGCGCGCGGTGAGGGCCGGGTCCGCCGTGGACAGTCGCCCGCTGACCGACAGGTCCCGGCGGAGCCCGTCGACGCGCGAGCGCAACAGCCGGATCCCGTGCTCGGCCTGCAGGCGCAGCACGTCCCGCGTGACCTCGGGGGTGACATTCGGGTTGCCGTCGCGGTCCCCGCCCATCCACGTGCCGAAGCGCACCGGCATCGCGTCGAGCGGCAGGGCGGCCCCGGCGTCGGCGAGCCGGTCACGCAGCTCCTCGACGACGTCGTTGACCGCGGTCCGCGAGAGCCCCTCGAGGTAGTAGATGCCGTTGCGGGCCTCGTCGACGGGCTCGGGCGCACTGACGCGCAGCTCGTCGGTCTGCCACAGCAGGTCGATGGACTCGGCGAGGCGCCGGGTGCGGCGCGTCGAGTCCGGCTCGTCGAGCAGCCGGGCGATGCGCCTCAGCTTGTCGAGGGTGGAGCGTCGGGTCACCTCGGTCGGGTGGGCGGTGAGCACCGGCCGGACGCGAAGGGTGGTGGCCACCTGCTCGAGGTCACCCGCCCCGATCCCGGCGTCGACGATCCGCTCGACGGCGCGCCCGATCCACCCGCCGTCCCGCTGATCGCGCAGCAGCAGACGACCGCGGTGGACCTGCTCGGTGACGTTGGCGAGGTGGAAGTAGGCGGTGAAGGCCCGCGCGAGCAGGACGGTGTCCTCGAGGTCCGGAGCGGGCAGGTCCGCCAGGTCCTCCCCTTCGTCCTTGACCGCGGCGCGCACCCGCTCGACGAGCTCGAAGAGCTCGCGGCCCTCGGCCCGCACGATGCTCTCGCCGAGCAGGGAGGTCACGAGGCGGATGTCGGCCCGCAGGGCGGAGGCGTCGGTGGCGTCAGGAGTGGGTGCGTCGGTCACGTCGTCACCCTAACGAGGGAGGCCGGCCCCGCTCGGGCACCTGCGCTGCCCGGCCACGGACTCGGAGCAGACTGTGCCCATGACTGCTCATCCCTCCCCCGGGCCCCGTCACGTCCTCGTCACCGGCGCCTCGCGCGGCATCGGGCGCGCGGTGGCGCGCGCCTTCGCGCAGCAGGGTGACCGGGTCGCCGTCCACGTCCGCTCCGCGGTGGACGAAGGGGAGGCGACGCTCGTCTCCCTTCGTGGGGACGGACACGCCCTCGTCACCGCTGACCTGGGTGACGTGGCACAGGCCGGTGGACTGGCGGCGAGGGCCGAGGAGGCCCTCGGAGGGCCGGTGACCGTGCTCGTGAACAACGCCGGCATCGCGACCACGCCCTCCCTGCGCCACCCGCCCGCGACGACCGACCCCGAGCAGTGGCGGCGCAGCTGGGAGGAGTACCTGCGGATCAACACCCTCGGCACGGCCCTGCTCACGCAGGCGATGACCTCACGCCTGGTCGACCTCGGGCTCCCGGGGCGGGTCGTCACCATCGGCACCCGCGGCGTGCACCGCGGCGAGCCCGACTTCCCGGCATACGCGGCATCGAAGGCCGCGCTCCACTCCATGAGCGCCTCTCTCGCAACGGCGCTCGCGCCCTACGACATCGCCCTCGCGACCGTCGCGCCCGGGTTCATCGAGACCGAGCGGGTCGCCGAGCGCCTCGGCTCCGAGGCCGGCGAGGCGATCCGGGGGGACTCCCCCTTCGGCCGGGTCGGACGCCCCGAGGAGGTCGCCGACGCGGTGCTCTGGCTGGCCTCCCCCTTGGCGCAGTGGGCCTCGGGGGCCACCCTCGACCTCAACGGCGCCTCGCACCTGCGTCCCTGACCCGGTCGGCGGTCAGTCGCCGATCCCCTCACTGGCGCGGAAGTCCGACTCCTGGGCGCTGACGAGCCCCAGCCGCGAGAGCGGACGGTCACTCGTCGCCTCCGCGGCCCACGCGAGCGCGATCGACCAGCGGTTCGCGGCACGCGGCAGCGCCCCGAGGTGGTAGCCACGGGCGGCGACCTTGGCCGGCCAGCCCGAGAGCTTGAGGCCGAGCGGGTTCGCGACGGCATATCCCGGGCCGAGGTCGACGACGAGCCCGAGATCGTGGTGCTTGTAGCGCCTGCGGCTGCCGACGCCGAGGCTCGCGGCGACGTTGCGGGCCGCGGCCTTGCCCTGACGCACGGCGTGCTGGGCCGTCGGGGGCGTGATCTGCTGCGTGTGCGTGCTCGCCAGATCGGGCACGGCGGCGGCATCACCCGCGGCGAAGACGTCGGGGTGGCCGGGGACGGCGAGGTGGGAGTCGACGACGAGGCGCCCGTTCTCCAGGGGCAGACCGAGAGTCTCGAGCATCGGGGCACCCGTCACGCCGGTGACCCAGGCGACGGTCCTCGTGCCGATGACGTCACCGTCGGTCAGCGTCGCCTCCTGCGCCGAGAGCTCCTCGAGGCTGGTACCCAGGCGCACCTCGATCCCCCGCTCGCGCAGGGACTCCAGTGCCAGGTCGCTCAGCTTCTCGCCCACCTCCGGCATGACCCGGTCGGCGAGGTCGAGCAGCACGAAGCGCGCCTGGGCCGGCCCCTGGCCCCGCTGCCGGGCGTGGTCCTCGGCCAGCGCGTGCAGCTGGGCGATGAGCTCGGTCCCCGCGTAGGAGGCTCCCACCACGACGACCGTGCGGCGGGCGCGTCGGTCCCTCGGGTCCGCCTCGTACTCGGCCAGCTGGAGCTGGTGGAGGAAGTGCTCACGCAGGTACAGGGCCTCGGCGACCGTCTTCAGACCGCGGGCGTGCTCGGCGACCCCGGGCACGCCCATGAGCTTGGTCACCGACCCGGGCGTGAGGACGAGGCGGTCCCAGGACATCTCCCGGTCGCCCGGGGCGCAGTCGCTGACGTGCAGCGTGCGGGTGGCCAGGTCGACGCGGTCGACACAACCCGGCCGCAACGACACATCGGGCAGCTCGTTGGCCAGCGGCACCGCCACGTAGCGCGGGTCGATGAGGCCTCCGGCGACATCGGGCAGCAGCGGGGTGTAGAGCATGTAGTCGTTCGGCGAGACGAGCACCACCTCGGCGGGGTGCTCGGCGCGTCGTAGCCGCCGGGACACGCCGCGGGCCGTCTCGAACCCGGCGAACCCGCTCCCGACGACGACCACACGCTGACGATGGTGGGCACTCGGTACGGACACGGGGTCTCCCTTCGTCATGGATGGCTCGGTGGAGCCGTACCCACTCCTGCTCCCGTCAATCCCCCACAATGGCGCAGTGACCCCACCCGACCTGCACACGGCCCGCAAGCTGCTCGCCTGGCTCGGGGCCGGCCTGCTCGCCGGGGGCATGCCGGTGCACGAGGTCGAGGAGGACGTCCACGAGGCCGCAGCCGCCCTGGGTCACGAGGGTGCGGAGGTCGCCGCCTCCCCCACCGGCCTGTGGGTCGCCCTGACCAGCGGGGACCCGGCGACCTTCGAGGGCGTCGACGGCGGCGTGCGTCTCGACCAGCTCGCCGAGGTGAGCGCCGTGCACGCGGCCATCGTCGCCGGCGCCCTCGCGCCGAGCGACGCGCTGGGCCGGCTGGCGGTGCTGCGACAGCACCCCCACCGCTATCCCGCCTACGGCCTGCCCCTGGGCCTCTTCCTCGTCGGTACCGGGATCGCCCTGGTGCTCGCGCCCGCGTGGCCGTCGGTGATCTTCGCGGCCGCACTCAGCCAGGTCGTCGCCGGCCTGATGATGCTCAGCGGGCGCAACCTCCTCGTCGGCACCCTGCTGCCCTTCCTCGCGGCCTTCGCCACGGCGATCATCGCCTTCGCCGCCGCCGACCACGGACTCGTCGAGGCGCCCCTGTGGACGCTCGTCCCGCCGATCGCGGCGCTGCTGCCGGGGGCCCTCATCGTCACCGGCCTGACCGAGCTGTCCGCGGGGGCGATGGTGGCCGGCACGTCCCGTCTGGCGTACGGCGTGGCCCAGCTGCTGCTCTTCACCCTCGGGGTGGGCGCGGCCGTCGCCGTGCTCGGGCTGCCCCTGTCGCGGATCAACGCCGACCGTCCGGACGAGCTCGGGTGGTGGGCCCCCCTGCTCGGCCTGCTGCTCATCACCGTGGGGATCTCCCTGCTCGAGTCCGTGCCTCCGTCCCTCGTCCCCGCCCTGCTCGTGACGATCCTCGCGACCTTCGTCGCGCAGTCGCTCGGGCACGCGACGGGCGAGGGACCGTGGGTGGGAGCCTTCCTCGGGGCCGGTGCCGCGAGTCTCGTCGCGACGCTCGTGGAGTTCGTGCGGCCCCAGGTGCCGCGCGTCGTCGCCTTCCTCCCGAGCTTCTGGCTGCTCGTCCCCGGCTCGCTCGGGCTCGTCTCCGTCGCCCAGATCGAGTCCTCACCCGCGGCCGGGGTCATCGCCGTCGCCGAGGTCCTCGTCATCGTCACCTCGATCGCCCTCGGCGTGCTCGTCGGGGCCGGTCTCGCCCACCCCCTGCGTGACGTCGCCCGGCGACTCGGCTCCACCCACCGGCGTGTCGTACGGCAGTTCGGCGGACAGCGCACGGACGACCCCCGGAAATCCGGGGCCCCTCGACCGCCCACCGAGTGAACTGCAGTCCGACACGCGCCGGCGCTGGGACACTGGGCGGGTGTCACCCTTCGACCTGACGGCGATCGGCAAGGGCCTCCCCTTCGCCGACGCGCTGCCGGACCTGCGTGCCGCGCTCGGCGAGCGTGGCGTCGCCGTCGTGCAGGCCCCTCCCGGCTCCGGCAAGACCACCCTGGCCCCACCGCTCGTGGCGAGCGAGGCTCCCGGCCGGGTGGTCGTCACCGGCCCACGACGGGTGAGCGTCCGCTCCGCCGCCCACCGTCTGGCCCACCTCACGGGCACCGCGGTCGGCGACCTCGTCGGCTACACCGTCCGCGGTGAGCGGCACGTCCGCGCCGGTACCCGGGTCGAGTTCGTCACCCCCGGTGTCCTCCTGCGGCGCCTCCTCGCCGATCCGGAGCTCGACGGCACGGCCGCGGTCGTCCTCGACGAGATCCACGAGCGGGCGCTCGAGACCGACCTCCTCCTCGGGATGCTCGCCGAGGTCCGCCAGCTGCGCGACCTGCCCCTCGTCGCGATGTCGGCGACGCTCGACGCACCTGCGGTCGCCGACGTCCTCGCCGATGCCGCCGGCCCTGCCCCCCTCGTGGACAGCCCGGGCGCGCTGTACCCGCTCGACATCCGGTGGGCACCCGCCCCCTTCCCCCGGACCGATGCCCGGGGCGTCACCCAGGACTTCCTCCGGCACGTCGCCTCGATCACGGCCCGGCACCATGGCGAAGGGGGCGACACCCTGGTCTTCGTGCCCGGCGCCCGTGAGGTCGACCGGGTCGCCGACACGCTGCGTGGCCTCCTCACCGGTCACGACGTGCTGCCGCTGCACGGCCGCCTCGGCCCGCGCGAGCAGGACCGGGCGACCGGGGTGGGCAGCGGCGACGCGTCGCGGGTGATCGTCTCCACCGACCTCGCCGAGTCCTCGCTGACCGTCCCCGGGGTCCGGCTCGTCATCGACGCCGGCCTCTCCCGCGAGCCGCGACGCGATGCCGCCCGCGACATGTCCGGGCTCGTGACCGTGCAGGCCTCCCGGGCGTCGATGACGCAGCGGGCCGGTCGCGCCGCACGACTCGGTCCGGGCACGGCCGTGCGGCTGATCGAGGAGTCCGCGTGGTCCCGCGCCCCCGAGCACGTCACCCCGCAGATCACGACCGCAGATCTCACCGGGACCGCGCTGACGCTCGCGGCATGGGGCTCGCCGGGTGGACGGGGCATGCCCCTCCTCACGCCGGCGCCGACGGTCGCGATCGCCACGGCCGAGGACGGGCTGCGCGGCCTGGGCCTCATCGACGCCGACGGGCGGATCACCGACGACGGGCTGGCCGCGGCCCGTGTCCCGGCCGACCCACGGCTGGCCCGCGCCCTGCTCGAGGGGGCACGGCTCGTCGGGACCACCGCCGCAGCCGAGGTCGTCGCCGCCCTCGGCGATGACCTGCGCAGCGACGACGGCGACCTCGACCGGCTCCTCACCGGCCTGCGATCCGGACGCGGGCGTGAGGCCGGCCGGTGGCGGCGTGAGGTCGAGCGTCTGGCCCGACTCGCCCCCTCCGACGCCACCCACCACCCCTCCGGCGCAGCCGGTCTCGTCGCCGCACTCGCCCACCCGGGCCGCATCGCACGCCGCGTCGGGGACGGCACGACCTACCTCCTCGCCTCCGGGACCCGGGCCGCGCTGCCGCCCGGCGGCCCCCTTCGCCACCACGAGTGGATCGTCGTCGCCGATGTCGCCCGGGCTGAGGGCCGGGTCGCCGCGGGCACCGGCGCGGTGATCCGCCTGGCCGCTGCGCTCACCCGCAGCGAGGCCGAGACGGCCGGCGCCGGCCTGCGCACGCACGACGTCCGCGCGGACCTGGGCGAAGGGAGGGTCACCGCCCGTGAGGTGGACGCGATCGGCGCCATCGAGCTCAGCTCGACGCCCGTCCGCGTCGACGCCGCGACCGGAGCCGGGGTCATCGCACGTGCCCTGACCGACCGCGGGCTGGATGTCCTGTCCTGGTCGCCGGCGGCGGACGGTCTACGGCGCCGGCTCGCCGTGCTCCACCACCACCTCGGCGACCCGTGGCCGGATGTCTCCGACACCGCCCTCGCTGCCCGGGTCGAGGAGTGGCTCGGCCCGGAGCTGCAGCGGATCGCCACGGGGACGCCGGTGGCTCGGATCGACCTGACCGAGCCCCTTCGCCGGCTGCTGCCGTGGCCGGCGGCGACGCGACTCGACGAGCTCGCGCCACCACGCCTCGCCGTCCCCAGCGGCTCGCGGATCACGATCACCTGGCCACCGCACGACGAGCCCCGCGCCGCACCTGTGCTCGCCGTCAAGCTGCAGGAGTGCTTTGGTCTCGCCACCACGCCCCGGCTCGTCGGTGGTCGGGTACCGGTGCTCTTCCACCTGCTCTCCCCCGCCGGCCGACCACTCGCGGTGACCGACGACCTCGCCTCCTTCTGGTCCGGTCCGTACACGCAGGTGCGGGCGGAGATGCGCGGGCGCTATCCGAGGCATCCGTGGCCCGAGGATCCCTGGACCGCACCGGCCACGGCACGGACCACCCGACGGACGTGACCCACCCACCACCGTCAGCGTCGATCGGTGACCCTCAGGTAGTACCCGTCGGGGTCGTGCACCCGGAAGTCGGTCAGGCCCCACTCCCGATCCCGCAGGTCCTCGGCCAGCTCGACGCCGGCGGCCACGACACGGTCACGCTCGGCGCGCACGTCGTCGACCGCGATGACGATCTCGGTCCCGATCGGCACGGCCCGCTGCTCCGACGGATGACGGGGTGACTGCACCATGCCGATCCGCACCTCGTCCCTGCGGACGGAGGCATACCGCGGCGGCCCCTCCTTGCGGCCGACCAGCTCGAAGCCCAGGGCTGCGTAGAAGGCCACTGCCCGGTCGATGTCGCAGGGGAAGATCTCAATACGCAACGTGGCACCCATGCCGACGATGCTCCCACCGGGCCCGCGGTCAGGCCAGCAGGCGTCGGAGCACCCTCCGGTACCCGGGCGCGGCTGCCCGGGCGGCGAGGGGCTCCAGCCACTGCAGCCGGGTCGGGAGCCACGGCAGGTGCACGCTCTGGCGCCAGCTGACCCTGGAGCCCGTGACGACGGGGTCGACGTCCACGACGATCCGCCCGCCCAGCACGCGGCCCGTCTTGCCCACGACGGCGTGGCCCCCTTCGTCGTCGACGGGCGGGCGCCACTGGTCCACGCGCATCGTGTCGTCGAAACCCAGCGGCCCCACGCCCGTGCGGCCACGGAACTCGACGGCCTGGGCGAGGACGCGGGCGGGAGGGTCAGCCGTGACCCGCGTCAGCGGGATGACCTCGGAATGGCGCCGCAGATCCCACAGCCGCACCCAGGCGACCTCGGGCGCCACCGTCACCTCGAGGTCGATGCGGAAGCAGGCCCGGCTCACAGCAGTCCCCTCAGGTACGCGGCCTGGCCGATGTGCTGGGTGTCGTCGTCGATGACGCTGACCAGCCGCACGCCGAGCGTCACCGGCGGGTCCCAGGAGGTGTCGACGACCCGGTCGAGGTGGTCCTCCGTCAGCCCACCGACCCAGGCGAGCGTCTGCGCGTGGGTGGCCTCGACGTAGCGCGCGAGCAGGTCCGCCGACGCACGGACCTTCGCCACCTGGGCGGCGGTGTGGCCGAAGCCGATGTCGTCCTCGTCGAGGTCGAGATCGAAGAACTCGATGAACCCGCGCGCGGCCCAGACCTGCTGGAGCCCCGCGGCGTCGGCGAGGTGGTCGTCCTGGACGCGGTAGGCGTGCCACACGAGCCACCCGATCGGGTTGGCCTCCGTCGTGATCCGGTGCGCCAGCTGCTCCTGGCTCAGTCCGTCGATGGCGGCGAGCGCCCCCGCCCGGATCCGCTCGAAGGAGTCGGTGAGCAGCTCTGCGGGAGTCATGCTCCGACGCTACGCCCTGCGCCCGGGCGACGTCAGCAGCCCTTCGTATCGTCCGCAGCAGCTCGAGCTGCGGCTGGCGATACGAAGGGCTGCCTGCAGTAGTTCGTGGCGCGGGTCAGGTGGCGCAGCCCTCGGGACCGCAGGCGTCGGCGTCGGTGCCGGCATCGACGACCTGGATCGCGGGGACACGCTCGGACCACGCCGTGTCGATGACCTCGCGGAAGACCTCGGGCGGCTGGGCCCCGGAGACGGCGTACTTCATGTCCACGACGACGAAGGGGACGCCCGTCACCCCGATCTGGCGGCCCATGTCGATGTCGGAGGCCACCGCAGCGCGGTACCGGCCGTCCTCGAGGGCGGCGCGGACCTCCCCTTCGTCCAGCCCGGAGGCGACGCCCAGCCGCACCAGGGTGTCGACGTCGCCGATGTCGGCCCCGTGCTCGAAGTGCGCGGACAGCAGCGCCTCCTTGACGGCATCGCCGACCCCCCGCTCCTTGGCGAGGTGGAGCAGCTCGTGGGCCCGGGCGGAGTTGGCGACGACGAGCCGGTCGAAGTCGTAGGTCAGCCCCTCGCCGGCCGCCTGCTCGCGCAGGTGATCGAACATCTGGCGCACCTGCTCCTCGGACATCCCCTTGCGGGCGGCGAGGTACTCGACCCTGCTGCCCTCGTAGTGATCGGGCAGCCCGGGGTCGAGCTGGTAGCTGTGCCACGTCACCTCCACCTCGTCCCGGCGGGGGTGATCGGCGAGTGCGCTCTCGAGGCGGCGCTTGCCGATGTAGCACCACGGGCAGGCGATGTCGGACCAGATGTCGATCTGCATGCCGGTGGCAACACCGGCAGGCGCCCAGGTCATCCCGCGTGGACCGCCAGGGTCTCGCGGGCCCGCAGCCACGGGATGATCGCGAGCGCCGAGATCAGGCCGCTCAGCGCGAAGGCCCACTCGAAGCCGGCGGTGTCGGCCACGACGCCGACGAGGACCGGGCCGCCGATCCCTCCCGCGTCCTGGCACATCTGGAAGGTGGCGAGCACCTTGCCGCCGGAGCGCCCGTTGCCCACGACATCGGCGACGGTCGCCTGCTGCGCCGGGTTGAGCAGGCCCGAGCCCACGCCGAGGACCGCGGTCAGCACGAGGATCATGACCAGGCCACCGGCCAGCCCCATGGTCCCCATCGACACCGCACTCAGCACCAGCCCCACGATGATCGGGCGCCGACGGCCGATGGTGTCGGCCACCCGCCCGGAGTACTGCAGGGTCAGCGCCGTGACCGCGGCGCCGACGGCGAGCGCGACGCCCGCCGCCCAGGTCTCACCGACCACCGCCACGGCGAAGAGCGGCAGGATCGCCACCCGGACGCCGAAGTTCGTCCATCCGTTGGCGAAGGCCGAGACCATGGCCGAGCGGTAGGCACTGTCCCGCACGGCCTCGCCGACGGTCATCGGCGGCAGCGTCTCCTGCGTCGGGTCGGCCCGAAGGGGGGTCCCGCGCAGCATCAGCCCGACGAAGCCGGCCGCGATGAGCAGGGCGACCCCGTAGACGACGAAGGGGACCCGCATGCCGAACTCGCCGAGCGCGCCTCCGACGACCGGGCCGATCACACCTCCGATGAGGAAGGCGCTGCCGTACATCGAGGAGACCCGCCCACGCAGGCTCGGTGGGGCCAGCCGGACGAGCAGCGCCATGGCCGAGACGGTGAACATCGTCGAGCCGATCCCGCCGAGGGAGCGGAAGATCAGCAGCTGCCAGTAGTTCTGCGCGAAGGCGGAGGCGCCCGTCGAGAGCGCGACGATGACCAGACCGGTGAGATAGACCGGCCGTTCACCGAGTCGCGTGACGAGCGAACCACCCGCGGGGGCGAAGAGCAGCCGGAAGAAGGCGAAGGCCGAGACGATGACCGACGCTGCGGCGACCGAGACGTCGAAGCTGCGGGCGAACTGCGGCAGGACGGGTGAGATCAGGCCGAAGCCGATCGCGATGACGAAGGCCGCGGCGACGAGGACCCGGATCTCGGTCGGGATCCCGGGCCGCGTCTGCGGGGTCACGGCCGGGGTACTCACCCTCCGTACTGTGCCACCCGCCCGACCGAGCGCCGCACGAGCATCTGCCCGAGGAACCACGTGACCAGGTAGGACCCGACGAGCCCGAGGGTCATCGTCACGGCGAAGGCCAGCAGGAAGGGATTGCCCCAGGGGTCGGCCAAGCGCATGAGGATGATCCGCACGAGCCCGTCGGGGTTGGTCACGACGTCCCAGGAGTTGAAGCGCGGGAACCGGCCGAGATAGATCCCGAGCGAGGACAGGGCGAGCGACCCGACCGCCAGGGCCCATCCGGCGAGGGGCCCCGCCCGACGGGCGACCATGTGGTGCACGAGCAGCAACGAGGCGAGCCCGAGGAGCAGGCCCGTCCCCGCGAAGGCACCGATGAGCGCCGCGTCGAACCAGCGCGGAGCGCCGGGGATCGCCCCGACGTGGATGAAGTCGGTGAGGATGTACGGCGCATTCGGCAGGAAGAGCAACCATGCGACGCCGAGGGCGCCCAGCACCCACCCGGGGGCGCGCGCCCGGTCCAGCGCGGTCATGACCACCGCGATCACGTAGGGGACCCAGGCGAGGAAGAGATTCCAGAAGAGGAAGGCGAAGGCGGGCTCGCCCACCCGGTCCACGCGGATCGCATGCAGCCCGGCGGCCACCAGCGAGCCCCCGACGAGCAGGGCGGTGAGCCCGGTCAGTCGCAGGACGGGCCAGAAGGTCTCGGACATACCGTGACGATAGGAGGGCCCTCTGGGAGCCCGCTGAGGATGACCCCGACTACCGCTCCCGCGCCGCATCGTGCGACATGACGGTGACGGGGCAGCGCGCGTGGGTGACGCAGTGCTGACTCACCGACCCCAGGAGCATCCCGGCGACCCCACCGTGGCCGCGGCTGCCGACGACGACGAGCTGCGCCTCCTCGGACGCCTTCACCAGTGCCTCCGAGGGGTGGCCCTGCTCGACCCGCTCGGTGACCTGCCCCTCGTCTCCCAGTGCCTCGCGCACGGTGTGGGTCAGGACCTGGGCGGCCTCCTCCTTGAGGCGGTCGGAGTCGTCCCAGCTGACCATCGCGGTGTACCCGTAGACGGGCGCCGAGTGCCATCCGATCAGGGCGTGCAGCGGCGCCTCGACCGCTCGGGCGTACTGGGATCCCCACTGCAGCGCCCGCACGGAGTCCGGGGACCCGTCGACTCCGACGACGACCGGCTTGACGTCCATACCCCTGCACCCATCTCTCGTGTGGTCCGTGCTCCGCCTGGTCACTTCTTCTTGGCGGCCCTGGCGGTCTTCGCGGTCTTGGCCGTCTTGGCCGTCGCGGTCTTGGTCGTCTTGCTCGACTTGGCGGGCTTCGATGCCTTCGAGGGCCGCCCGTGCGGCATGACGAGGACGGGGCACCGCGCGTGGGTGACGAGGTGCTGGCTCACCGACCCGAGCAGCATGCCGGTGAACCCACCGTGGCCGCGACTGCCCACGACCACGAGCTGCGCGTCCCTGGACGCCCGCACGAGCACCTCCGAGGCATTGCCCCGCTCGATGCGCGCCTCGACCTGAGCGCCCTCGCCCAGCGCCTTGCGCACGGCCCCCTCCAGCACCTCGCGGTTCTTCTCCTCCACCGCGGTGAAGTCCTGCTTGCCGAAGAAGGTGTCGCCGTAGATGGTCGCGACCTCCCAGCTGATCACGCCGTGAAGGGGCGCCTCGATGAGGCGGGCGTGCTCGGCGGCCCACTGCAGCGCCCGGACGGAGTCCGGGGACCCGTCGACTCCGACGATGACTGGCTTGACGTCCATGTGCGTGCACCCATTCCTCTGACGGTTTCTCATCCACGAAGAACTGCGCGCCGTGGCGGCGCACTGTCACCGTAGCCCAGTCCACCGCACCAGGTGGCTGCTAAGCGGTGGCCTCCTCACGGCCACCGCGGGTGCGGACCTCACCACCGCGAGACAGCACCGGGCCGCTGTCGGGCCTCGGTGGGAGGGTGGGGACCCCGATCCAGGAGAGCCGATGAGCGACCTCAAGACGCATCTGCACCACTACCTCGGACTCCAGCGCACGGCGCTGCGGATGAAGTTCGACGGCCTCACCGAGCGGGAGGCCCGCCTGCCGCGCACCCCGACCGGCACCAACCTCCTGGGCCTGTACAAGCACGCCGGGGCCTGCGAGCTGGGGTACTTCGGCGAGACCTTCGGTCGACCGAGCAGCCTCCGGCTGCCGTGGGACGCCGAGGGGGTGACGGAGGAGGACAACTGCGACATGTTCGCCACCGAGACCGAGACGATGACCCAGGTCCTCGAGTGGACCCAGGCCTGTTTCGCCCATGCCGACGCGACCATCGAGGCACTCCCCCTGGAGGCCACCGGCTCGGTGCCCTGGTGGCCGCAGGACCGGCGCGAGGTGAGCCTCGGGCAGATCATCGTGCACATGGCGCTCGACGAGGCCCGGCACGCCGGTCACGCCGACATCCTGCGCGAGCAGTTCGACGGCAGCACCGGCCTGCGGTCCGAGGGCCACAACCTGCCCGAGTGGGACGAGCGGCGCTGGTCCGAGTACGGAGAGCGGCTGACGCGGATCGCGGACGACCGCGCCTGAGGCAGGATCGGCCCCATGGACCTGAGCGCAGCAGTGGACGAGCTCTACGGCGCCGACCCGGCGGACTTCGTCGCGGTCCGCGGCCGGCTCGTCGGCGCGGCGAGGTCCGCCGACGAGCCTGACCTGGCCGCAGAGCTGGCGACCCTGCGCAAACCGACCCTCGTCGCCTGGCTGCTCAACCGGGTCGCCCGCGACGAGCCGGGTGTCATCGCCGACCTGCTCGACCTCGGCGAGCGGATGCGCACCGCCCAGGCGAAGGGGGACGGCGCCGCCCTGGCCGCGGCGAGACCCGAGCGCCACGCGGCCATCGAGGCCCTCGTCGACGCTGCTCGTCGCTGCGCCGGGACCACCGGGTCCCGTTTCGGCCCTGCCGCGGCGGACGGGGTGTCCGCCACGGCGGTCGCGGCCCTCGCCGACCCCGCGAGCGGTCGGGCCCTCGCCTCGGGCCGGCTGCTGCGCCCCCTCGCCTACGCGGGCTTCGGCGAGGTCGAGCTCGATGACGCGGTGGCGGTGCTGCGACTCGTCCCCCCGATGGCCGACAGCGAGGAGGGCGAGGGTGCGGGAGAGGACCCCGAGACGCAGACCCTCGCCCACGACCGGGCGTTGGCCGAGGCCCGCGACGCCCTGCGCGGGAGCGAGCGCGACCTCAGCGCGGCCCGCCTCACCCTCTCGCAGGCGCGGGCGACCCTCGAGCACGCAACCGCAGCGGTCGAGCGGCTCGACGACCAGGTCACCCGGGCCGCCCGGCGCGTCACCGACCTCGAGACACGCCGGTGAGCGGGACCTGCATCCGATCGCCACGGTGACGCGGGACCATGGCGTGCATGAGCACGGCGCGCACGACGTCCACCCACACGTCCCCGACCGACCTGCCCGAGTGGGCGATCCCGGTCGAGGACCTCGAGGCGATGCTCGCGACCGATGACGACACCGTCGACACGGCCGCCATCCCGCGCCTGGCCTACCGCGACGCCGTCGAGGAGTCGGCTGCCCCCGGCGCCGCCTCGATGACCGCGTCGCCGGTGATCAACGAGGCCCCGCACGGCACCGCGACCTCCGACCACGTCGCTCCCCCGCTCGGGCACAGCCTGCGTCGCCGCCACGCGAGCCCCGAGTCCGTCGCCGCGATCCGCCGCAACCTCGTCGCGGTCGCCTGCGTCGTCCTCTCGGTCGTCCTCCTCGGCGCGGGCGTGGCGTGGCTCGCCGGCTGGATCGGCCTCGTCGCCTACGCGCTCCTCGTCATCGGCGCCTCCGTCATGGTGCACCGGACCAACGCCGGCTACGCGCCGCGCCACAGTCACTACGCCCCGCGTCACGCCTGATCGACGACGCACCCGGTCCCCGGCAGGGCGAAGGGGGAATCCCGCCACGGGCGGGATCCCCCCTTCGTGCGTCCCGAGGGCACTGGCGCCTCAGTGCGTGGCCTCCCACAGTGCCCGGCCGTGGCGGGCGCTGCCGTAACCGAACTCACGCGGGTTCTGTCCGGTGCCCTCGGGCGAGGTGATGGAGAGGTTGAGCCCCACCCCGTTGGAGTCCGGGCCGAGGACATCACTCATCCGACGCATCGCGTCGTCGACCACGGCCTGCGCGTCCCCGGTGACGGTGAACTTGCCGTAGACCACCGGACCCTTGCCCCCGCCACCGTCGTCGACGTCGTTGACGGTGACGTCCACCGAGGTCACGCCAGGGGTGCCTTCGAGGGCGGCGACGACCTCGTCGCGCCACGACTCCCCCTCCGGCACCTTGGGGCGGCCACCACCGAAGATGCCGCACCCCGTGAGGACGCCGGCGAGGAGGAGGGCCACGCTCACGCTCATCGCTGCTCGCATGGCCCCAGTCAACCGCATCTCACTCGCGGCCGGTCCCGTACTCCGTGATGTGCACCGCGCTCGGGTCGTCGGTGAGGAAGACGTCGATCCCGGGGCTGAGCGCATAGGCGACGAGGTCGTGGTGACCCGCCGCGATCTCCCGCGCGACCGACTCCGAGTAGTTGCGGTAGTGGTGCGCACTGTCGAGGTCGCCGCCGGTCAGGGTCACTCCCGGCTCGGGGTCGAGGCGCACCTGAGTGACGTGGGCCCCCGAGCCCGCGAGCGCCGGGTCGACGTGGGGGATCGGCGTCATCGGCAGGATCACCGGCGGCAGTGGTCCGGGCATCGGGATGGGCACGGGCGGCCCGGCGTAGGCATCCCCGAGATCCACCATGGGTACCGGGTCGTTCGTGTGCTCGAGAGCGAGGGTCTGCACCCCGTCGGGGATCGACCGGCTGTCGTTGGGTGAGCCCTCGGTGATCATGTGGGTGACGGTGTAGCGATCCATGAACTCCGGGTCCTGGGTCAGCTCGGCGACGACCATCCCGCCCTGGCTGTGTCCCTGGAGCATCACCGGTTCGCCCGGCTCGATGCCCGCCTCCTGCATGGCCGCCATCACCGCCTCCATCGAGGCGCTGCGCTCACCGGCCTGGAGCTCGAGGTTCGAGGTGTTGTCGAAGGCCTCGTCACCACCGGTGATCGAGCCGGGGAACTGCGTCAGTCCGTTGGTCCCCGGGACGGTGACGATGTGCGCGGACGAGCCATCCGGCTGCGCCACCTCGGTCACCCGCACGTGCCGGCGCTCGCTCTCGCGGCCGTCGGTGGTGTCGTAGGTGTCGTTCTGGATCTCCATCACGGCGTTGAGGTCGCTCGGGATGCGGCCCTCGAGCTCGGGGTCCGCGGGGAGGGTGCTGCGGGAGGTGACCACGCCCTCGCCGCTGTGGAGGAGCCGCTGGTCCTCACCGGTGAGGACATTGGCCGCGACACCGACGGTGCGCCCGCCCAGGAGGAGGGCGCTCGCAGCGACCTCGTGGAAGCGGGGCCACCGGCCGTCCGTGACGATCTGGGTGAGCTGCTCGCCGAGGGCGCTGGTGGAGGGCCCCAGCCGCGCCAGTGCCTGCGCGCCGGCATCCCAGCGGGCGAGGACCTCGTCGTCCCAGAAGTCACGGGTGACCCCGGCGAGCTGCGCACCACGGTCACCGACCCAGTCGAGGCCGTCACGGCCCCACTCGACGAGGTCGCGGCCCCGGTCGACACCCCAGTCCCACGTGTCCTCGAGCGCGTCGGTCCCCCGGTCCCACGCGTCCCCGAGACCGTCGATCGGAGTCGGCGGTCGCCAGCCGTCGCCTCCCCCACCGTCGCCTCCTCCACCGAAGAGGTCGTCGAAGAGGTCGTCGACGACCTCCCCGTGGTCCAGGCGCTCACCGCGCCCGCCGTCCCCAGCACCTCCGGAGGCCGTGTCCTGCTCCTCCGCCTGCCGCAGGAGCTCCCGCTGCAGGTGCTGCAGGGCAGCCGCCGCCGCCTCGAGGGAGCCCGCGCTGCTCGTCCAGCCGTTGCTGAATCCGCCCCGGTCGGCTCCGGCCCAGGCGCTGTCGAGGATCGCCATGCTCGCGGATCCCTCGCCGCGGACGGTGCGCAGGCGCTCGCCCGACGCGCCCAGCTGACCGGCGATGGAGCGCACTCGCTCGACGTCCATCCCCTCGCTGACGCTCATGACGCCGTCGGCTGCGTGCGGGAGCGCAGGTCGAGGGCACCGACGCCCAGCCACACGACCTCGTCCGCGATGCTGCCGGCCGGCACCCGGACCACCGTGAGCGCGTCGCCCTCGAGTCGCACCTCGAGCAGCCGGTCGTCAGCACCCTCCAGCCAGTGCCGGGCCGTGACGAAGGGGGTCGGCGTCCCGTTGTCGACCTGGAGGGCGAGATTGACCTCGACGTCGGCTCCGGCGAGGTCGGCGAGGACCCCGTCGGGGAGCGCTGAGCGCTCGGGGACGTCGCGCAGGATCCCGATGGTGCGTTCCTCGCGGGGGTTGGCACCCCCTTCGGCGCGGGTCAGCCGGCTGGGGGGCAGGACCCGCTGCACGGCCGGCCAGATGGCCTTCGGCTCGAAGAGGGCGATCTCGACGGCGTCCTCGACGGCGTCGACGACGACCTCGGCGTCGGTCACCGTGAGCCGACGCCGCTCGGTGATGCTCAGGCCGACCCGGGGACTGAGCGAGATGGCGCTGTGCATCCCGGCCCGCCCCGTGCGCGAGTGGACCCGGAAGGCGATGGGCGCGCTCGCGGCCTCGGCGAGCAGGTCCCGCCAGCGGGGCCGTAGCTCCCCCGCGTCAGAGGCGATCCCCGCGTCGACGAGCTCGTCCCACTCGGCCGCGCGGCCTGCGGGTGGCGCCCCCCGCACGGCGCTCGTGAGCACCTCGAGCGTGCTCGCCCGGATCGTGCGCGCCCGGAATCGGGTGTGGTCCCCAGCCATCACGTCTCCTGTGTCGTCCGGCCCTGCTGGGGAGCGAACCTAGGGCCGCGGAGGCGATCGGGGAATGGGGAGCGCTCCCCTCGGGCTCAGCTGAGCAGCGCCGCCAGGGTGCCCCCGAGCTCCGTGGCCCGGTCCGTGGCGTCGTCGTCGACGTCCCCGACGACCTCGAGCACGTCCGCGGACTGCTTCCAGTCCAGGGCCTGGACGATCGAGGTCACCGCCCGCACCGCGCCGGTGACGTCGTAGCGCCCGTGCACCCAGAGTCCGAAGGGCCGCTTGGCCGTCGGGCCGGCGGCGGGTCCCTCGCCCGCCCCGCCGGAGTCGTCGAGGGCGCCGCCGATGTGCAGGAAGGTCGAGTCGAAGAAGTGCTTGAGCGCCCCCGACATGTAGCCGAAGTTCGCCGGGGTGCCCAGGAGGTAGCCGTCGGCGGCGAGGACGTCATCGGCCGTGGCCTCGAGCGCCGGGACGACCTGCACCTCCACGCCCTCGATGTCGGGGTGCCGAGCCCCCTCGAGCGCTGCTTCGAGCAGGGCCCGCGTGGACCGGGTCGGGCTGTGGTGGACGACCAGAAGACGTGCCATGAGCCCATCGTGCCTTGCCCCGCACGCCCCCGTCAGGTGCCCTAGGCTGACCCCGGACATTCAGGGGTCTCCGCGAGCACCGCGCGCCCCGGCGCACGAGGCAGAGGGAGCACTCACCACATGACCGCAGGCACCGCGGAGCAGCCGCCCGAGAAGACCTCGCGACGCTCACGGGCCGACGCGGTCGACGAGGGCGCGGCACCCGAGCCGCCCAAGCTGCGCCGCCGCCCGATGCTCATCGCGGCCTCCGTGCTGCTCACCGCCGTCGGCGCCCTCCTCGGCGCCTGGCTGCTCACCGGACTCTCGGGGACGCAGTCGTACATCGCAGTGGGCGAGGACATCCAACGGGGCGACAAGATCACCGAGTCCGACCTCGTGCGCACCCAGCTGCGCGCGGACAACGCCATCGCTCCCCTGCGGTGGGAGGAGCAGCGGATCGCCGTCGGACAGTATGCCGCGGTCGACATGGCCGCCGGCTCGCTCGTGACACGGGACTCGGTCAAGGCCGAGAACGCGCCCAAGGCCGGCTACACCGCCGTCGGCCTCTCCCTCGTGCCGGGCCAGACGGTCTCCGGCGACCTGCCGACCGGCTCCCCCGTCTGGGTCGTCATGGTCCCGTCCAACACCGACGTCGGCACCGAGCCGGAGAAGAAGGCGGGTTCGGTCGCCCGAGAGAGCATGTCCTCGGACGGCACGACCAAGCTCGTGGACGTCATGGTCAAGGAGAAGGACGCACCGGCCGTCGCCGCGGCCGGCGCCCGCCAGGAGGTCTCGGTGGTCCTGCGCTCCACCGAGGACGAGGAGGCCAGCGCGGACGAGGACGGGCTGGCCGAGCCCTCGAACAGCCCGAGCGGCTCGTCGTCGAGCAGCGCGGACAACTGATGGCGGTCGTCTCGCTCTTCTCCGCCTCGGGGGCCCCCGGGGTCACGGTGACCTCCCTCGGCCTGGCCCTGGCCTGGCAGCGGCACGTCATGCTCGTCGACGCCGACGCCTCCGGCTCCTCCTCCGTGCTCGCCGGGTACCTCCAGGGGCAGACCGTCCACGACCGGGGGCTGCTCGACCTGGCCGTCGCCAACCGCGTCGGCAACCTCGGCTCCGCCATCGCCACCGTCTCGATGCCCCTGCCCGGGTCATCGGTCCAGTTCGTCCCGGGGATCCGTTCCTTCCAGCAGGCGGCCTCCGTCGCCCCGCTGTGGGAGCCCCTGTCCGGGGTGCTGCGCGGCATGGAGCAGCGCGGCGTCGACGTCGTCGTCGACGCCGGACGGATCGGGCTGGAGAACGCCGCGCTGCCGATCGTCCGCTCCGCCGACCTCTCCCTCCTCGTGGTCCGCAGCGACCTGCCTGCCGTGGCCGGCGCCCGCGCCTGGGCGCACAGCCTGCACGAGCAGCTCACGGCAGTCGGCTCCGCGCACCAGCTCGGGGTCCTCCTCGTCGGCCCCGGCCGTCCGTACTCGAGCCGCGAGATCCGGTCGGTGCTGGGTCTGCCCGTCGTCGCCGAGATCCCGTGGGATCCGCAGGCGGCCCACGTCTACTACGCCGGCGCGACTCCGAAGAAGAACTTCGCCTCGGGCCCGCTGAACCGCAGCCTGCGCACCGCGGTCAGCTCCGCACAGGGCCTGATCTCCACCAACCGCGAGCGATTGGGCACCCAGCGCACGAAGGAGGGGACGCACCCGTGAGCGACGAGCACGGCGGCCGGGCCTCGGACCCCACGTCCCTGCCCCTCTTCGCCACCCCCAGCACCCCCGACGCGAGCGTCCGGGAGGACGAGGCGGTCTCCCAGCGGCTCGCGGCCGGGGCCGGGTCCGTCTCCCCCTACGACCGGCACGCGGCGCCCGAGCAGACCCCACCGCCACCGACCTGGGGTCTGCCCCGGGAGCGACCCACACCGGCCGCGGGCCGGCCACCGGCTCCCACGGGCGGGCCACCCCCTTCGCCGTCCGGGTACGCGACGGTCCCCGCCCAGCGCCTCGGCCACGACGTCGCCCACGACACGGGGATGGACTGGGCCCAGGTCGCCGACCTGAGGACGCAGGCCTCCGAGATGCTCACGGGGGCGTTGCAGGACCGCGGTCACCTCGAGTCGGAGGCCCAGCGCGAGCTCGGCCGCTCGATCATCGTCGAGCTGCTGCAGACGACCGCCTCCAACAACCTTGCGGCCGGCCGCCGCGCATGGTCGATGGACGAGCAGGACCGCATCGGGCAGGCCGTCTTCAATGCCCTCTTCGGCCTGGGTCGACTCCAGCCGCTCGTCGATGACGAGCACGTGGAGAACATCGAGATCACCGGTTGCGACCAGGTCCTCCTCGAGTACACCGACGGCAGCCTGCGCCAGGGCCCGCCCGTCGCGGAGAACGACCAGGAGCTCATCGACTTCCTCGTCTTCCTCGCGAGTCGCTCCGAGGTGAATGCGCGCCCCTTCTCGGAGGCACAGCCCCGTCTGCACATGCGTCTCGACGGGGGCGCGCGACTCGCCGCCACCGCGTGGGTCACGCCCCGCCCGTCCCTGGTCATCCGGCGCCACCGCCTGCGCGAGATCACCCTCGAGGAGCTCTCCGGGCGCGGGATGATGGACGCCGTCGCGGTCTCCTTCCTCCGCGCGGCGGTCAAGGCGAAGAAGAGCATCGTCGTCGCCGGCGCCCAGGGCGCCGGCAAGACGACCATGGTCCGCGCCCTGTGCGCCGAGCTCGACCCGTGGGAGCGGATCGGCACCTTCGAGACCGAGTACGAGCTGCACCTGCACGAGCTGCCGGAGAAGCACCGTCGGATCGTCGCGTGGGAGTCCCGGCCGGGCTCGGGCGAGGTCGGCTCCGACGGCCGTCAGGCCGGTGAGATCCCGCTCGATGACCTGCTCTACGACTCCTTCCGCTTCAACCTCTCCCGACAGATCGTGGGCGAGGTCCGCGGCCGTGAGGTGCTCGCCATGATCAAGGCGATGCAGTCCGGGTCGGGTTCGATCAGCACGACGCACTCGGCCCACGCCGTCGGGGCGATCCGCAAGCTCGTCACCTGCGCCATGGAGGCCGGCTCGCACGTCACCGAGGCCTATGCGGAGCGGGCCGTCGCGGAGCACATCGACATCATCGTGCAGGTCCAGCTCGACACCGCACCCAGCGACGACGGCGTGGCCCGCCGCGATCGCTACGTCAGCGAGATCATCGCCATCCAACCCGGGGAGGACGGGCCGGCGACGACGCACGTCTTCGCGCCGAGCCCGCACGGCGGCCCCCCGGTCCCCGGCATCCTGCCGGACGAGTACCGCAGTCTCGCCCGGTGGGGCTTCGACCTCGATGGCTACTTCGCCAAGGCCGGGCGATGAGCCCCTGGGTGACGGGGGCCCTCGTCGGGGCCCTGCTCGTGCTCGGCGGCATCACCTTCTTCGAGGGGATGCGCAAGGTCCCGCCGCGGCAGAAGCGCGTCAAGCTCGCGTCGGTCGAGCGGGACACGTGGTGGGACCGCCTGCCCCGCCGGCGGCAACAGCTGATCATCGCCGGCGTCAGCGCCGGCGTGGTCATCGCCCTGCTCACCGGGTGGGTCATCGCGATCCTCCTCATCCCGGCCGCGATCATCGGCCTGCCGTGGCTGCTCAGCGCCGGCGACGCCACGGCCCGCATCGAGCGGCTCGAGGCGATGGAGGAGTGGACGCGCTCCCTCGCAGGCGTGCTCACCGTCGGTGTCGGTCTCGAGCAGGCGATCGTCGCCACCCTTCGCTCCGCACCGAAGGAGATCCAGCCGGAGGTCAACCTGCTCGCGGCACGTCTGCGAGCCCGCTGGCCCACCGAGGACGCCCTGCGGTCCTTCGCCGACGACCTCGACGACTCCACGGGCGACCTGCTCGCGGCCAACCTCCTGCTCGGGGCGCAGCGCCGCGGTGCCGGTCTCGCCAGCGTCCTCGAGTCGGTCGCCATCGCCGTCGGCGAGGACGTCCGCGCCCGGCGGATGATCGAGGCCGACCGGGAGAAGCCGCGGTCCACGGCCAGGGTGGTCACGATCATCACCCTCGGGGCGTTGGTCATCATGTTCTTCTTCTCCGGGATGTTCGACGCCTACCGCACCGGGATCGGACAGGTCATCCTCACGCTGCTGCTCGCCGCCTATGTCGCCACCCTCGTGTGGATGAAGTCCATGGCGAAGGGGAAGAAGCTGCCCCGATTCATCGGCGTCGAGGTCGCGGAGGATGCTCGCCGATGACGACCTCACTGCAGATCGCCCTCCTGGCCGGAGGGCTCATCGGTCTGGGCCTCTCCCTCCTCGCGTGGCGGCTCCGACCGGCGCAGGTCGACCTGGCCACGGCCCTCGACCGGCTCTCCCCCGACCGCTCCCTGGGGCGGGCGCCCACCGAGGGTCCGGGTGAGGGCGGCGCCGAGCCGGACACCCGGGACCGACTCGGTCGGTGGGCCATGCGCGTCCTGCCCCTCGACTCCCTCGGGGCCCCGCCCTACCGTGAGCTCGCCCTGATGCGGGTTCCGGTGCACCGCTTCTACGGCGAGAAGGCCCTCTTCGCCCTCCTCGGGGCCTTCCTGCCCTTCGTCCTGCTCCTCGTCGCCCGGTTCGTCGGATTCGGCGTGCCCTGGTTCTACGGCCTCATCGGCGCCGTCGTCGGTGGCGGGTTGATGTTCTTCCTCCCCGACTACAACATCAGCGACGATGCCAAGGCCTCCCGGAAGGAGTTCGGCCGCGCCCTCGCGTCCTACATCGATCTCGTCGCACTGGAGCGCAACAGCGGCTCCGGCCCTCGACAGGCCATGGAGATCGCAGCGAACATCGGCGACTCCTGGGTCTTCCGCCGCCTCGCGGAGGAGCTCTCCCGGTCCCGGTGGTCGGGCCTGCCACCGTGGGACGCACTGCGCCGGCTCTCCGACGAGCTCGGCCTCCCGGAGCTCGCCGACCTCGCCGACATCATGCGGCTGTCCGGCGAGGAGGGGGCGCAGGTGTACCAGACGCTGCGGTCCCGCTCGCAGAGCATGCGCACGGCGGAGCTCAATGCCGCGCTGACCGAGGCGAATGCCACGGGCGAGCGGATGTCGATCCCGATGTCGGCGCTCGGCCTGATCTTCATGGCGATCCTCGTCGCTCCGTCACTCCTGGGCGTCATCCAGGCGTGATCGCGCGTGCGGAGCCGGCACCCACGAGGTGCACTCACGATGCCGTGTGGGGCCTCAACCCTTGGGTTCGGTCCATGGGGTCCGCTACCCTAGCCACGATCCCGGGGGGGACGGCGTGATCCCCGGACCGGGCACCGTACTTCCATCGGGAGCAGATCCAATGATCCAGTTCTACGTGACGCTGCAGGTCCTCGGCGCGCAGGCCATGAGCCATCTCGACGACCAGGCCGACGTCCTGCGCCGCGCCCGGCAGGACCGCGGATCGATCACCATCGAGCAGGTCCTGTGGGCCGGGGCGATCATCGTGCTCGCCACCGGGATCATCGGCATCGTCACCACCTACGTCAAGGGCAAGGCCAACGAGATCAAGTGATCCGGTGACGCAGGGGGCGAAGACGACCAGGAGCGGATCCGCGCGGGTCCGCTCCGATCGTGGTGTCATCTCCATCGAGATGGTGCTGTTGCTCCCCCTGGCCTTCTCGATGCTCTTCCTCGCTCTCCAGGGCGCCATGTACTACCAGGGCCGCACCGTCGCCCTGTCCGCGGCCCAGGAGGGCGCCCGGGGCGCCGCTGCCTACGAGGCCAGCGAAGGGGATGGTCGCGCGGCCGCACTGACGTTCACCGACCGGACCGGGGAGTCCCTGATGACTCCGCACGTGGCCATCGAGCGTGATGCGCAGGCCGGGACGGTGACCGTCGCGGTGACCGGGAGGACCAAGTCCTTCGTCCCGGGGTGGGATCCCGAGGTCACCCAGTCCGCCAGTCGCTCGATCGAGGAGTTCACCCCTCCGGAGGAGGGGCACGCCTCCACCTCCGACAACACGGTGCCCCCCTCATGGTGACTCCCGCCCTTCGCGATGACCGCGGCTCGGCGACCATCGAGATGGTCCTGCTGGTCCCGGCCTTCATGCTGCTGCTCATGATGCTCGTGATGGGCGGTCGACTGGCCCTGGCCCACCAGTCGGTCCAGTCCGCCGCGAGCGAGGCTGCCCGGGCCGCCTCCCTGGAGCGCGGCGCGGACTCCGAGGACCGGGGCCTCGCGGCCGCGAAGACCTTCCTCTCCGACGAGGGGCTGGAGTGCTCGGCCGTCGACGTCACCGTCGACACGGCCGGCAAGGCGAGCGAGCCCGGCGTCCCGGACCAGTTCGTCGACGCCACGGTGGCCTGCGACGTGCCGCTCGCCGATCTGGCCCTGCCGGGGATCGGCGGCTCACGCTCGGTCTCGGCCACCGCCTCCAGCCCCATCGACACCTTCCGGGAGCGCTGATGGTCCCGCTCCCCGGTGTCCTGGCGGCGGCGGCCCACCGCCTCGCCGATGACCGCGGCTCGCTGACCACCTACTTCGTCAGCGCCGTGCCCACCGTCATCCTGCTCACCGGCCTCGTCGTCGACGGCAGCGGACAGATCCGGGCCATGCAGCAGGCCAACGACATCTCCGCCGAGACGGCCCGCTACGCCGGGCAGTCGATCGACATCGGGTGCGCCACCCTCGGCGCCGAGGTGGGCGTCTCACCGCCACAGGCCAAGCTGGCCGCCCAGCGCTTCATCGAGCACAACCCTGCGGACGTGGAGCTGAGCAGCGTCACCATCGAGGGCGAGCACACCGTCGTCGTGCGGACGAGGGTGACCTACGAGCCGGTCTTCCTCGGCCTCTTCGGAGTCGACTCCAAGCAGATCACCGGCGAGGGTACGGCCTACCAGTACCGCACGGATTCACAGGGAGAGGAGTACGACCCGGATGTCGGTGAATGGGGACGCTGCAAGGCCTGGTAACGGCACCCGACTCACGGGGCTCATCGCCCTGGTCGGGCTCCTCGGCCTCCTGGTCGGGGTGCCGTGGCTCCTGCTGTCCATCGGCGCCGGCCCCGTCCCGGACCAGTGGGCCACCCCCGGCGAGATCTGGTCGGGGCTCACCACGCCGGACGACGGTGCCGTCCTGCTCGTGCTCTTCCGCTACGCCGCGTGGATCGCCTGGCTCTTCATCGCCGTCTCGGTCCTCCTCGAGGTCGTCGCCCGCGTCCTCGGCACGGACGTACCGCAGATCCCCGGGTTCGCCCTGCCGCAGGGTCTCGCACGCTACTTCGTCGGAGCGGTCATCCTCCTCTTCGTCAGCGCCCCGTCGATGGGGGCGTGGGCCGGCAGCGCGAGCGCAGCGCCCGTCACCGACACCGGCGCCCCGACGTCCGCCTCCAGCACGCTCACCGGCGGAGTCACCCTCACCGCCACCGCGTCCGACACCTCCGCGACCAGGGGGGCCGAGAGCACGAAGCAGGCTCCGTCCTCGCCCACCGTGGAGCACGAGGTGGCCCGGGGGGAGACCCTGTGGTCGATCGCCGAGCAGTACCTCGGTGACGGTGCGCGCTACACCGAGATCGTCGACCTCAACCAGGGCACCATCCCCTCGTCCCACTGGATCAGCCCCGGCCAGCTCCTCCAGCTCCCCGACGAGGGCAGCTCGACCGGTGCCGGGTCCCGCGCCGACAGCAGCACGACCACCCATACCGTCGAGCGGGGCGACACCCTGTGGGAGATCGCCGAGGACGAGCTCGGCGCCGGAGATCGCTACCCCGAGATCGTCGACGCCACCGGGTCCCAGCAGCAGTCCGACGGCAGTCGGCTCACCGATCCCGACCTCATCCGGCCCGGCTGGGAGCTCCAGGTGCCCGACGCCGGGGCCACCACCTCCGAGCCCGCGGCCGACCCGCAGCCGACGACCTCCTCGCCGAGCGCCGGCAGGGCAACGCCCGCACCACCGACACCGTCCGCCGACACCGGTGGTGGGGGCGACGTCACCTCCGACGCCGACTCGGCCGAGCGCGACCAGGCAGCGAGCGACCCGGTCACGCTCGGCGACCCGGCCGGCAGCTGGGGCCCGGTCGTCCTCGGCCTGGGCGGCATCACCGCAGCGGGCCTCGTCGGTCTCCTCGAGCTGGCCCGACGGCGCCGCGCCGGCCACCTGGGTCGGCCCGGATCCCCCGGCGCCGGTGCGCTCGAGCGCGACCTGCGACTGGCTGCCGACGAGCACACCGCCTCGACGATCGACCTGGCCCTGCGACACATCGCCATCGCGGCCCGCGAGGCGGGTCGCGCGCTGCCCGGCCTCCGGTCGGTGCGGATGGCCCGTCACCAGATCGACGTCCAGCTCGCGGACCCCATGCGCCTGCCGGCCCCGTGGACCTCGACCGCCGACCCGCGCCTGTGGACCCTCTCCGCCGAGCGTGCCGCGGCGCTCCACGGCCGCGGCCTCGAGGAGGAGGCCGCCCCCTTCCCCTCGCTCGTGAGCATCGGGCAGGACGAGGAGGACGCCCACCTCCTGATCAACCTCGCCCACTCCCGGACCTTTGCCGTCGTCGGGCCCAGCGTCCACACCCGCGACACCCTCGCGGCGATGGCGCTCTCGCTGGCGACCGCGCCGTGGAGCTGCGCGACGACGGTCACCGTCGTCGGTGGGCACCCGGAGCTGGCCGACATCATCGACTCCCCCCGGGTGCGCTTCGTGCCCGACATGGCCGCCTACTCCCTGTCGGTACAGGTCCAGATCGACCCGAGCGCCCGCGAGGTCCTCATCGTCAGCGGTGACCTCGACGCCACGGACCGGCGTCGCCTCGACAAGGCCGTGGCCTCCTCGCCGCGGGTCTCGCTCGCGCACGCGGCCACCGACGTCCCCGACGGTGGCGAGTCGCTGACGATCACCGACCCGAGCACGGCCGTGCTCGCCCCGGCCTACCTCCAGCTGGCCCCCCAGCACCTGAGCGCCGACGACGCCACCCTCCTCGGTGAGCTCTTCGCGCTGGCGGCTCCGTCCACGCGCGCGTGGGCGCCGCCGCAGGGCGAGCCCACCCTCGCGCAGGTCGGCGCCGCCGCCGCGGCCATGGGCGCACCCGGCATCGTCGTCGACCCCGAGGACGACCTGCCGACCGACGACCACCCGACCGTGCGGCGGGACGACCTCACCGACGGGACCGCCACCCCTGCGCGGTGGAACACCCCGGTCGCCACGCCCGCCCGGCACCCCGAGTCCCTGCCCGGGGAGGACGTGCCCACCGTGCGGCGGTCCGCAGGCGTCGCGACCACCGCCCCGACCACCACCCCCGGGTGGCTGTCGAACCAGATCACACCCACACCCGGCACCCCGCTGCCGCCGGTCATCGCCTTCCCCGAGCGCGTCCGCGAGCTCGCCGCACCGACCGACGAGCCGGTGCTGCGCCTCCTCGGACCGGTCGACGTCGACAACGTCGGCGACGTGGCGGCCGCCCACCGGATGCGTCTGACCGAGCTGGCCGCGTACATCAGCAGTCACCCCGACGCCGACGGCGCCGGGATCGACGATGCCTTGTGGCCCAACCGCGCCCAGCAGGACCATTCGCTCGTGCGCAACCATTCGCTGAGCGCCCTCGGCGTCTGGCTCACCGGCGATGCCGACGCGGGCAGCGATGCCGGGTGGTCCGCGGCCGCCGGGCTGACCAGTGACTGGGGACTGTGGACGCGCCTCGTGCCCGCCGATCCCACCGCCGCCGGGACGGAGCACCTGGAGCAGGCTCTCGGCCTCGTCCGGGGTCGCCCCCTCGCCGGGGTCCATCCCCGCCACTACATCTGGGCGAGCGAGCTCAAGGCCGCGATGATCTACGCGATCACCACCGCCGCCACCGAGCTGGCCCGCCGGCGCCTCATGGAGGGGCGCTGGACCTCCGCCCTCGACGCGAGCGTCGTCGGTCTCACGGTCGAGCCCGGCGTCGAGGCCCTGTGGCGGATGCAGGTGCTCGCCGCGCACGAGCTCGGCGACGCCGAAGCCCGTGCCACGGCCGTGGCCGGTCTCGGCGACTGCGGACGCCTGCGCGAGGAGCCCCTCGAGCCCGCCTCCCGCGATCTGCTCGACACCCTGCCCGAGCTGGACGCCGCCGAGGCGCCCACCCGATCCCACCACGTGGTCTGAGGGGCCGCCACATGACACTCCTGACCACCCGCTGGCGCGAGCGACTGCTCGCGGTCGCGTGCGTGACCGCGCTGCTCCTCGCCGTCTCGCTCGTCTCCGCCCCGAGGAGCGAGGCCAGCATCTGCACGAAGTTCAAGTTCGGGGCCAACTGCCGCATCACCTTCGGTGGCGAGAAGGGCGACGGGGACGGCGGTGGTGGCGGTGGCCCCAGCCGGCCGCTGTGCAACCTCGGCAAGCCCGACTACACGGGCGTGGACTGCGACAACGACGCCGGTGGCACGTGGAGCAACGAGCGCCAGTGCTACGTCCTGCCCTCGGAACCGCAGCCGGACCCGAGTGACCCCGAGTGGCGGCCCACCGGCACCTTCTACGACTGCCTCGGGACCACCGAGGACGGGGAGACCTTCCCCAAGGACGGGTTCTGGGCGCAGCAGCCGCCCGAGTCGCCCATCGGCGGAAACCTGCAGGAGGACCTGGAGACCGCCGTGGGCGTCGACTTCCTGGCGATGTACCCCGGGATGGCCCCGGCGCCCATCCCGCCGAACACGAGCTGGGACGGCTTTCGGATGTCCACCATCGGCACATGGGTGTGGATGTGGCCCCGCGAACCCCTCGGTGGCGTGTTCGAACCGCCCCGAGCCGAGGAGCCCGGCCGCGGCTACTACGTCGAGGCGAAGGTCAAGAAGCTCGAGTGGGACATGGGTGACGGCAAGGGGCTGGTGAGCTGCACCGGCCTCTCCGAGCCCTACCAGCCCTACATGAAGGACAGGACCCCCGCCTGCGGCTACAAGTACACGCAGCCCGGCAGCTACACGGTCAAGGTCAAGACGACGTGGACCGTCGACTACCGCGACGAGACGGGTGAGCACTCGATCGACCTCGAGCTCCCCCACCGCTCGGTCATCGTCCGCATCGGCGAGAACCAGGTGGTGAACCGGTGACAGGACGGCGACGGGGGTCCGCCCCCTTCGTCCTCCTGGCGGTCGCTGCCCTCGTCGTGTCCGGCTGCAGCCAGGAGCGGGCGAGCGAGCGGCTCCCCCGGACCCAGCCGTCGGCCTCCTCGAACAGCGGGGAGGACAGCGAGACCGCGGAGAAGCGGGCGCTCACCAGCGTCTACCAGCTCATCGACGGTCGCGACGCGATCCGTCAGCGGCCGGGCACCTATCGGGAGGCCTCCTCCATCGGCTTCGCCGACGACAAGCTCGCGACCGAGATCATCGCCGAGAGCCTCGAGCTCGAGTCCGAGGACCGCAAGCAGGAGGGCGAGGCGAAGCTCACGACACCACCCACGCCCGTCACGACCGACCTCAATCCCCCCGAGAAGAAGGGTCAGGCGGTGGCGCCCTTCGTCTCCGTCCGCGGCTGCGTCGACGACAGCGCGGTCCACGTGGTCGACGCGAAGGGTCGGAAGGTCAAGGGCAGCGACGGCCGCGGGCCCCACCCGGTGGAGTTCCACGTGATCAACCGCAGCTGGCCCTCGAGCACCGGGTGGCGGGTCGCCTGGACCAAGGACCTCAAGGGATCCTGCTGAGCACGACGACGACGATCGGCACGCACGCGGCCAGCACGACGAGCGAGTCCGGCCACCGCCACGGCGCCGGAGCGGCCCAGGTCCGGCGCCCGGCAGAGGCGAAGCCCCGGGCGTCCATCGCCACGGCCAGCGTCGCCGCCGAGCCGAGGGACCGCAGGAGCATCCCCAGGGTGGAGGACCACAGATGGGCGATGACGGTGCGCGGCCGCCGCCAGCTCACTCCCTGACCACGCAGCCGTCGGGCCCAGCCCACCTCGGTCCACGCCGCGCCGAAGGACTGGATGCGCTGCAGGGCCGCGCCGACGGCCACGACGGGGCGTGGCGGCAGGTGGAGCCGCTGACCGAGGTGGTCGGCGAGGTCGTCCGGGTCGATGAAGGCCAGCGTGATCGCCGAGGGCACGACGATGACGAGCAGGCGCAGCGCCGCGGAGAGGCCCTCCTCGACGTCCCGGCTCCCGAGCAGCCACGTCGACCACCCGACCCCCAGTCCCCCGACGAGACCGGGCAGGAGCCGGAGCGCCAGCCCCCGCCACCGACCCGCGACGGTCCATCCGCGCCCCGTCCCGGGCAGGGTGGTCAGGCCGATGACCGCCCCCAGCGCGAGCAAGCCCAGGACGACGAGCGAGACCCGCCACCCCGGGGAGAGCACCGCTGCGACGATCGGCAGGGTCGCCGCGATGAAGAGGGAGAGCGGCCCGCAGGCCGAGAGGACCGCCCGGGGGCGTGGTGGGGTCTCGCGTGGCGGCGGGGGCGTGACGGTGCGCACCTCGTCGACGAGCCGCACCAGGTCGCCGTCGTGGGTCGCGGCGACGACGGCGCCGCCCCGCTCCCGGTGGGCCATGAGCAGACCGGTCACGGCCGCCCACGTGCCCCGGTCCTGCCCGACGGTGGGCTCGTCGGCGAGGACGGCACTCGGCCCGTGGGCCAGCGCCGCCGCGACGGCCAGTCGTCGCTGCTCGCCCCCGGAGAGGGTCTGCGGGTCGGCTCGCTCGAGGTGCGTCAGACCGAGCGCGTCGAGCAGGTGACGGGCACGCCCTTCGTCCGCGGTGCCCAGGGTGCGACCGGTGAGCAGCACCTCGTCGAGCACGGTCCGGGTCAGGAGCGCGCTGGAGCTCCACTGCGGTACCCAGCCGAGGAGGTGGGCCACCTCCTCGGCCGGGACCTGCGCCACGTCCCGGGCATCGTGGGTGACCACCCGGCCGGACGAAGGGGGCAGCAGCCCGGCGGTCGCCGCGAGCCACGTGCTCTTGCCCCCACCGCTCGGTCCGACGAGCGCGATGGCCCGACCGGCAGCCACCGCGAGGCTCTCGTGCGTCTCGAGGACGGTCACCGTCTCGCTGCTGCCGTCGAGGCGGTTGCGGCGGCGCTCGACGCGGAGGGGCCGGCCGTGGACGGGACCGGCGCTGACGATCGGGTCCGCGTCAGGAGGGTGCCGGGTGAGCGGGGCGAGGTCGACCCTCAGGGGGTCGGGGGCCGGGCGCCCCGGCACCCAGATGCCGTCCTCGGTCAGCGCGTCCCCGTGCTGCCCGAGGACCTCGTCGGGCGGACCGTCGTGCCGGACACGACCGTCACGACCGACGACGACCAACCGGTCGACGAGGTCGACCCACGGGGCGATGCGGTGCTCGACGAGGACGGTTGTCAGGCCCTGCCCCGAGGCGATCACCGCATCACGGACCTCGGCCGCCGTCACGTCATCGAGCATCGCGGTCGGCTCGTCGAGGAGGAGCAGCGAGGGCTGCAGGGCGAGCGATCCCGCGAGCGCGAGACGCTGGGTCTGCCCGCCGGAGAGGGTGTGCGTGGGGGTGTCGAGGGGCAGGTGGTCCAGACCCACGAGCGACAGCGCCCGCGCGACCCGCGGCGGCATCTCCTCGGCAGGCAGGGCGATGTTCTCCAGCCCGAAGGCCACATCCCGTCCGATGGTCGCCGAGACCGTGCCGGACCCCGGCTCCTGCAGGACGAGACCGACGGCCCCGGGGCGCTCCCCGGGCACGGCGCCGTCGAGGTGGACGCTGCCGGTGAGGTCCCCGGAGTCCACCGTGAGGAGCAACCCCGCGAGCGCCCGCAGCAGGGTGGACTTGCCCGCCCCGCTCGGGCCGACGAGCAGCACCCGCTGTCCCGCGGGCAGGGTGAGGTCGAGATCGAGCAGGACCGGCTCCCGTCGTCCCATCGGACGCCAGGTGAGCCCGCGGACCTCGACCCGCCCCGCGGCGGGGGACACGCTCAGACGGCCCTCTGCTCGAGGACCTCCTGCCCCGGCGGGAAGGGATTGAGTGCGCCGGCGCGGGCGAGAGCCCGCGTGAGCAGCCAGCCGCCGAGACCCGCGACGACGATGCCGGAGACGACCATCAGGGGCAGGTAGGCGAGCTTCCACGTCCAGGACCAGTCCTGGAAGTAGGTGACAGCCTCGTAGACCCACTCCAGCGGGGCGGACAGCGCCCCGGCGAGGACCGCCACGGCGGGACCGAAGGCCGTGTAGGCGAAGAGGGCGAAGGCGAGCTCGGCGCCGATGCCCTGGGCGAGGCCGGAGACGACGGTCGTCACGCCCCACTGGTTGCCGAAGAGCGCGGAGACGGTGGCCGCGATGAGCTCACAGGCCAGGGCGGCGCCCGGCCGGCGGATGACCAGCCCCCCGACGACACCGGCGATGAACCAGAAGCCGACGAAGAGGCCGAAGAGCGGCTGGAAGGCCAACCCGAGCGCGGAGATCGGGCCGTTGTAGATCAGTCCGTAACCCCAGTAGGCGACGCCGAAGGCGACCCCGAGGAAGGCGACGGTGAGCAGGTCGACGGTGCGCCAGCCCATGAGCGGACGGGTGGCGAGGACGGCGCCCGATCGGCGCTCGCTCGCGGTCGTGGTGGTCATGCGATTGCTTCTCCTGTGTCGTGGAACCCACAGGGAGGACTTCGCCTCGGCCGGGCCGGGCACGGCCATGACCTCGACGACGGTCCTGAGACTCGACTCCCTACGCCGGTGCGAACCGGATCAGGTACGAGGGTCTGCGGTTGCCCGCACTCTCAGCGCTGCTGCGCTCCCCTGTCGTGCCCCTCCAGCATAGCCACGTCGTCGCCGGTCCGGTGCGACTGGTCCGAGCTGTGGCAGTGTTGGCCGCGTACCCGAGGTGCGCGGCCCCCGCCGCGACCACCCGTGACGACGAAGGGATGACCGACGTGGGCAACATGGTCTGGAAACTGCTCGGTGCGGGGTCGGCCATCATGGCCGGCATCGTGGCCAACAAGGTGATCACCGAGGTGTGGAAGAAGGCCGGCCGGGACACCGAGATCGACCCGACCAACCCCGACACCTCCTTGGGCGAGGCCATCGCCTATGCGGTGCTCGCCGGCGTCGCCGTCGGGCTGGCCCGCACGATGACCACCCGTCAGGCCGCGGCGATCTACAAGCGCTCGGCCGGGCACCTGCCCAAGCCGATGCGCGAGGACGTCAACAAGGAGCTCGGGATCCAGTCGTGATGCGCGGCGTCTCCATCACCGAACCGGGGGACGCGGACGTCCTGCACCTCACCGACGTCGACGCGCCGAGCCCCGGGCCCGGCCAGGTCGTCATCGACACTGCCGCGGCGGGGGTCAACCGCGCCGACGTCATGCAGCGCCTCGGCCACTACCCCCCTCCGAAGGGCGCCTCCCCCCTTCCCGGCCTCGAGGTCTCCGGCACGATCCGTCAGCTCGGGCCCGACGTCGAGGGCTGGTCCATCGGCGACGAGGTCTGCGCGCTCGTCGACGGGGGCGGGTACGCCGAGCAGGTCCTCGTACCCGCGGCGCAGCTGCTGCCGGTGCCGGCGGGGGTCTCCCTCCAGGACGCCGCCGGGCTGCCCGAGGTGGCGTGCACGGTCTGGTCCAACGTCTTCGGCACCAACACCGGGTGCCTGACGGCGAATCTCCAGCCGGGTGAGGTCTTCCTCGTCCACGGGGGATCCTCCGGCATCGGCACGATGGCGATCCAGCTGGCGACGGCCGCCGGTGCGCGGGTCGCGGTGACCGCCGGCTCGGAGGAGAAGCTCGCCTTCTGCCGGGACCTCGGCGCCGACATCACCGTGAACTACCGCGAGCAGGACTTCGTCGAAGAGGTCCGGGCGGCCACCGATGGCCACGGCGCGGACGTCATCCTCGACCTCATGGGCGCGAAGTACCTGCCCCGCAATGTCGACCTCCTCGCGACCGCCGGCCGGCTCGTGGTCATCGGCCTCATGGGTGGCCGCACGGGCGAGCTCGACCTCGGCGCCCTGCTGCGCAAGCGGGCCGCCGTCATCGCGACCTCCCTGCGCGCCCGCCCCGCCGACGAGAAGGCGGCCATCGTCGCCGCGGTGCGCGAGCACGTCTGGCCGCTGCTCGAGGAGGGTGCCGTGCGCCCGATCATCCACGGGACCCACCCGCTGGACCGGGCCGCCGACGCCCACCGCGAGCTCGAGGCGAGCGGCCACATCGGCAAGATCCTGCTCACCCCGTAGACCGACGCCGCCGTCGAGGTGACAGCTCCCGGGATTCGATGTCCGAGAGTGGGTTCCCCCGCCCCCCGGTACATCGACCCGGGAGGGTCTGCGGGAGCTCAGTCGCCGATCTCGGCGCCCATCGCCCGGCCGGCGACGCGACCGGAGAAAATGCAGCCACCGAGGAAGGTGCCCTCGAGCGCCCGGTAACCGTGCAGGCCACCGCCACCGAACCCGGCCGCCTCGCCCGCGGCGTACAGACCCCGGATCGGCTCCCCGTCGTGCCCGAGCACCCGCGCGGACAGGTCGGTCTCGAAACCGCCGAGGGTCTTGCGGGAGAGGATGTGCAGCTTGACGCCGATGAGCGGGCCCTTCTTCGGGTCCTGCAGCTTGTGCGGTGGGTAGGCACGCTTGGAGATCCGGTCCCCGATGTACGAGCGGGCCACCCGCATCGCGGCGATCTGGGCGTCCTTGGAGTACGGGTTGTCCAGCTGCCCGTCCCGTTCCTCGACCTGACGCCGCACGTGGGACGCATCCAGGAGGGGGCCACCCTCCTCGACCAGCTCGTTCATCTTCGCGACGAGCTCGTCCACGGTGTCGGCCTGGACGAAGTCGGCGCCCTTGTCGAGGAAGGCCTGCATCGAGGGCGTGACCTCGGCCAGCGAACGCTTGCGGATGACCCCGGTGACCTCCTTGCCCGTGAGGTCCTCGTTCTGCTCGGACCCGGAGAGGGCGAACTCCTTGCCGGCGACCGCCCGGTTGGTGATGAACCACGAGTGGTCATGGCCGGTCGCCCGCAGGTGCTTCAGCGTCCCCAGGGTGTCGTACCCGGGCAGCAGCGGCGCCGGCAGTCGGTTGCCCTCGGCATCGAGCCACATCGAGCTCGGTCCGGGAAGGATGCGGATGCCGTGACGGTCCCAGATCGGGGAGTGGTTGCGGATGCCCTCGACGTAGTGCCACATGCGGTCGCGGTTGATGAGGTTGCCGCCGGCGGCCTCGGTGATCCCGATCATCCGACCGTCGACGTGGGCGGGGACGCCGGTGACCATGTGCGTCGGCGGCACACCGAGGCGGGCCGGCCAGTTCTCGCGGACGAGGTCGTGGTTGCCGCCGATGCCGCCGGAGGCGACGAGCACAACCGGCGCGCGCAGCTCGAAGCCCCCGACGCTGTCGCGGTTGCTCGCGATGCCCCGCTCGGCCGGGTCCTCGGCCAGGCGCGCACCGCGGACTCCGACGACGGCGCCGTCCTCGACGATCAGCTCGTCGACGCGGTGGCGGTGGCGGTAGGTGACCAGCCCTCGGTCCCTCGCCTCCTCGACCCTGCGGACGAAGGGGGCGGCGACCCCGGGGCCGGTCCCCCAGGTGATGTGGAAGCGGGGCACGGAGTTGCCGTGACCGTGCGCGGAGCCGTCACCGCGCTCGGCCCAGCCGACGACCGGGAACCAGCGCATGCCCTGCTGGTGCAGCCACGAGCGCTTCTCCCCGGCAGCGAAGTCCAGGTAGGCCCGCGCCCACTCGCGGGGCCAGCGGTCCTCGTCGCGGTCGAAGCCGGCGGTGTTCATCCAGTCCGAGTACGCGAGGTCGGTGGAGTCCTTGATGCCCATCCGCCGCTGCTCGGGGCTGTCGACGAGGAAGAGGCCCCCGAAGGACCAGTGCGCCTGCCCGCCGAGATTGGCTTCGCTCTCCTGGTCGACGAGCAGGACCCGTCGGCCGGCGTCGGCGAGCTCTGCGGCGGCGACCAGCCCGGCCAGGCCGTGGCCCACGACAACGGCATCAGCATCCATGCGCTGAGGGTAGACCCGCTTACCGACGAGTAGCAATGGGGGCCCGGACACCCGTCCTGCACGTGCCCGCGGACACCTACAGTGTGCTCGTGCGATGGACCTCCCGCCTGCGGCCTGCCGCCATGACCCTGCTCGTCGTCATGGCCTCCCTCACGGGTGGGATGATCACCGCCTCCCTGTGGCCGGTGACCGTCGAGACGGACTACTACGCGGCCGAGGTGCACCTGTCGCCCGGCTGGGGTGAGCTCTCGAGCATCGGCACCGACACCGTCGTCGGGAGCGTCTCGGCGGAGTTCGCCGGCCTCGCTCCCGGCGTGCGAATCGAGCCCCGGGTCAAGCCGGAGATCACCCAGCTCGTCCAGTCGGGCAACCTGGACCCGTCCACCCTGGACGTCAGTGCGGCGGAGCGCTCACGCGTCATCCGTGAGGCGGCGACCGGCGTGGGTCTGCGCTTCGGTGGTGGCGCGCTCGCCGGGCTGGGGGTGGTCCTCCTCGGCATCGGGCTGCGCCGTCGCGGAGCGCCCGGGCGGCGCAGCGTCGTCGGCGGGGTCCTGGTCACCGCCGTCACGTGCGCCGGTGTCGGCCTCGCCGCCCAGCGCACCTACGCGCCGGATCGGCTCGAGTCGTTGCGCTCCACCGGACTGCTCGAGCTGGCCGCATCGAAGCGCGGCCTGCTCGCCAGCGTCGAGGAGCGCGCCGACGAGGCCACCCCCTACCTGCGCAACCTGCTCGCGCTGTCGAGCGCCCTGCAGCAGGAGTACGCACCGCACCGGATCCCCACGGAGACCGCGGTCAAGGCGCTGCTGGTCTCGGACATCCACTCGACGAACGAGTACGCGCTGATGCGCACGATCATCGAGGAGCAGGACATCGACGTCGTCATCGACTCCGGCGACCTGCTCACCTTCGGCAACGTCGAGGTCGGCGTGAGCGACCTGCACCGGAGCATCTCCTCGCTCGGGGTCCCCTATGTCTTCGTCCGCGGCAACCACGACGCGAGCTCGCGCACCGACACCCGCCTGCTCGAGCAGATGGCGAACACCGAGGGCGTGGTCCTGCTGGAGCCGACGCCCGACGAGTACCAGGAGGTGACCGTGGGCGGCGTGCGGATCGCCGGCTTCAACGACCCGCGCTACTTCGACGACCCGCTCCGGGGCGACGAGGACAACCAGCACGAGGCACGCGACCAGTGGCTCGAGGCGTGGGGCGAGCGTCCGGCCCCGGACCTGACCGTGTCCCACGAGCCGGCGGCCGTCGACGACGTACCGGGCCAGCTGCGGATCAACGGTCACATGCACCGGGCCGAGCTGGACGGCAACAGGATCCAGGTCGGGACCTTCACCGGAGCCGGGACCCTGCGCCACTTCATCGGGCGCACGGACGGGGAGCTCGTCGGCCAGCCGCACACCTTCGACGTGCTGGCCTTCGGGGAGAACTGCCGGGCGCAGGCCCTCACCCGCTACCAGTTCCGGTCGGTCCTCTCGGGCAGCCCGACCTACGACTCCGTGTCGATGGTCAATGCCGAGCGGATCGCGAAGGACGTCGACGAGGGCCGTACCTGCGGTGGCGACGACCTCGAGGTGGAGTCCGTGCCAGGAGAGTGACCGCGGGTGGCCGAGGACCACGCCGGCGGCCCGTTCATCCTTCTCCGGCGGGCATCCCGGCTCCCGGGCGCAGTCCAGGTCGTCGACCGCGAAGGGGGTGTGGGCTAGGCGGGAGCACTCACCGCGAAGAGCGCCTGCTGCTTGCTGCCCCCGCTGCACGTGAGCTGGTGCCCCTCGCTCATCCGGCGGACGACCTCCCGGCGGTGGCGCACGCCGGCGACCTCGACGTCGACCAGCCAGCGGTCGGCGGCGAGGACGGACACGGCCGGGTCGGGCAGGCCCGGCAGGCTCGCCCCCGGCTCGCTGCCGAGGACGTCGTGGACCGCCACCTGGGCGGCCGGCGACCACACGCAGCGTCCCCGCCAGCGGTCGAGGTCGACGCGTCCGTCGAGGTGGTCGAGCAGGACCCGTGGCGCACTCTCCCCGTCGAGGCGGCCGTACATCGAGCCCTCGGGCAGGACCACGGCATTGCCGGCGAAGCGGTCTCCCCCGAGGTGGGTCGTCTCCCACACCGCACCGGGCAGCACGTCGTCGAGGACCGCGGCGACGACCCGGCCGTCGATGGCGCAGCACACGTCCTTGCGCCCGTGGGTGCACACGAGGAAGAGCGGCTCGCTCGTCGGGTCCGGCAGGTCGTCGAAGCGCCGGGCGAGAGCGACGAGGTCCTGCGGGGTCTGCCACGTCGAGCGTCCGACGAGCCCACGGCGCACATCGACGAGGAAGACCGGCTGGTCCCCGTCCGCCTCGACGAGATCGCCCTCGAGCCGTCCGTGCCGGCGCACGAGCTGCAGTCGGGCGCCGACCCGGTTGAGCTCGGCGGACAGCTCGTCCGCGACCTCGGTGAGGGGCTCGGTCGCGATCGGCTTCGGCGGCCACGGACCGGGGTGGCCGACGAGCATCCAGTAGGGCGCGGGCACCGCCGTGCCGACAGGGACGTCGCCCCGCTCGCGGGCGGCGACGGAGCACCGGAAGCGGGGGGGCTGGGCGGACTGGCTCACGTGGCCGACCCTACGGCGTCCGGGTCCTGGCCGCGGAGCCTGCCCACCCCCGCGAGGAGCAGGCGCCGAGCGAGCTGCGGCCCGAGATCGGCACCCGGCTCGTCGCCGAGCCACCGCTCGACGAGCCTCGCCTCGTCCTCGGTGAGCACGACCCGCCCGGCCCGGGAGACGAGCACGCACTCCCCGTCGATCCTGCGGACCCGGGCCCGCAGGTGGGCTCGCGGCCGCACGTCGTGCGGACCCGGGTCGCTCGCCGCCTCGACGGTGGCGACCGGGGGTACTGGCTCGGGTCGCTGCCCGGACCGGTGCCGGGCCTCGAGCGCCGTGGCAGCCCGCTCCCCGTCGACCGCGGCCAGCGCCTCGAGGAGCGCGGCCCGCACCTGCTCGAGGTCGTGTCGGATGTCGTCGGCGTCCCCGACGTCCACACCGGGGCGAAGGGAGGTGCGTTGGGCCGAGTGCGCGGCCACCGCCGTGCGTGCCTCGTCGAGGAGGGTCTCGGCGAGGTGACCGCGGTGCCACACGTGCACCCCGACGGTGACGTGGGTGCTCATGCTCCCCAGTGCGGTGGCCGCGTGCAGCCACCCGCGCGGGATGTAGAGGACGTCCCCGGGCTGCAGGGTGACCTCGAGGTGGGGGTCGGCCGCTGCCGCCGCGGACACCGCATCCTCACGCTGCTGCCAGGGCTGGTCCCGCAGCGGGTGGGGGTGGACGGGCCGGTGGAGCCGCCAGCGCTTCTCCCCCGCGGTCTGCAGGACGAAGACGTCGTGCACGTCGTAGTGGGCAGAGAAGCCAGTGCTCTGGGCCGGGGTGACATAGGCATTGACCTGGACGGGGTGCCCGAGATCGGCGGCGAGCTGCTGGGAGAAGTGCAGGAGCGGGGGGTGCGAGCGGTGCAGCCCCTGGAGCACGAGGGTGTGGCCGCTCGCGAAGAGCCGCAGCAGCGCCGTGTCGTCGAGCTGGTCCGCGATCGCGGCGCCCACCCCGCCCCCGCGGGTGAAGTCGGCATCGGGCAGGGTGCGCCCCTCCTTCGCGACGCGCAGGAAGGGGGCCCGCAATCCCCGCTGTGACAGGAGGGCATCGACATCCTGCGTGCTCAGCAGATCGGCGAAGGGGGACGGCAGGGCTGCCGCAGGGACGTGCCGGGGCGATCGGCCCCAGATCGCGTCGAGGCCGGCAAGATCGAGGTCGAGGATGCGCTCGAGGCCGGTGCACCGCCTGGGTGCACCGGCCTCGTGGGGGTCGCTCACTCAGGCGCCACCATCGGCGCCGCCGTCACCCGCCGCGCCGTCGGCACCGCCGTCACCGGCACCACCATCAGCGCCACCGTCACCGGCACCACCGTCAGCGCCACCGTCACCGGCACCACCGTCAGCGCCACCGTCGCCGGCCGCGCCGTCAGCACCGCCGTCACCGGCCTGCGAGGCTCCGGTCGGCACGCCGCCGATGGCCTCCTCGGGCGGATCGGGGGTCTCGTTCGGAGGCTGCGTCATGATGCTTCTCCTTTGCAGTCGGTGGAGGGTGCGTGCAGCACCATCGCTGCCCCCTGTCTACCGAAGTACCGGTCCCGGCGGAAGACCCGTCTCGGTCGAGGTGACCTGTGGCACCCATCCGCCCGGCGTCACGTCCACTGGGACGTGAGCCATGAAAGCGTTGGCGCCCAACGGGTTACTGTCGTCTCATGACTTCCTCCACGGGTGAGCGCACCTACGACATCGTCCTCGTCGGTGCCACCGGCTTCGTCGGGCGACTGACTGCGGCCCATCTGCGCGACCACGCGCCCGAGGGAGTGCGGATCGCCATCGCCGGACGCTCGCGGGCCAAGCTCGACGCCGTCGCCGCCGAGCTCGGTGGTGCTGCCGGCACGTGGCCCCGCCTGCTCATCGACGTGTCCGACCCGGCTGCGTGCGCGGACCTGGCGGGGTCGACGCACGTCGTCGTGACCACCGTGGGGCCCTACGCGCTCTACGGTCGTGCGCTGGTCAAGGAGTGCGCGCTCGCGGGGACCCACTACGCGGACCTCACGGGTGAGGTCCTCTTCGCGCGGGACTCCGCCGAGGCCTTCCACGACGTCGCCCGACGTTCCGGTGCGCGGATCGTCCACTCCTGCGGTTTCGACTCCATCCCCTCGGACCTCGGCGTGCTCGAGACCGCGCGGGTCGCCGCCGCAGAGGGGGCGGGCGAGCTCACCGACACCGTCCTCTTCGTGCGCAGCCTCAAGGGTGGCCTGTCCGGGGGCACGATCGCCTCGATGCGGCAGCAGACGATCGCTGCCTCGGAGTCCGTCGAGGACCGCCGGGCGATCAACGACACCTACGGCCTGAGCCCCGACCGGGCGGCCGAGCCGACTCGCGCCGACCGGGCCCGGGTGACGACGGCGACCACAACTGCACCCCGCCGACGCCGGCTGAAGGCGATCGGCTCCCGTCTCCCGGTCCGCCGCACCGAGGACGGTCACTGGACCGGCCCCTTCGTCATGGCCACGTACAACACCCGGGTCGTGCGCCGCAGCAACGCCCTGCTGGGTTGGCGGTACGGCCGCGCCTTCCGCTACCACGAGGTGACCGACTACGGCTCGCGGCTGGCCTCCCCCTTCCTCGCCGCGGGGACCACGCTCGGCCTCCTCGGCGTGGTCGGCGGGCTCTCCTTCGGCCCGACCCGCGCGCTGCTCGACCGGGTGCTGCCCGAGCCCGGGGAGGGGCCCAGTGAGCAGTCGCGCACCAACGGCCGTTTCCGCATGGAGGTCGTCGCGACGACGACGAGCGGCGCCAGGTACGCCACGACCGTCGCCGCGAAGGCCGACCCCGGCTACAGCGGCACGGCGATCATGCTCGGCCAGTCCGCGCTCTGCCTCGCCAGCGACGACGTGCCGGGCGACGGGGGCGTGCTCACGCCTGCCGTCGCCCTGGACGGGCTGCTCGTCGAGCGCCTCCGGGACCACGACTTCACCATCGAGACCCGCCGCCTCGACTGAGCCGCCTCAGTCGAGGCGCGCCTGGGGAACCGGGTCGTCCGTCCCGTCGAGCCGGATGTCCTTGTGCCATGACTCGGTCCGGTGTCCGGTGACCCAGCCCATGGACTCGTAGAGGCCGTCGGCTCCCGTCGGGCTGTCCGCGTCGACCTCGAGGGAGACCCGGTTGCGTCCGCGCCGGGCGGTGTCGGCGAGCACGGTGTGCAGGAGCGACTTGGCCACGCCACGGCCCCGCGCCAGGCGGTGCACGCCGATGTAGTCGATGTAGGTCCCCTCGCAGCCACGAGCGTCCTCGGGAAGGACGAGGGCCGCGACGGCTCCGCCCGGGACCCACTGACCCTCGACCTCGATGTCGGCGATCCACCAGTGGTCCCAGCGGTGCCCCGGAGCCTCACGCAGCCGGGCGAGGAACTCGGGGAAGGACTCCCGGTAGGAGTTGAAGTGGTCCGCGAAGGACTCCTCGATCATCGTGTACACGGCCTGCAGGTCGGCGGCCACCGGCGTGCCGTCCTCGCGCCGCGCCACACGCCGCACGGCGACACCCTCGCGCCGGGTGGTCGCCACGAGGTCCTCGTCGCCGGGCTGGGCCGGACGGGTCATCTGCAGCCAGGTGCGCGCGAGGTGGTACCCCGCGGGACTGAGCATCGAGCGCAGCCGGTCGTCGTCCTCGTGGACGGAGACGTCGAGGCGGGTGCCACCGAGGCCACGCCCCCGGGAGATCGTCAGCGCCACCTGCTCGGCCCACGCGAGCAGGATGCGCGCGAGGTCCTGCTCGTCCTCGCGGGCCAGCTCGGGGTCCGCCGTGAGGTCGACGTTGGTCCGGCCGGCGGCCCGGTCGTGGACCCGGGCCCAGACCCGGATCCGTCCCTCGGCGTCGACGACCACGACCTGACGGCGGGTCCACGCGCCCTGACCGACGGCCTCGCCGGCGACGACGTCCTCCTGGACGGCGCCAGAGCCCTCGACGGAGTGCTTCTCGGCGCGGACGAGGGCCACGATCTCGTCGACATCCGTCTCCTCCGGGGCGCGACTCGACCAGCCCTGCGGGAGCCCCTCCGGAACGATCGGGAGGAAGCCGGCGGGCGGGGTGTCGCCGCTCACCGCACGAGCCCTCGACCGCGGGGCAGGTACTGCGGTGGTCTGCGCTCGGCGTTGGCCTCCCGCGCCCGCTGGGCATTGGGCCCGAAGAGCAGACCGACCTGCTCGATGCGCTCGCGCGCGAAGGCGCGTCGCGCACCCCCGTGCCACGTCGTCTCGAAGAGCCGCTTGGCGCTCGCGAGGGCGTCGGGCGAGCGGGTGGCGAGCTCGGCCGCCAGCTCCCTCGCGGCGGCCATCGGGTCGTCGGCCACCTCGGTGGCCAGACCGATCTCGCGCGCTCGCGTGCCGGAGAGCTTCTCTGCGGTCATCGTCAGCTTCTTCGCCACGTCGATCCCGACGAGCTGCGAGAGCGAGTGGACCCCGGACATGTCAGGGATGATCCCCCACCGGCCCTCGAGGACCGACCAGGTGGCGTCCGGGTGGGTGATGCGGAAGTCGGCGCCGAGGGCGATCTGCAGGCCGCCGCCGAGACAGTGTCCGTGGACCGCGGCGATGACCGGCACGTCGAGTCGCCGCAGGGCCCAGGCCGCCTCCTGGAAGGTGTTGGTCCCGCGCCACGGACGCGGGACGAGGCGGGTGACGATGCCCTTCTGGTCCTTCATGGCCGACCCGAAGTCGAGGCCGGCGCAGAAGGCATCGCCCTCACCCGAGACGATGACGGACCGCAGTCGGCGGTCCGAGCGCAGGCCGTGTGCAGCAGCGACGAGGTCGTCGAGCATCTCCAGCGTGAGCGCATTGAGCTTGTCGGGCCGGGCCAGGCGCAGATGCGCGACACCGTCCTCGATGGTCGTCGTGACGTGGCGTGGCATGACGACCAGCCTATGTCGTCGCCGCTCAGAGCTCGTCGAGCATCCCCTGCACCGCCGACGCCAGGTCGGCCTCGCTGAGGTCCGGCGACGTGGCGAGGAAGGTCGCCCCGTCCTTCTCCGCGGTGCAGTAGATGTCGGAGCCGGAGCTGGAGCGACGGCCGCAGGAGACGTCGCCGTACTTCTTCACGGAGTCCCACAGCTGCTCGTAGTTCGACGGCTTGAGGTAGCTGGAGGCGATGACGCTGAACCTGTTGCCGTCCTTGGCATAGCTGGCCAGTGTCGTGCTGTCCGGGGCCGAGTTGCTCCACCCGTCGTAGGAGGCGGGGAAGTCCACCGAGGTCCCCGCCGGCGAGGAGGTGGACGAGTCCGTCGGGTCGGGCTCCTCGGTCATGCTGGTCGGTTCCTGCGTGGGCTCCTCCTGCGTGGGCTCCTGCGTGGGCTCCTCGCTGGTCTCACTCGTCTCGCTCGTCGGCGTCGAGTCCGGCTCGTCGTCGCCGGTCGCACGCACGATGAGGAAGCCACCGAGACAGCACACGGCGAGGAGCAGCACGAGGACGCCGGCGATGGCCGCGATGATCCCGCCGCTCAGTCCCTTCTTCGGCTGCGGCCCGGGCCCACCCTGGAAGGGCCCGGGCTGGGAGCCGTAGGGCGGTTGCCCGCCGGTCGAACCGCCGGGCGGCGGAGGGACGCTGGGACCGCTGGGAGGGTAGGCCATGGGCAAATCGTCACACAGGACGGCCGGCGCCGACAGCACCGGCGAGTCCCCGACCGGGCCCGTGCGCCCCCCGGAACGGGACGAAGGCGGGACTCCCCCTGCGAAGTCCCGCCTTCGTCGACCCCGTGGTCCCCCTGCGGACCACGGGCCGGTGCAGCTGGCGTGTCCCCCCGGTCACCTGCTGACACCGATGAATCTAGGTGGCCGGAGCACGACCGGTCGATGGGGAGAAGTACCCATTCGCTCAGCTGGTCTCCAGCAGCGCCTTCAGGCGCTGCAGGGTCACACCCATGCCGAGCACCATCTCGTGGTCGAACTCCTCGATCCCACCGAGGACCTTCGCCTGCAGCATCTTCGAGACCTTGGTGGTGCCCGTCGGTGCCTCGCGCCGGTGGGTGACGTGGGTGCCACCGGTCGCGGTCGGGGCGAGCGCGAAGGACCAGATGGTCGCGTTGTCCTTGATCCGGAAGGCATAGTCCGTGGTCGGCTCGAAGCGCACGACCTTGGCGCGGGTGGGCCACACGAGGGGGCCGCGGCGGTTGATGTTCACCGTGCGCGTGCCCAGGCCGACCGGCTCGGTGCCGACGACGTGGGTGCGCAGCACCTGGTCGCTCAGGCCGCCGAGTGCCCGCGGGTCGGTGATGAGTGCCCACACGGTCTCCGGCGGGGCGTCGATCTCGGTCTCGGTCTCGAGCAGCGGGGCATTGCCCGTCGTGGCAGTCATGCGGCCGAGCCTAGGTTCTGCGTCTTCTCCTGCTCCCGCGCAGCGCCTGTGACCTGCGCCTCCAGCGCCGTGCCCTCGACGTCGAGGTCGGGCAGGATCCGGTCGAGCCAGCGCGGCATCCACCACGCGGCCTCGCCCAGCAGGTGCATCACGGCGGGGGTGAGCGTCATCCGCACCAGCAGCGCGTCGACGAGCACGCCGACGGCCAGGGCGAAGCCGATCGGTCGGATCATCGTCAGCTCCGCGAAGACGAAGCCCGCGAAGACCGAGGCCATGATCAGGGCGGCTGCGAGGACCACCTTCGACCCGTGGGTGAACCCGGTGCGCACGGCGGAGCGAGCGGAACTGCCGTGGGCGTGGGCCTCGCGCATCCCCGAGACGAGGAACATCTGGTAGTCCATCGCCAGCCCGAAGAGGACACCGACGAGCATGATCGGCATGAAGCTGAGCAGGGGTCCCGGGGTGTCCACCCCGAGCAGGCCACCGAGCCAGCCCCACTGGTAGACCGCGACCGCGGTACCGAAGGAGGCGGCGACGGACAGCAGGAACCCGGCGGTGGCGACGAGCGGGACGATCAGGCTGCGGAAGACGATCATCAGGAGCAGGAGCGAGAGCCCGATGACGATGCCGAGGTAGACCGGCAGGGCCTCCGCGAGCTGCTCGGAGACCTCGACATTCGCCACGGTCTGGCCGGTCAGGCCGATCTCGGAGTCCGTGGCCCCACCGATGGCCGCTGCACTCGCGCTGAGCAGTCGCACGGTGGCCGCGGTCTCGGCGTCGGCGGGTCCGGCCTCCGTGACGATCTGGAAGGCGAGGGTCGAGCGGTCCTCGCTCACCCCGAAGGGGATGACCGCGTGCACCCCGCCGACCGAGCCGAGGCGTCGGACGAGGTCGGCCTGCTCCTGAAGGACCGCGTCCTCGTCGGCCGCCGCCTCGTCGAGGTCGGCGACCGCGATGACAGGACCGTTGGCACCCGCACCGAAGTGCTCCTCCACCTGCGCGTAGGTCTCGTGCGCCGTCGACTCCGCCGGCTCACTGGAGCCGTCCGGCAGCCCGAGGCGAAGGGAGAGGGCCGGCAGCGCGAGGAGGGCGCACAGGGCGACGACCCCGAGGACGACGAGACGCGGGCGGCGGGTCACGGCAGCCACGTAGGCACCACCGTGCTCCTCCTCGGGCGCGTCGACGCTCCGCTCGCCCGGGGCGCCGGGCGCGTCGAACCCGGCCCTGGCCCAGGCGCGGGTGGACAGCACCCTCGTGCCGGCCAGATGCAGCAGGGCCGGGGTGAGGGTGAGTGCGACGACCACGGCGACGGCCACGGTGGCGGCGGCGACGAGTCCCATCTGGCCCAGCAGGGGGATCGGGGTGACGACGAGGGCGATCAGCGCGATGACGACGGTCGTACCGGCGACGACGACTGCGCTGCCGGCGGTGCCGACGGCGTGGGCGATCGAGTCGGTCAGCTCGTGACCGCCGAGCAGCTGGTTGCGGTGCCGGTTGACGATGAAGAGGGAGTAGTCGATGCCCACGGCGAGGCCGAGCATGAGCGCCAGGGCCGGGGTCAGCGAGTTCATGTCGAAGAAGTGGGTCGCGGCGAGCGCACCGCCGAGACCGGCACCGACCCCGAGCAGGGCGCCGGCGATGGGCAGGCCGGCCGCCACGAGCGAGCCCAGCGCGAGCAGCAGGACGAGGGCCGCGACCATGAGGCCGACCGCCTCGCCCGGCCCGACGAGCGTGTTCTCCTGGGTGATCTCGACGCTGTACTCCGCGTCGATGCCCGCGCTCTCGAGTCGTTCGCCGATCTCGGGGATCGCCTGCTTGACCTCGGGGTCGACGGAGTTGGTGTTGCGGTCGAACTGGACCTGGGCCAACGCGTACCCGTCGTCGGTGACGAATCGGGTGTCGCCGGCCGCGTCGCGCACCGCGGTCCCCGCGGCGTACGAGGCCTTCCCCTCGACGAGGTCCTGCTGGCCCTGCCGGTAGTCGCTCTTGGCGGCCGTGAGGTCGGTCTTGCCCTCGCGCACCTGGGTGCGGATGTCGTCGAGCCTCGGGCTGTCCGGGTCGTTCTCCTCGAAGAAGTCGATCCAGGACTCGCCGTAGTCGACCTGCCCCTGCCCCGTGGAGATCTTCGTGTGCGCCGACTCGAGTTCCCGCTCGCCGGTCGTGAGGTCCTTCTTCGCCTGCCGCAGGTCGACACCCGCCTCATCGAGCGTCTGCTGGCTCTCGAAGGGGTCGATGACGTCCTTGACCTCGGGCTGCTCCTGCCACTCGTCGAAGACCTCTCGGATGGTCTCGCGCTGGGCAGCGGTGAACTCCCCCTCGTCGCTGTGGAGCACGACCGTGCCGAAACCACCGGCCGCCTCGGGGATGTCCTCACCCAGGTCATCGAGGACGCGCTCGAAGTCGCTCCCCGGCACGGTGATCTCGTTCGTCATCGGCCGCCCGAAGGCGGTGGCGCCGATCCCGACGGCGACGAGGACGGCGAGCCAGATCGCGAGGACGCTCTTGGCGTGGGTGGCACACCAGAGTCCGAGGCGGTGCAGGCGCAGGGCCATGGGGACATCCTCCTGAGGGCGGCGCGTCGCCCGGGCGACCCGGGCGTGTTCTACATTCGTAGAACACCGTCGACAAATGTAGGCGCAGGCCCGGCGAAGGTCAAACGTGGGAGAGAATGGCGGTCGTGCCCCTGTCCCCACCGCCGGTCGTCGCCTCCACGCGCGACCCCCACCTGGGGGCCGCCCTGGCGGCGCTCGTCCTCGGCGGCGTCGGCATCGGCATCACCGAGTTCGTCACCATGGGCCTGCTTCCCGAGATCGCAGCAGGCATCGACACGACGATCCCCCAAGCGGGCCACACGATCTCTGCCTATGCCCTCGGCGTCGTCGTCGGCGCACCGACGATCGCCATCCTCGGCAACCGACTGCCGCGCCGGGGTCTGCTCGTCGCGCTCATGCTGCTCTTCGCCGCGGGCAATGCCCTGAGCGCCCTGGCCTCCGGGTACGAGCTGCTCATGCTCGCGCGCTTCGTCTCGGGCGTCCCCCACGGCGCCTTCTTCGGTGTGGCCTCGATCGTCGCCTTCGACATCGTGGCCCCGGGCCGTGGCGGCTGGGCGGTCAGCCGGATCATGCTCGGCATCCCGATCGCCAATGTCGCCGGGGTTCCACTCGCCACATGGCTCGGGCAGCAGGCCGGTTGGCGCTCGGCGTACTGGCTCGTCGCGGGCATCGGGCTGCTCACGGCGGCGCTCGTGGCCACCGTCGTCCCGCACCAGCCCGGCGACAAGGAGGCCCGCGCCCGGAGCGAGCTCGCCGCCCTGCGCGACTCGCAGGTCTGGCTGACGATGCTCGTCGGGTCGGTCGGCTTCGGTGGCGTCTTCGCCATGTACTCCTACATCTCACCGATCCTGCGCAACCAGACCGGGTTGCCCGCCGACGCGGTACCGATCTACCTCTTCATCTACGGTGTCGGCGGCCTGCTCGGGACGATCGTCGCCGGCCGGCTGGTCGACCGCTCCGTCCTGCGCACCCTCGTCGGCTCCTCGATCGCCACGGGAGCCTCGCTCGCCGCCTTCGCCTGGGCCGCGAACTGGGCCGTCCCCGCCGGCATCGTCCTGCTCCTCATCTGCATCTCGGTCTCGGCCTTCGTCCTGGCGCTGCAGCTGCGGCTGATGGAGGTCGCCGGCCGGGCACGCACGCTCGGCGCCGCCGGCAACCACGCCGCGCTGAACATCGCCAACGCCCTCGGCGCGTGGCTCGGCGGCCTCGTGCTCGCCGCGGGCTGGGGCTGGCAGGCCCCCTCGCTCGTCGGGGCAGGGCTCTCCGCCGCCGGCCTGCTCATCCTCTTCCTCTCCCTTCGCGTCCACCGCGGTCGCACCACCCTCGACTGACCCCTCACCCCCGTCGGGTGCACAATCCCCCCATGAACCATCCCGACATCCGTCCCGCCACCGCCGGTGACCTCCCCGCGGTCCTCGGACTCGTGCACGAGCTGGCGGTGTACGAGCAGGAGCCGGACGCCGTGGAGGCGACCGAGGCGGACTTCGCGGCCGTGCTCTTCCCCACCGACGGTGAGCCGAGGGCCTTCTGCCACGTCGCCGAGTCCGGGGAAGGGGGGTCCCGTCGCGTCGTCGGGATGGCCCTGTGGTTCCTCACCTTCTCCACCTGGACCGGCCGCCACGGCATCCACCTCGAGGACCTCTACGTCGAGCCGGAGCACCGCGGATCCGGGCTCGGCAAGGCACTGCTGACGAACCTCGCCGACATCTGCCGCGCCCGCGGGTACCGGCGGCTGGAGTGGAAGGTGTTGCGCTGGAATGCCCCGTCGATCGCCTTCTACGAGTCCCTGGGGGCGCGGCCACAGGTCGAGTGGGAGACCTACCGCCTCGACGGCGCCTCCCTCGAGCAGTGACCCCCGTCCGGCGACGGCGTCTACGGTGAGCACCATGCGTCGTCAGCTCACCGTCTCGGACACCATCACGATCGCCGTCACCCCGCGGACCGCGTGGGAGGCCGTGAGCGACGTGACCCAGATGGGCCGGTGGAGCCCGGAGAACACCGGAGCGCAGATCGGGCCCGAGCACGAGCGGGCCGGGGCGCCGCTCGCCGTGGGGACCCCCTTCGTCGGGACGAACAAGCGCGGTCCCGCACGGTGGTCGACCCAGTGCACCGTCACCGCCGCTGACCCCGGGGAGCGCTTCGCCTTCCGGGTCCACCGGATCGGGCCGCGTCGCCCGGTCGTCCCGGGACGGATCGCGACCTGGGAGTACCGCTTCGAGGAGGTCGACGGCGGCACGCGGGTGACCGAGACGTGGACCGACGACCGGCCGTGGCCGGACGCGCTCGCGCGGGTCTTCGACGCCGCGGTGACCGGCGGAGAGACCTTCGCCGACTTCCAGCAGCGCAACATCCGCCGCACGCTCGAGCGCCTGAGGAGCCAGCTCGAGCAGGGCTGACGCCCCGGGCCTGCGACCGCCGACGTTCCGCACTCGGAGACCGGCACCGGCAACCCCCTCGAGCCCTGCCATAGTAGGCGGGTTGCACATCGCGCGAGGAGGCACCGGTGATTCAGTACGTCCACATGTTCAGCGAAGGCGATCGGGACCAAAAGGACCTGCTCGGCGGCAAGGGCGCCAATCTGGCGGAGATGGTCAAGCTGGGGCTGCCCGTGCCCCCGGGCTTCACGATCACCACCGAGGCATGCCGCGCGTACCTCACCGAGGGCCGGGTGCCACCTGAGGTGCGGGTCGAGGTCACCCAGCGGCTGCGCGACGTCGAGGACCTCATCGGTCGCACCCTCGGCGACTACGAGGAGCCGTTGCTGCTCTCGGTGCGCTCCGGCGCGAAGTTCTCCATGCCCGGGATGATGGAGACGGTCCTCAACGTCGGGCTCAACGACGACACCGTCCACGCTCTCGCCGCCTTCGCCGACGACGAGCGCTTCGCGTGGGACTCCTACCGACGCCTGATCCAGATGTTCGGCAAGACCGTCCTCGACATCGACTCCGAGCTCTTCTCCGACGTCCTCGACGCGCACAAGGAGCAGGCGAAGGTCGCAGCGGATGTCGAGCTCACCGCGGACCACCTCAAGGAGGTCGTCGCGGAGTACAAGACGATCGTCCAGCGCGAGACCGGCTCGTCCTTCCCCCAAACTCCTCGCCGTCAGCTGGACATGGCCATCGAGGCCGTCTTCCGCAGCTGGAACACCGAGCGCGCGACTCTCTACCGCCGGCGCGAGCGCATCCCGGACGAGCTCGGCACGGCCGTCAACGTCCAGGCGATGGTCTTCGGCAACCTCGGCGAGACCTCCGGCACCGGCGTCTGTTTCACCCGCGACCCCTCCTCGGGCCACTCCGGCGTCTACGGCGACTACCTGCCGAATGCCCAGGGCGAGGACGTCGTCGCCGGCATCCGCAACACGCTCGCGCTGACCGACCTCGAGGACAAGGACGCGGGCGCCTACCGCGAGCTGCGCGCAGCGATGCGTCGCCTCGAGACGCACTACCGCGACCTGTGCGACATCGAGTTCACCGTCGAGCGCGGGACGCTGTGGATGCTGCAGACCCGCGTCGGCAAGCGCACCGCCGGCGCCGCCTTCCGCATCGCGACCCAGCTGGTCGACGAGGCCCTGATCACCATGGACGAGGCGCTCGAGCGCGTCACCGGCGAGCAGCTCAACCAGCTGCTCTTCCCGCAGTTCGACCGGGAGGCCGAGCGCACGCTCCTCGCCGTCGGCATGGGCGCCTCCCCCGGCGCGGCCGTCGGTGCCGTGGCCTTCGACAATGCCAGCGCGGAGGCTGCCCAGGCGGCCGGCAACTCCGTGATCCTCGTGCGACGGGAGACCTCCCCCGAGGACCTCACCGGCATGATCGCCGCGGCTGGGGTCCTCACCGCGCGCGGCGGCAAGACCTCCCACGCCGCGGTCGTCGCGCGGGGCATGGGCAAGTGTGCCGTCGTCGGAGCCGAGGACCTCGTCGTGGACGTGGCCCAGAAGGAGATCCGGGTCGGCGAGCACGTCGTGCGCGAGGGGGACACCCTGGCCATCGACGGCAAGACCGGCGAGGTCTTCCTCGGTGACGTCCACGTCGTCGACTCCCCGGTGATGACCTACATCTCCGAGGGGATGGACGCCGCGATGGCGATCTCCGAGGACGACGAGACCAAGGAGCTCGTCGACGCGGTCGACCGGCTCCTCACCCACGCCGACTCCCGTCGACGCCTGCGGGTGCGAGCCAATGCCGACACCGGCGAGGACGCCCAGCGTGCTCGCGACCGGGGGGCCGAGGGCATCGGCCTGTGTCGCACGGAGCACCAGTTCCTCGGTGAGCGCCGCCAGCAGATCGAGCGGGTCGTCCTCGCCGACACCGACGAGGAGCGCGACGCCGCCCTCGCCGAGCTCCTCCAGCCCCAGATCGAGGACTTCGTCGAGCTGCTCACCGCCATGGACGGGCTGCCGACGACGATCCGCCTCATCGACCCGCCGCTGCACGAGTTCCTCCCGGACCTCACCGACCTCACGGTCAAGGTGGCCCTGGCCGAGGAACGGGGCGAGAGCGGCGAGGAGATCGAGCGGGCACGCGCCCTGCGCGACGCCGTGCGCTCCAGCCACGAGGCCAACCCGATGCTCGGCCTGCGCGGTGTGCGGCTCGGGCTGAAGATCCCCGGCCTCTTCGCGCTGCAGATCCGGGCGATCGCCGAGGCCGTCGTGCGCCTGCGCACCGACGGCAAGGACCCCAAGCCGGAGATCATGGTCCCGCTCATCGGGTCCAACCGCGAGCTCGTCATCGTGCGCACCCAGGCGGAGGAGATCATCGCCGAGGTCGCCGAGGCGCACAACCAGTCGCTCGACCTGCCGATCGGCTGCATGATCGAGCTGCCACGAGCGGCCCTGACCGCCAACCGGATCGCGCAGACGGCCGACTTCTTCTCCTTCGGGACCAACGACCTGACGCAGACGACGTGGGGTTTCTCCCGCGACGACGTCGAGACGGCCTTCTTCCCGAAGTACCTCGCGAACGGCGTCCTGACGATCTCCCCCTTCGAGACCCTCGACGCGCTCGGCGTCGGCGAGCTCGTGCGCATCGGCGTGGAGAAGGGCCGGAGCACCAAGCAGGACCTCAAGGTGGGCATCTGCGGCGAGCACGGTGGCGACCCCGAGTCGATCCACTTCTTCAACGCCGCCGGCCTCGACTACGTCTCCTGCTCCCCCTTCCGGGTGCCGGTGGCGCGGCTCGAGGCGGGCCGGGCGGTCGTCCTCAAGGACGACGTCGGCACCAAGTAGCCGCTCCGGCCCCTCCTCTCCCGCGCCTCCAGTTTCTCGGGTGACCCGATAAACCTCGGCTTCGCAAGAGTTTGCAACTCATGCGAACCCGACGAAAGTCTTGCCGAGCGGGGACGGGGAGGAGATCTGGCCGGGACATGACGAAGGGGGTTTCGCACCGTGTGGTGCGAAACCCCCTTCGTCATGGGCCCGGGCTGGATGGCCCCCGGGACCCGTGGGCTCAGCGCGTGGAGAGCGTGGGGTAGAAGCGGTCGCTCATCCGGTGGTCGTGGGGCATCTCGTGGGCCTGGTGCTCGTCCGCGTGACGGCGGGCCGAGTGCTTGCCCGAAGGGGTGGGGCGGAGTGCGTCGATGGTGTTCATCCAGAGCTTCTTCATGAGATCGATACTCTTCCTTTCAATCATCCTTCTCAAATTCACTTTTCTGGATAACCATTCAGTTTTCCTTCATCCATCGCTACGATCATCGGCATGGTCGACGCACACCGGGTCCGGATCTTCTTGTCCGTGATGGCATCAGGGTCGGTCAACGCCGCCGCCACGCACCTGGGGTACTCCCCGTCTGCCGTGAGCCAGCAGATCGCGGCCCTGCAAAAGGAGACGGGACTCACGCTCTTCACGCGCGACGGTCGCGGGATCGCGCCCACACCGGCGGCGCACACGCTCGCCGCGGAGAGCGAACGGCTGATGTTCGAGATGAAGCGCATCGACGCGGTCGTCGCCGACCTGCGTGAGGGCAGCACCGGCTCGCTGTCCATCGGCTACTTCGCCTCGGCCGGGTACCGGTGGATGCCACAGCTGGCCAAACGACTGCAGTCGAGGATGCCCGAGCTGACCCTCCAGATGATCCTCACCGAGGGCTATCCGCCCGGAGAGTCCCCGCCCGTCGACATCGACGTCGTCCCCGCCGACCCGTCGACCTCCGTGCGGCCCGGCCACCGGGTCACGCCCTTGATGACCGACCACTTCGTCGCGCTCGTCCCGGCGGACCACCGGCTCGCCGGACGCCGTCGTGTCGAGATGGCCGAGCTCGCCGACGACTCCTGGATCAGCAACGACATCTCCGCGGGCATCACCCAGGACATGGTCGACCGCGCGTGCCGGGCCGCCGGCTTCCGCCCGCGGTACAGGGTCGAGGCGCAGGACCACTACACGGCGACGGCCTTCGTCGCGGCCGGTGTCGGGATCACGGTGCTGCCCGACCTCGCGAGTCGCTCACTGCCGAAGACCGTGCGCCGACTGCGCCTGACCAACCCGAACCCGGTGCGCGACATCGTCGCCCTGACGGCACCGGTCGCCCGCTCCAACGAGGCGGCACTGCGGGCCGTCGAGATCCTCGAGCAGATCGCTGCTGCGAGCGCGCGGCGTCGCTGACGGGACCTGCCGGAGACCGAGGAGGGGCGCCACCCCGCCCTCGGGGTGCGCCCCCCTTCGCCCGCCTGACCGGCCAACCCCCGGCCCGCCGCAGACGTGCGCGGCATGACCGTAGGCTCGAGCCATGACGGACCGCGACTTCCGCAACCTCTACCGCCACGGCTTCGCGCGCGTCGCCGCGTGCACCCTCCCCGTGACCATGGCCGACCCCTTCGCCAATGCCGCGGCGACCCTGGCGCAGGTGCGCGCCCGGCACGAGGAGGGCGTGGCGGTCGCCCTCTTCCCCGAGCTCGGTCTGAGCGGCTATGCCATCGACGACCTCCTCCTGCAGGACGTCCTCCTGCGTGACGTCGAGGCCGCGCTCGTCGCGCTCGCCCGGGGCACCACCGACCTGCTGCCGCTCGTCGCCGTCGGCGCCCCCCTTCGCCACCGCAACCGCCTGTACAACTGCGCGGTCCTCATCCACCGCGGGGAGATCCTCGGGATCGCCCCGAAGTCCTACCTGCCGAACTATCGCGAGTTCTACGAGAAGCGCCACTTCGCGACCGGTGCCGGGATCACCGACGAGTGGTTCCGGCCGACCTTCGCCGCCGGTGAGGACGCGGACCTACTGGACGGAGTCCCCTTCGGCACCGATGTCCTCGTCCACGTCGACGACGTGCCCGGGCTCGTCGTCCACGCCGAGGTGTGCGAGGACCTGTGGGTGCCCGTCCCGCCGAGCCACGAGGCCGCCCTCGCCGGTGCGAGCGTGCTGCTCAACCTCTCCGCCTCCCCCATCACCGTCGCCCGCGCCGACGACCGCCACCTCCTCGCCCGCTCGGCCTCCATGCGCTGCAACGCCGCCTACGTGTACGCGGCCGCGAGCGAGGGCGAGTCCACCACCGACCTCTCCTGGGACGGTCAGACGATGGTCTACGAGGCCGGTGACCTGCTCGGGGAGTCCGAACGCTTCCCGGAGGGGCCCCGGGCGAGCGTCGTCGACATCGACGTGGACCGGCTGCGCCAGGAGCGGATGCGCCAGGGCAGCTTCGACGACAACGCGATCGCCTCCGGCATCGCCGCGGCCCCCTTCCGGGAGGTCCACATCGAGCTCGACGCGCCCACCGGCGACCTCGGCCTCCGCCGCACGGTCGACCGCTTCCCCTTCGTCCCCGACGACGAGGCCCGCCTGGCCCAGGACTGCTTCGAGGCCTACAACATCCAGGTCTCCGCGCTGGAGCAGCGTCTGCGCGCGATCGGTGGTCCGGGCTGGCAGCCGAAGGTCGTCATCGGCATCAGCGGGGGGCTCGACTCGACGCACGCGTTGCTCGTCGCCGCGAAGGCCATGGACCGGTTGCGTCGCGACCGCTCCGAGATCATCGGCATCACCATGCCCGGCTTCGCCACGAGCGAGCGGACGAAGACCAATGCCATCGCCCTCATGGACGCTCTCGGGATCACGTGGGAGGAGCTCGACATCCGTCCGGCGGCGACCCGGATGCTCGCGGGCCTCGCGCACCCCTTCGGGACGGACCCCGAGGCCGACCACGGGCCGGAGGTCTACGACGTGACCTTCGAAAACGTCCAGGCCGGATTGCGCACCGACTACCTCTTCCGGATCGCCAACCAGCGCGGCGGCATCGTCCTCGGGACCGGGGACCTGTCCGAGCTGGCACTGGGCTGGTGCACCTACGGCGTCGGCGACCAGATGAGCCACTACGGGGTCAACGCCGGCGTGCCGAAGACCCTCATGCAACACCTCGTGCACTGGGTCGCCGACTCCGGCCAGCTCCCGGAGGTCTCCCGGACGCTGCGCTCGGTGCTCGACACCGAGATCTCGCCCGAGCTCGTGCCGACCCGGGACGCCGACCGGCCGCAGTCGACGCAGGACATGATCGGTCCCTACGCGTTGCAGGACTTCACGCTCTTCCACGTCCTGCGGCACGGGTACCGGCCGAGCAAGATCGCCTTCCTCGCGGAGCAGGCGTGGTCCGATGCGGCGAAGGGGGCGTGGCCCGCCTCGGTGGCCGAGGAGGACCGCGGCGCCTATGACCTCGCCGAGATCAGGAGGTGGCTGGTGCTCTTCGTGGAGCGCTTCTTCGCCAACCAGTTCAAGCGGTCGGCGCTGCCGAACGGACCGAAGGTCCTGCCGGGCGGGACGATGTCACCCCGTGGCGACTGGCGCATGCCGAGCGATGTCGGCGCGGCGCGGTGGCTGGCCGAGATCGAGGACGACGTCCCCCACGGCTGAGGGCCGCGCGGACGCGGCTACTTGATGCCGACGGACGGGCTGCCCGAGGCGGTGTCGCCCTTGCCGTAGGTGTAGTTGCCCATGCCCATCTTCGACATGAGGACCCCGACGACGATCGTGACGACGACGAGGACGCCGGCGACGATCCCCAGGGTCATGCTCAGCGCGAGGACGGCCCAGGTCCCGACGATGCCGGCGAGGATCCCGAGGCTCATCACGGTCCACCACGCGGGGTTCTGCGCGTGCCCGAGCTCCTCCACGGAGTGCGGGCCCGTCGGGGGGTGGGAAAGGCGAGGGTGCTTGCTCATGGGGCCCATCATCCCACGCCGGGGGCGGGGGCGAGGAGGACCCTCAGGCGTGGACGGGAGCGCCCGTCGCGGCTACGGTGACTGGCGTCACTACATCTGACGAAAGGCGACCCCGATGAGCGTGGTCACCCGGTCACGGGCGACGTCCGTCGACGTCCCCGACACCCTCGCGACCCATCCGCCGAACCGCGGCATGGGGTGGGCCGGGCGCACCTTCCCGCACCCGCCGGGCCGACGCCGCTGGTGGGGGGACGCCTTCGCCAAGGGCACCGACCCGACGACACCCACGCAGAACATGCTCGCGGCAGGACGCCGGCTCGGGCCGGTCTTCGAGATGCTCGCCCTGGGCCGGAAGTTCGTCTTCGTCGCCGGGGTCGACCTCGCTGGCGAGCTCTGTGACGACACGCGCTTCACCAAGGCGCTCGCGCCGGCGGTGCAGGACCTGCGCCTGTTCGTCGGGGACGGCCTCTTCACCGCCCGCAGCGATGAGCCCAACTGGCGCCTGGCGCACGAGCTGCTCGTGCCGGCCTTCGCCAAACCCGCCATGCGGCGCTACCACGACGTCATGGTCGAGGCCACGGACGAGCTCATCGGCGTCTGGGACGAGGCGGCGAGCTCCGGGCGCACCGTCGACGTCTCCCCGTGGTTGACGAAGCTCACCCTGGAGACCATCGGCCGATCGGCCTTCAGTCACACCTTCGCCAGCTTCGGGACCGAGGAGGTCGACCCCTTCGTCCGGACCTTCGTCGCCGACATGTCGCACGCGGCGGGCCGCTCCACCACCGCCTCCCTCCCCCTCGTCGGGAGGCACCTGGTCAGGCGCAAGGACCGGCGGGCCCTCGCCCGGCACCGCCACATCGACGACCTCCTGCGCCGGATCGTCGCCGATCGCGAGGCGAAGGGGGACGAGTCGGACGACCTGCTCGGCCGGATGATGCACGTGCCCGTCGACGACTCCGGCACCCTCCTCGAGGCGCAGAACGTGCGCCACCAGATCCTCACGATGCTCGTCGCCGGTCACGAGACCACCTCCGGCGCGCTGTCCTTCGCGCTCTACCACCTGACTCGGGAGCCACAGGTTCTCGCCCGGGTCCGCGCCGAGCTCGACGAGGTGCTCGGCAGCGACCCGCTGGTCAGCCCGACCTTCGAGCAGGTACCCAAGCTGCGCTACCTGCGTCGCGTCGTCGACGAGACCCTCCGGCTGTGGCCGACGGCCCCCGGTTTCGCCCGCACACCCCGCGGGACGACGACGATCGGCGCCGACGGCTCCGCCGGGGTGCCCGGGGGGCTGCGGATGACGCCGCAGGACTCTGCGCTCGTCTTCATCCCCCTGCTGCACCGTGACCCCGACGTGTGGCCGGACCCGGACCGCTTCGACCCGGACCGCTTCCTGCCCCAGCACAACCGCGCCCGACCGGCCCACGCGTACAAGCCCTTCGGCACCGGCGAACGCGCCTGCATCGGCAGGCAGTTCGCCCTGCACGAGGCGGTCATCGTCCTGGCCAAGCTGCTCCACCGCTTCGATCTCACACCCGAGCCCGACTACGAGCTGACGATCACCGAGCGCCTGACCCTCATGCCGGTCGGCTTCCGGGTGGGCCTGACCCGCCGTTGACGCACCCGATCGAGGTCAGGCGAGGTCGCGCCGGACCACCTTGCCGTTGGCCGTGCGCGGGAGTGCGTCCACCAAACGTACCTCGCGCGGCCGCTTGTAGGGGGCGAGGACATCGGCCGCGCGGGCCAGCACCCGCGCCGGGAGGTCATCGGCCGCATCGGGGGTGGGCACGACCCAGGCGCCGATGATGCTCACGGCGTCGCCGACGTCGAGCGTGGTCACCGCGACCTCGCCCACACCGGAGGTCCCGGCCAGCGCCTCCTCGACCTCGACGGGCGAGACCCGGTAGCCCATCGCCGTCATCACGTCGTCGGAGCGGCCGTGGTAGGTCAGGTAGCCGTCGACATCGAGCTCGGCGAGGTCACTCGTGACGAACCACTCCCCGCGCATCACCTCGGCGCTCTCCTCGGGCCGCTGCCAGTAGCCGATCATCAGCCCGGGGTCCTCCCGGTGGACGGCCAGCCGGCCGACCTCCCCGGGACCGAGGGGGCGCGGGGCGTCGAGCCGATCGGGGGCGAGTACGGCGATCCGGCGCCCGGGTTGGGCCCGACCCGGGCTCCCCTGCTGCACAGGCACATTCGGGCCGGTGGAGACGAAGGTCGAGATCTCGCTCATGCCCAGCGCCTCGTAGAGCGGCACGCCGGTGACGTCGGTCCACTCGCGCCACAGGGCCGAGGGGAGCGCCTCGCCGGCGACGAGGGCCCCCCGCAGGGAGGCGAGGTGCCACGCACCCGCATCCCCATGACGCAGCAGGTGGCGGTAGACCCCGGGGACCGCGGCGAGGTGGGTCGCCGCGTGCGCCTGCACGATCCCAGGCCAGATCAGCCCGTCGCGCGGCCCGTCGTAGACCACGGCAGTGGCGGCATTGGCCCACGGGTCGGTGAGCCCGACGCCGAGGGTGTAGGTCCAGTTGAGCGCACCGGCGTGCACCATGACGTCGCCCTCGAGCAGCCCGTACCACCCGCGATACATCGGACGCCGCCCCCAGGCGCTGCGGTGGGCGTGGACGACCCCCTTCGGCGCACCGGTGGTCCCGGACGTGTATGTGATGAAGGCGGGCCGGTCCGGGTCGCCGAGGACGTGCCCGGTGCGCTCGTGGCCGGCCACCCACCCGTCGATGATCCCGGCCGTCACCACGTGCACGCCCTCAGGGACATCCAGCGAGAGGTCCGGGTCGAGCGCCACCGCCCGCGCCCCGCAGTCCTCGAGGAGGGCGGCCGCCTCGTCCCCGGTCAGCTGGGCGCTCGTGGGAACCGCGACGAGACCCGCGGCGATCGCTCCGAAGAAGACGAAGGGGAACTCCGCCCGGTTGCCCATGCGCAGCAGCACCCGGTCGCCGGCCTCGAGGCCCAGACCGAGCAGGCCTGCGGCAACGGCCCGGACGACGTCGTCGACCTGGGCGAAGGTCCACGAGGACTCGTCCTGCGGGCCGTGGACGACGACGAGGGCCGGGCGGTCCGGGGCGCGCTCGGCCGGGTCGGCGACGCAGTACGCGGACAGGCCGAAGGGGGTCGGTGTCGCCTCCCCCGGGACCGGGTGAACCGGCCACCTTCCGGGTCGCGTCACCGGGTCCGGGCGTCGGCGACGGTCAACGCCCGGTCGAGGACCGCCAGACCCTCACGGGCCTCGTCCGCGCTCGTCGTGCACGGCGGGACGACGTGGATGCGGTTGTCCTTGACGAAGGGCCACAGTCCCGCGGACGTGCAGGCCGCCATGACCTCCGTCATCGGCGCCGCATCCGGGCCCGAGGCGTTGAAGGGCACGAAGGGCTCGCGGGTCGTCCGGTCGCGCACGAGCTCGACCGCCCAGAAGACCCCCAGCCCACGCACCTCACCGACGCTCGGGTGACGCTGCGCGATCTCGCGCAGGCCCGGGCCGATGACGTCCTCGCCGAGGGTGCGGGCGTGCTCGATGATCCCGTCCCGCTCGAAGATGCGCATCGAGGCCACCGCGGAGGCGCAGGCGAGCGCATGGCCCTGGTAGGTCAGGCCGCCCGGATAGGTCCGCGGACCGAAGGTCTCCCGGATCGCTGCGTTGACGATGACGCCGCCGAGCGGGACATAGCCGGAGTTCACCCCCTTCGCGAAGGTGATGAGGTCCGGCGTCACCCCCCAGTGGTCCACGGCGAACCACTCACCGACCCGGCCGAAGCCGGCCATCACCTCGTCGGCGATCATGACGATGCCGAACTCGTCGCACAGGGCGCGCACCCCGGCAAGGTAGCCGTCCGGCGGGACGAGGACGCCGTTGGTGCCGATGATCGGCTCGAGGATGATCGCGGCGATGTGACCCGGCCCCTCTGCGGCGATGACCTCGCGCAGGTGCGCCAGGGCACGCTCGCCCTCCTGCTCCTCGCTCTCGGAGTAGAAGGGGGAGCGGTAGAAGTACGGGCTCCAGTGGTGCACGACGCCGGGCATCGAGGGCTCGCTCCCCCAGCGCCGCGGCTCGCCGGTGAGGGCCATCGCCCCCGCGGTCCCGCCGTGGTAGCTGCGATAGGCCGCGAGCACCTTGCTCCGCCCGGTGTGCAGACGGGCCATGCGGACCGCGTGCTCGGTCGCATCGGCGCCCCCGTTGGTGAAGAAGACCGAGTTGAGGTCACCGGGCGCCTTCTCGGCGATCATCGCCGCGGCCTGCGAGCGCGTCTCGACGGCGAAGGCCGGGGACATCGTCGTCATCCGTGCGGCGGCCTCGGCGATCGCCTCGACGAGCTCCGGGTGCTGGTGCCCGATGTTGACGTTGACCAGCTGGCTGGAGAAGTCGAGGTACTCGCGACCGGTGTCGTCGGTGAAGCGGCTTCCCTGGGCGGACACCACCACGGGAGGGTCGACGAGGTCCTGTGCGCTCCACGAGCGGAAGACGTGCGCCCGGTCGAGGCGGCGCACCTCACTGGCGTCGAGGCGGGGCAGCAGCTCGCCCATCACAGCTCCTCGTGGGTGTCCGGGTCGGCGGCGAAGAGACGTCCCCCGGCGTGACCGAGACCGGTGATCGCGTCGACCTCGGCACCGGAGAGGTCGAAGCCGAGGACCTCGAGGTTGAGGCGCTGGCGCTCCGGGTCGGCGGACTTCGGCAGCGGGAGGCTGCCCAGGTGAAGGTGCCAGCGCAGGACCACCTGCGCCGGGGTGACGCCGTGCGCCCGCGCCGCGGTGGCGACCGGCTCGGCGTCGAGCAGCTCCCCGGCCCGGCCGATCGGGCTCCACGCCTGGGTGGTGATGCCGCGCGCCTCGTCGTCGGCCCGCTGGCCCTCCTGCGGGAAGAAGGGGTGCAGCTCGATCTGGTTCGACGCCGGGGTGACCCCGGTGGCCGCGATGATCTCGTCGAGGTGGTGGGGCTTGAAGTTGCTCACCCCGATGGAGCGCACGAGCCCGGCCTCGCGCGCCTCGACGAGGCCCTCCCAGGCCCGGACGAAGGCCTGCTGGGAGGGGTTGGGCCAGTGGATGAGCACGCTGTCGAGGTAGTCGAGGTCCATGACCTGCAGAGAGGTCTCGATGCTGCCCCGGGCGCCCGCATGGTCCCGTCCGGGGACCTTGGTCTGGACGAAGACGTCGCCGCGGTCGACACCGCTGGCGCGCAGGCCCTCGGCGACCTCGCGCTCGTTGCGGTAGTTCACCGCCGTGTCGATGAGGCGGTAGCCGACCTCCAGCGCGGAGGCGATGGCGCGGACTCCGGCATCACCACGAAGGGGGTAGGTGCCGAAGCCGAGGACCGGGACGGACGTGCCGTCGCCGAGGACGCGAGTGGGGAGTTCAGCCATGCCCCCAACGTAGGCGACGGGACAGAGGTCGTGCGAGGGCTGTTCCGGGTGTCGCGCTGTCGAGGGGACTCACTCACCGAGGACGGTGAGCAGCTCCCCCTTCGCCTGGACGTACTCGGCCTCGAGCTGGTCGACGAGGTCCGCCACCGGGAGGACCCCCTCGATGCCCGCCACGGAGTGTCCCGCGCTCCACACGTCGCGCCAGGCCTTGGGCGCGGTGGTCGAGGAGGTGCTGCGGGGCTCCTCCTCGGTGTGCGGGTTGGTCACGTGGGAGACATCGACCTTCTCCGGGACGGGCAGGTTGTCCGGGTCGAGGCCGGCGCCGATGATGCTGCCCCGCAGGAAGTTCGCGGGGATCGTGCTGATCGAGGGCGTGTAGACGATCTCCTCGGCGCCGGAGTGGACGAGCATCTGGCGGTAGTCCTCGGAGGCGATCGACTCCTCGGTCGCGAGGAACCGGGTGCCCATGTACGCCAGGTCGGCACCGGCAGCCTGGGCCGCGAGGACGTCGCGGCCCGTGCTCAGCGCGCCCCCGAGGATGAGCGGCCCGTCCCAGACGCGACGCACCTCGCTGATCAGGGCGAAGGGGTTGATCCCGCCGGAGTGCCCGCCGGAGCCGGCCGAGACGAGGATGAGTCCGTCGACCCCGGCCGCGGCGGCCTTGGCGGCGAAGGCGGCGTTGACGACGTCGTGGAAGACGAGCCCGCCGTAGGAGTGGACCGCGTCGACGACGTCCTTGGCGGCGCCGAGGCTCGTGATGACCACGGGGACCTCGTGCTCGACGATCTTCTCGAGGTCGGCCTCGATCCGCTTGTTCGTCCGGTGCACGACGAAGTTCACGCCGTACGGGGCCGGGGCACGGCCGGAGGCGTCCGGTTCCGCCAACGCGGTCTCGATCTGCGTGAGCCAGCCGTCGAACTCCTCGGTGGTGCGCAGGTTGAGCGCGGGGAAGGTCCCGACCACACCGGCCCGGCAGGCACCGATGACGAGGTCGAGTCCGGAGCCGAGGAACATCGGCGCGGCGATGACGGGCAGGCGCAGGCGGTCTCGGAGCTGCTGGGGCATGGTCATGTCCCCATCTTCACAGGCGCCCCGCCCCGTCTCCACCGACCCCCCCCTTTCGCATCTGCCTAGGCAGATGCTCCTCGGGTCGGCCTTTGCCTAGGCAGATGCGGTCGCCGGCGCACGTGCCTAGGCAGATGCGGTCGTCCGCGCATTTGCCTAGGCAGATGCGAAGGGGAGGGGAGGGCTACGTCCGTCGGGCGACGAGGTCCATGGCGCGGCCCATCAGCGACCAGTACCGCGAGGGCGTGACGCGGGCGAGGAGATCAAGCGCCTTGGCGTCCCGGCCGATGAGCACCCGCGGCTTGCGGGCGAGCGCCGCCTCGATGATCTCCTCCGCCGCCCGGTCCGCCGGGAAGACGAGCATCGTGTCGAAGGCCGCCCGGTTGCGCTCGGCCTCCGTCGCGTCGACGCCGGCGGCGACCCGGGCGTGAGCGGCGATGTTCGTCCTGATCCCACCGGGGTGGACGACCGTGACTCCGACGGGCAGCTGCTCGGCCTCGAGCTCGCTGCGCAACGACTCGCTGAAGCCGCGCAGCCCGAACTTGCTCGTGCTGTACGCGCTCTGCCCCGGTGGGCCGACGAGACCGAAGAGGCTCGAGGTGTTGACCACCTGGCCCTGGCCGTTCTCGAGCATGAGCGGCAGCAGGGCCCTGGTGAACCGGATCGGGGCGAGCAGGTTGATCTCGAGCAGCCAGTCGAAGTCCTCCGCGGTGACCTGCGTGAAGCGCCCGCCGACGGCGACGCCCGCGTTGTTGAAGAGCATGGTCACCCCCGGGTGTCCGTCGCGGATGCGCGCGAAGGCCTCGTCCGCGGCCACCCGGTCCGACAGGTCGGCGACATAGGTGGCCACCTGCGCGCCCGGGGTGGCCCGGGAGATCTCCGTCGCGACACGCTCCAGACCGGCGGCCGCGACGTCGAGCAGCACCAGGTCGGCGCCGCGGCGGGCCAGCCCCTTGGCGATGTGCTCGCCCATCCCGCCGGCCGCCCCGGTGACGACCGCGGTCCCACCGGAGACGAGCAGCCCGGGCCGCTTCATCGCACGTCCTCGAGCACGAGGTCGCCCGCGGAGTCGTCGGCATTGCTCGACGAACCGGGCAGGTCGAGGCTCGCCGGCGCCTGCGCACCACGGGGCAGGGTCGCCCCCTTCGCCCCGACGGGGAGGAAGTGCATCGCCTCGGTGACGTCCGCGCGGGAGAAGGCGATCTTGTCCTTGACGTAGTTCTGCGGCATCGTCCACGGGGCCCGGTCCCCGACCTTGGGGAAGCGGGCGACGGCGCGCTGGACGTAGCCCGCGGTCAGGTCGAGGATCGGACCGGCGCTCATCCCGTCCGGCGCGACGGGGACGGCCACCCCGAGGCCGCGGTCGCGCAGGTGGGCGATGAGGTCACCGACGTAGGTGCTCACGAGGTCCGCGCGCAGGGTCCACGAGGCGTTGACGTAGCCGACGGTCATCGTGAGGTTGGGGACGCCCGAGAGCATGAGGCCGCGGTAGGCGAAGGACCGGTCCATCGCGACCCGCTCGCCGTCGACGGTGAGCTCGATCCCGCCGAGGAGCTGGAGCAGCAGGCCGGTGGCCGTGACGACGATGTCCGCCTCGACGACCCGCCCGTCGGTCAGGCGCACCCCCTCGGGGACGAAGCGATCGATGTGCCCGGTGACGACGTCGGCGCGCCCACGACGGATGGAGGCGTAGAAGTCGCCGTCCGGCACGGCGCACAGGCGCTGGTCCCACACGTTGTAGGGAGGGGTGAAGTGCTCGTCGATGACGTCCTGGGGAAGGTGGCGCCGCAGCTGGCGCAGGACGATGGCGTTGGCCGCCTTGGGCCGAGCGCGGGAGAGCTCGTAGAGGAAGTACTGCATGCCCAGGTTCTTCACCCGGGCGGCGGACTGGACCGCCCGGGGGCTGAGCCAGCGACGCAGCGCCTGGACGAAGGGGTCGACCCCCGGCACGTCGAAGACGTAGCTCGGCGTCCGCTGGAGCATCGTCACGTGCGCGGCGGTCCTGGCCACGACCGGCACCACGGTGACGGCCGTGGCGCCGGAGCCGATGACGACGACCCGCTTGCCGGTGTGGTCGAGGCCCTCCGGCCAGAACTGCGGGTGGACGACCTCTCCGGCGAAGTCCTCGACGCCGACGAACGCGGGGTCGTGCGTCTTCTCGTAGTTGTAGTAGCCGCTGCCGAGGTGGACGAACCCGGCCCGGACCACCCGGCGCCCCTCCGCGGTGTCGATCTGGACGGTCCACTCCTGCTCGTCGGTCGACCAGCTCGCGGCCACGACCCGGCACCCCGTGTGGATGATCCGCTCGAGGCCGGACTCGCGAGCCGTGTCCCGGATGTAGTCGAGGATGTCCGCCCCGTCGGCGATCGCCCTGCGTCCCTGCCAGGGTCGGAAGGGGAAGGACAGGGTGAACATGTCCGAGTCGGAGCGCACCCCCGGGTAGCGGAAGAGGTCCCAGGTGCCGCCCGTCGCGCCACGGGCCTCGACGATCACCAGCTCGGCCTGCGGATTGGCGCGCTGGATGCGGTGGGCGGCGCCGATGCCGGACAGACCGGCGCCGACGACGAGCACGTCGACCCGCCCGGGCAGCTCGCGCTCCGTGGTTTCCGGACTGGTCTGCGTGCTGGTCACGGCACTCTCCTCGACGACGACTTCACTCACGAGTAACTTACGGCACCGCGGCCGAAGGGGGGGCGGCAACGCGGTCGATCAGGTGCGGGCGGTCTCGCGGATCCTGGCGGAGATCAGGAGCGTCTGTAGGGTGGTCATCGCTTGCGAGGGCAAGTCGACCACCACGCGGCAGGCCACGGGCGATGCCGCGGTACGCACGCCAAGCAGGAGGTAGCAGGAGTGCCAGACTCGACTGCGAACACGACCACCGAACCGCTCCCCGAGGACGACGCCACGACCACGGCGCGGGACCCGCACCCGGAGCGTCGCGACCCGGACAAGGGGTTCGTGGCACTGCTGGGCTGGAGCCCCAACGCCCTCGAGGCGGTGGACCGCTTCGATCGTCGCTACGTCATCGTGGCGCCGGACTGGGCGCAGGACTACTGCCGCGAGCACCACCTGCCCTACGTCCCGTGGAACTTCGAACGGCTCAACGACCGGTCGATGGAGATCGCCGAGACGCTGCAGCAGCTCGGTGTCGACGTCGCGATCCCCCTCTTCGAGGAGACCGTCGAGTGGGCCGGTGCCATCAACGCGGTGCTCATGGACAACCCGAAGCTCTTCGGGCAGTCCCTCCTGCTCCGTGACAAGGCCCTGATGAAGCGGCGTGCGCAGCTCGGCGGCATCCGGGTGGGCATCTTCGAGGAGGCCTACGAGCAGGACGACGTCATCCGCTTCCTCAAGCGTGTCAACCAGACGCTGTTGAAGCTGGACGGCGACCCGAACGACCCGATCCACCTCAAGGCGCTCGACAAGGCCGGCTGCCTGGGGCACCGCATCATCCGCACCCCGGACGAGGTGGACTCCATCCCCGAGGAGGAGTTCCCGGTCCTGATGGAGTCCCACCTCGATGGGTGGGAGTTCGCCGTCGAGGCGTGGGTGCACGACGGGAAGATCCGCTTCCTCAACATCTCCGAGTACGTGACCCTGGGGTACTCCGTCTTCGTGCCGGCCTCTCCGGAGCTGGAGCGCTACCGACCGGAGATCACCCGGCAGCTGGAGAAGCTGATCAAGACCTTCGACATCGACTTCGGGTTCGTCCACCCGGAGTACTTCGTCACCAGCGACGGTGAGATGTACTTCGGTGAGGTCGCCTACCGCCCGCCGGGGTTCAAGGTGTTCGAGCTGCTCGAACGCTGCTACGGGTTCAACGCGTACCAGGCACTGGTGCTCGCATTCGACCCGCACACCACCGAGGAGGAGATCGTCGGCTTCTTCCCCAAGGAGGTCGAGGGCGCGAGCGGGCACTCCGGCTGCTTCGGCGTCTACCCGAAGCGTCGCGTCGTGAGCACGCTCGAGATGCCGGAGGAGACCGAGGACCACGAGTACTTCGAGTCG